>CALJVI010000228.1 GCA_937974575.1 uncultured Saprospiraceae bacterium | reverse complement strand
AGGATTTGGTGCAATATTCGCACTCTACAATTATAAATAAAAAAGCATGCAAAAAATACTAGTCATAGGCGCAGGAAGATCTGCCACTTCACTGATAAAATACCTACTCGAAGAAGCTAAAACTAAGGAATGGAACGTCACAGTGGCCGACAATAATCTAGCACTCGCACAATCGAAAGTCGGACAAACTGAGAAAGGTCAAGCGATCCAGTTGGACATCAACGACGAAGAATCTAGACAAAAGTATATAGCAGATAATGATGTCATCATCTCTATGCTGCCCGCTTTCATGCATGGAATCGTAGCAAAGGATGCACTCAAATATGGAAAGCATGTCGTCACTGCAAGCTATGTTTCGGATGAAATAGAAGGTATGTCTGATGACTTTGCTGCGAAGGGCGCTGTATTTATGGGTGAGATGGGATTGGATCCTGGTATTGATCATATGTCTGCCATGGAAAAGATAAATGAAATCAAAGCGGAAGGTGGCAAAATCACAACTTTCAGATCTTATACCGGTGGTATCATTGCCGAAGAATCAGACGATAATCCATGGCACTATAAATTCACTTGGAACCCAAGGAATGTAGTGCTCGCTGGTCAGAGCACCGCCAAATATCTGGTAGATGGCAAGTACACTTATGCGCCTTATCGTAGATTATTTAAGGATGCTCAGAATGTAGATATAAAAGGTATTGGCGAATTTGAGATGTACCCAAATCGTGATTCGCTTGACTATCAAGAAATATACAAATTGCAAGAAACTCCAAATTTAATCAGAGGAACACTGCGTCGACCTGGATACTGTCAAGCATGGAACACCCTCATCGAACTTGGGCTTACTGATGATACGTATAAGATAGATGATAGTGCAAAATTAAGCTTTGGCGATTGGGTAAGTGCCTATGTACGTCATGAGCCAGGTGCTAATGTGCAAGAGCAAGTAGCTGCTAGATTGGGTCTAGATATGAATGGTCAAATCATGCAACAATTGAATTGGCTGGACTTATTTTCTGATCAAAAGATCGAAATGGATGCAGCTAGTCCTGCTCAAATCTTGCAAAAGTTATTGATGAAAAAATGGACTCTTCGTCCAGAGGACAAAGATCTTATCATCATGCAACATGAGTTTGAATACACCCTAAATGGTGAACAGAAAAAACTATTTTCTACGATGCAAATGGAAGGTGATAACTCTACTGATACTGCGATGGCAAAACTGGTGGGTCTTCCTATGGGAATCTTCACCAAGGTACTACTGGAAGGCAAAATCAACCTCAAAGGAGTACATATTCCCGTAACTCAAGATGTTTATAGCACGGTGCTGAAAGATCTTGAAGATTTTGGCGTTATATTTAAGGAAACGCATTTATCTACAGTAAGCTAAAAAACAGGATAGACCGTTCATAAAAAAGGCTTACTTTGCACTAAACAATTGCAATAATCGAACAGCTCAGAAAATTACTCTCCTCTAAGTTTGTCAAAAGTGCTAGTATTTTATTTACTGGTGTAGGCATCACTAAGGTTATGTCCTTGGGCTCTATCCCTATATTGAGTAGGCTGTATGATTTGGACGACTTTGGTATATGGGCTACCTTCATGGCGCTCATGATGATTGGCAAAACCATTGCCAGTGGCGGTTTTCATGTCAGCTTAATGCTACCAAAAGATGATGACAAAGCTAAAGATCTATTGGCTTTGAGCTACTCTTTCAACTGGCTCACCATCTTTGTAACCATCGCTGCTTTGCTTGGATTGATTTATTTGGCACCAACGATTATACCCGCATTTCATGTTCCATTATTCCTTTTTTCGATTCCCTTGAGTGTATTCATAGAGGGCAAATCACAAGCCATACACAACTGGCTGAATCGGGATATGAAGTATAAAGAAATGTCCTATAGCACCATTGCCCAAACTACTACAACTGTAGTTTTGCAAATCCTATTTGGTGTAATCGGTACTGACCTAAATGGCCTAATTCTAGGAACCCTAATAGGACAAGTAGCGATGTTGCTTGCCTTACTATATCTGTCCAAACTCCCCTTCTTTTTGAAAGTGTCTATGGATAGAATGCGTGCAGTATTTAAAGAATACAAATCTTTCTTAACGCTTGGGGTGACGGGTAATCTGATCAACAATTCTGCCAGTCAATTGCCTTTTGTCTTTTTTGGAGGAAACTTTGGGGTGGATATGAATGGTCAGTTTTCGATGGTACAACAAAAGATACTGGCTGCTCCTATCAACTTGATATCGGCAGCCGTGAGTCCTGTATTTTTTAAGGAAGCCAATAAAGCGCATCTTGCTCAGGATGGCTCGCTCAAAGACTTAGTTAACAAGGTCAACTTAGTCATGTGGTCATTGATTATCATTCCTATTTTCGTTGTCATCTTGTGGGGGCCAGATATTTTCTCCTTTGTGCTGGGTGAAAAATGGAGGCTTGCAGGCGAATATGCACAGTGGCTAGCACCTCTGATGGGTGCCCGTTTTGTGACTCATCCACTGAGTTATTTGATTGACGTAAAGCAAAGATTACGGGCGCAATTGGTTTTCAACTCCATGCTCTTAACGGCCACTATTGTCATCTTCTATGAACCCATTCTGCATTTGACATCCTTTGATACCGTGAAAGCATATGGTGTTTTTGTTTTTATTCTACAAGCCTTTTTTCTCGTCTATTTATCCCATCTTAGAAAAGATGAAAACTAGGCTCGATTCTCTCTAGTTTTCTATTTCCATCCAGCAATTGCTTTGTTAGAAACATTGCGATAGACTTCGGTATTAATTGATCTATTGGATGTTTCACGCATCATTTCATTGTTTAGATTCCGACTTAACTTTTGAGCTACTAGGGTTTCTCGAGTGCAGATTTGAGCTTTTGACTACAATCAGGATAAATGTGGTGGCTTTGCAATGGATTTGGCTCGTGCTGGGTTCCTGATTCCGCTCTATTAAAAGGTACACAGCACCATTTTCACTGCGGAAGAAACCTACAAATTAAAATAAGTACTAATATGATACATATTAAGAAAAAAATTATGTATTTTCACGATTCGAGTTTATTTTAATGAAGCACTACATTTCCCGGAACATATGGCTAAATCGCGGAAGAAGAAAAAGAGTAAGCAATTAAATTTTGATTTTCTAAAGGACGAAAGGATCCCTAAGCTTATAGGGTTGTTCAGTTTGTTTGCTGCCGTTTATCTGGCAATAGCATTCGTATCCTATCTTTTCACATGGAAGGATGACCAAGCTTATGTCCTAAACTCGGGTTTAGCGGCTATGGGAGGAGAAAACCAATATGAAATAGCCAATTGGCTAGGCCGGCTAGGTGCTACTGTCTCCAATTTCTTTTTCTATGTTCTATTTGGACTCCCCTCTTTTGGATTGATCTATCTCTTTAGCATTATTGGAATTGCCCGTTTACGCAACTATCCCATTCGACATTATAAGAAAGAACTCAACTATGGTATCGCTGGTATATTTTTCAGCTCAGTGATATTGGGATTCTTTTGTATCAATATGGAATTTCCTTATGGAGGTGGCTTTGGCAAGACGGTAGCCAGTTGGTTGATCAACTTCGTGGGTGAAGCTGGTGTTTATGTACTTATCATTGCTGTAGTCAGTGCTGCTGTTATTTGGGCCATCAATCCCAACTTCAATGACTTTACGCTGCGTCAGTACATTTTCCAAATACAAACGAACTTCAACGAATTCATAGCCAGATTTACTGGAACGAAGAAGAAAAGAAAATCTACACCTCAAGTGGCTGGTGTGGCTGATACGAGCCAAAATACAAGTACCGCAGATCCTGATGGCTGGTCTTTTCCTAGTGCTAAGCAAACAGAAAACAAGGTTGCGGTCACAACCAACCCTAGCCTTGAAGTTGAGCAACCTACTGGTGAACAACTTAGCCTCGAAATAGGAAAACCTCAAGTACAAGTTTCTGGTGGAGGTATTGAACACTCTCTTGAGATCGAAGAGCCGGCTGCTGCTGTTCCCTCTGCGGCGTTGAATCAGGAAGACATGGAGATCACTGAAGATGACCCTATCGAAAACGGCCTTTATGATCCTACATTAGATCTTAAAAACTATGTCCCGCCTAGCGTTGATTTATTGATCGACTACAGTGATGGCAATTATGAAATAGATCGTGCGGAGCTAGAGAGCAATAAGGACCAGATCATTGAGACTCTAGCAAACTATAAGATAGAGATCGTTAAGATAAAGGCTACCATTGGGCCAACAGTTACACTGTATGAAATAATACCTGCACCAGGTGTAAGAATCTCTAAAATTAGAAACCTTGAAGATGATATTGCCTTGAGCTTATCTGCCTTAGGTATCAGAATCATCGCACCTATTCCTGGTAAAGGAACCATAGGTATAGAAGTACCAAATAAGAACAAACAAACCGTATCTCTTAAAGAAGTACTGACTTCTGAACGATTTAAAAATGCGAAAATGGAATTACCTATTGCACTGGGTAAGACTATTTCCAATGAGGTATTTGTTGCCGATCTTGCTAAGATGCCCCACCTACTCATAGCAGGTGCTACAGGACAAGGTAAGTCTGTTGGTATCAATACCATTTTAATGTCAATCCTCTACAAAAAGCATCCTTCACAGGTCAAGCTCGTACTGATTGATCCCAAGAAGGTGGAACTGTTCCCGTATGCAGCCATAGAAGACTACTTCCTTACAGCGCCGCCAGATCAAGAAGAACCTATAGTAACCGATACCAAGAAAGTGGTTGCTACGCTCAATTCTTTGATCATAGAAATGGATGAGCGCTATAGCCTTATGAAAAAAGCCAAATCTAGGCATATTACGGAATACAATAAGAAGTTCACAGAGCGCAGACTCAACCCCAACAAAGGGCACAAGTTCATGCCTTATATAGTGTTGGTGATTGATGAGTTTGCAGATTTGATCATGACAGCGGGTAAGGAAGTTGAAAACCCAATTGCCAGATTAGCACAGCTATCGAGAGCCGTTGGTATCCACTTGATCATTGCAACGCAGCGTCCTTCTGTAAACATTATTACAGGTATTATCAAGGCCAACTTCCCTGCAAGAATTGCATTTAAGGTAACGGCGATGGTCGATTCCAAAACTATCCTTGATACGCCTGGTGCTGAAAGATTGGTCGGTCGTGGAGATATGCTGTTATCCTATGGTGCAGATGTGGTGCGTCTACAATGTGCATTCATTGATACGCCAGAAGTAGAAAAAGTAATTAGTCATATTGAAGATCAACCTGGTCATCCTAAACCTTATTATCTACCAGAATTTCATTCTGAGGATGATGAGATCAGGGGGGCCTCTGGTCTAAAATATTCTGACCTAGATGAACTGTTTTCAGAGGCAGCCAACTTAGTAGTTACCTCTGGCATAGGCAGTACCTCCATGCTACAACGTAGAATGAAACTAGGCTATAATCGAGCAGGTCGTATTATGGACCAACTCGAGATTCTTACCATCGTTGGACCTTCCGCAGGATCAAAAGCCAGACAGGTACTGGTACATGATAGTGTCGAGTTGGAACGGTTATTGGATGAATTAAAGCGTAGGAAATAGGAGGCATTCCGCGAAAGCGGAGGTCATATTGAACCTAACGGATGTTGAAAGACAATCGTTAGGTTTTTTTTATGCCTCACACTTGCTTAAGCCCTACTAATCAGAGACAAACACATTGCAGTATATCTACATGTATATCCAACAAATGTTCTACAAATGTGATATATGACCAATTCGTCAATATTTATGGCGATCAAAAACTAAAAATTTGTAATTTATAGCACAAAGGATCAGTGCTAATTGTACATTCCACAAAATATTAACATCTAAATGCTCATATTTTATTTTGCCAAAATACTCGTCTTATTTCGCTCGAAGTAAGCCAAGGCAAACTTGATTTTAGTGTAATCTATTTTCTCCTCCAAAGCTTCAAATATTGGTCTCAATGTAATTGGAGACTCCATCTTCTGCACTACCCCAAGGACCTTGTCTATTTCATTTTGGGTGATAAATCTAAAAATGTCAATGTCCTCCCCTCCTGCATAGAGTTGACTCAGATGCGAGTAAATCGTACTTGGATTAAGGGACCTATTTTTTGCTATGACTTCTACAGATAATCCATTGGAAAACATCTCTAAAGTCTGCATATAGGTCGCCCCTTTTAGGTTGCTCCCCCCCTTCGCTTTTTCCAAGATGTATAGTTTTATTTCAGTCTTGAAAGCTTCCCCATATAAGCTCAGCTTTGTATCTCCCATACCAGGTATTGCAAGGAGTTCTTGATCAGAGGTAGGTTTGCTTTCACTCATAGCAAGCAAAGCTGTATCCGCAAATATAATGTATGGAGGAACACCTTTGGCTTTAGCCAATCGTGCACGCAGCACTCTCAATCTTTCAAATAGCTCATCTTTGAGTGCTTCAGATTTGGACTTAGTCTTAGTTGCTTTCTTCGCAGCTGCATCCCGCTCTAATTTCAGCTTCAGACTAGCAAGCTCTAATGTCTTTTTACCAAATAGGATATCCTTGCCAAACTCAGTTGCTCTTAAAAAGTTATATCGATCATAGTCAATCTCCATGACCCCTAAATTGACCAACTGCTGCAAGAAAAAATTCCACTCTCGCTGACTGAACTCTCGTCCAGCACCGTACGTTTTGATCTTATCATATCCTTTACTAAAAATCTCATGTTTAGCAGATCCACGCAATACATCGATCAAAACATTTACCCCCACATTCTCTTTCAATCGCATTAATCCAGAAAGTGCTTTTTGAGCAATCACCGTTCCATCAAAATATTGTGGTGGATTTTTGCAGACATCACAAGCACCACAATCCTTTTCCATAACCTCACCAAAGTAGTTGAGCAACATCTTTCTTCTACAAGACTGCGCTTCTGCATATTGCTGCATTCTATCTAGCTTGGATAATTTGAGTGGCATTTGAGACCCACCATTACTTTTGAAAATATCACGAAAGACAGCGACATCTCGAAAGCTATAAAACAAAATAGTTTCTGCTTTACTACCATCTCGCCCTGCACGCCCTATTTCTTGATAGTACCCTTCTATATTTTGAGGGAGATTATGATGGATCACCCATCGGACATTTGACTTATCTATACCCATACCAAAGGCTACAGTAGCGCAGACCACTAGGATCTCATCATTGATAAAATCCTCTTGTACCTTAGCCCTCATTTCGTCCGACATACCAGCATGATAGCACATCGCTTTCACTCCTTTCCCTTGCAATTTTGTAGACAACTCTTCAGTATTCTTTCTACTCAAGCAGTATATGATACCCGCCTTATTTGGTCTTTCTCTAATAAAATTCGCAATTTGCTCCAACTTCTTTTGTCCAGGTCTAGCCTCCAAAAATATATTGGGTCGATCAAAAGAAGCTATAAATGCAGAAGGACTATCGAGCGCCAATTGTTCAATGATGTCTTTGCGAGTTACTCTATCTGCTGTTGCCGTTAGCGCGATGATTGGAGTGTTTGGAAAGCGAAATTTTAGCAATTTTAGTTTGGCGTATTCTGGTCTGAAATCATGTCCCCAGGAGGATATACAGTGTGCCTCATCTATGGCAAACATACTGATGGGCAGTTTTGAAATAGCCGACATAAATACTTCAGAAGCCAATTTTTCTGGAGAAACGTATAGCATTTTCAGGTTACCATTGTAAAACGCAGTTTCTATCATTCTCTGATCAGCCGATGATTGGGAGCTATTGAGAAAAGCTGCCGTGATACCATTCGCACGCAAGGCCTCCACCTGATCCTTCATTAGAGATATCAAAGGCGACACTACTATACAGGTGCCCTCTAGCATCAATGCCGGTACTTGAAAACATATTGATTTTCCTCCCCCTGTAGGCATCAAGACTACGGCATCGCGGCCAGACAAGACCGTTTCTATTATTTCTTTCTGTTGATCTCGAAAAGTACTATATCCAAAATACTTTTGTAAAATTAGCTCTGGCGACATCGATTCTTTCATGAGTATGAAGATACAAATTAATCAGTTTAGGCTAAGTAAAAGGCTCAAAAAGATTACTTCTTTGGGACCTGCCTCGACAAAAAAGTCGCGGCCGCTATGTTCCAGAGCTCGCTATTCGCTCGGCCCTAGCCATCCACTCGCGTTACTGGCTAGGTCTGTCCCTATCGGGCCACTCTTGCACAGCGCTAGGTCAACACTCATGATACGTGGATATAAGTAAGTATGTACTTGGTTAGCGCTTTGAGGGTTATATATATAAGTTGATTATCCTTCAGTTTTAGGAGATTTTAACCGATATTTGGTAGATGTACATAGCGAAAGAATATAAATAATACATATATATATTTCCGAGTACATTGTTTGGTGTTTTATCATCAAGCCATATTTGAACAACACTAAAAGAGAAGGTTTTGAAAAAAGTCATTTACACGTTTTTCCTGATATCCCTATTTGCAGGATATAGTACTCAAGCACAAACCGTAGAATGCGGTTGTACCAACTGCCCGCTATTTCTTCCCGACGGAGAAGCAGATACTTTATTCCTAAATGTATTAGGTGTCACTAATGATAATTTAGGCAGCCCATTCCAAGGTGTATGCGGTATCAACTTACTTTTTGATCATCAATATTTAGGAGATCTAGTGCTTACCCTAATCTCCCCTTCGGGGCAAGAAGTTCAATTAATTGGACCTGCTGGATTCCATGGCAATACAGATGGATCTGTATGGGATATTGATTTTATACCTTGTTCTCAGACTCCTATGAACCCATTTGGCTTAAACGAATTTGACAGCGATATTATGTCTGGTCTCGGATTCAACTTTACGGGTACTTATTGGCCAGCTGGCAATCCCTCATCTGGAGGAGCGGCTTTAAATTGTATAGAAGACTTTGACTTTGGCCCAGTCAATGGTGAATGGAAAATTTTTATTGAGGATAATTTACCAGTTGATGCAGGTACTTTTTTAGGGTTTCAAATTGACTTCTGTGATCCTACAGGATTATCTGATTGTGCACTTAATCCTTGTGGAGTCTTTATTGAATTGGATGGACCGGGTTTCGTTTGTGAAGACTTTGAGGATGATTTAGTACTTGATGCCGCTGGCTCAGTTGGTTCAACTTTTATATGGGATGCTGCGAATGGAGGTACTTTTGACGGCACACCATCTGGCTCTATTGTCAATGTACTTACAGCAGGAACCTATTTCCTTACAGTGACTGATCCAAGTGATGAAGCAGGTTCGTGTATTGAAACCGCTGTTTGGACTATTCCTGAATTTGGTCTAGTACCAGAAATTGACATAACCCAAGTAGGTATGCTCAGCTGTGACAATCCTGAAATAACGCTACAAAGCGAAAGTAATGTCCCCAATAATCAAGCTATAGAAGTTTGGGTAAAAGATGGCGATACAGACAATGGAACTCCTTCAGAAGATCTTGTCGTTACCGAACCTGGAGAATATGAACTGACCGTAATAAACTTATTTACCGGTTGCTCCACATCAGAATCAATTACCATTGCGGATGAGTCTAATTATCCTACTGCTGAAATTGAAGCAGATGGAGTAATCAGCTGTACCAATACGGAGGTAACGCTTCTAGGCAGCTCAGACACCAATGGCGTAGATTATGAATGGGAAGGACCAGACAATTTCACTTCTAACGATTTCATGCCAGTAGTTTTATTACCTGGTGGATACAACCTTACGGTTACAGATCCCAACAATGGCTGCGCACAAGATACCATGATTGAAATCATGACGGATACCATCAGCCCTGACTTTACAATCATAGCTGCCAATGATTTAGATTGTACATTGACCGATTCGGAACTGTCCATTAATAGCAATTCAAGCTTTGCTTCATTTGAATGGACAGGGCCTAACAACTATTCCAACGATACTGACGAAATGCCTTCTGTAGAAATCGGAGGTACTTATATTTTAACAGCTACTGCTGCTAATGGATGTACAGCTACCGATAGTGTAGAAATTGAACAAAGTGCAGATGTACCAGACATTAGTACAGTCGTAGATGGTGTCATCGATTGTAATACTACTGAATATTCCTTATCCGGTGGATCTACTTCAAGCAATGCTACCTATTTATGGTCTGGACCAAATAACTTTACTGCCACTGATGCAGATGCTGGGATGGTAAGCGATACCGGTACTTATACCTTAACCGTATTTGCCCCCAATGGCTGCTCCGTTATGGACCAAGTATTCATAAATGCCGACACCACTCAGCCAACAGTCACTATAGATACGCCAGAAATTTTAGGCTGCAATAGAACTACCACTACCCTAACAAGTGTTGCAAGTGAAAGTGGCTTGTCTTATGAATGGACAGGACCAAACAACCAATCTTATTCTGATGAGTCTCCTGAAATAGAAGGCCCAGGGACATATAACCTAATTATAAACGGAGCCAATGGATGTCAGAATTCCTACTCCGTGGAGGTAATGACAGATGACACTCCTCCTATGGTGGACGTCTCCATTGATCCTAGTGATATAATCACCTGTCTAGATCAAGAAGTGGATGTAATAAATACTATTAACGATCCTGATTACACTTATGCATGGACAGGACCAAATGGATATACCTCTGACAGTCCTGCTCCAATGATTGACGCTGAAGGTACATACAATGTCATCGTCACAGCTGCAAATGGATGTACTGAACAAGGCATGGTTACCATCAATGCTGATCTTACGATGCCAGACATCGACTTTACAGCAGAAGAAATAACTTGTACAGAGAATATGGCAACTATTAGTGTCAGTTCAACAACTAATATTTTAGAATACGCTTGGACAGGCGTGAATGGATATACCTCCTCCCAACAAAGTCCAGATAACATTACAGAAGGAGGAGAATATACCGCTGTTATCACTGCAGAAAATGGATGTACCAACACTATAAGTTTTGAAGTAGAGCAAAGCGTAGATATCCCCGACGGTGAGATCATAGCAAACCAAGGAACCACCCTAGACTGCAATGTTTCCGAAGTAGTTTTAATAGCCAGCTCTGGTACACCAGGTGCTACTTTTGCATGGACAGACCCAATGAACACTCCAATCAGTGCTAATCAAATCAATGCCGATATGATTGGTACATTTATATTGACGGTCACCGCTCCTAATGGCTGTGAAGTCCCTTTTGAAATTGTGATAGATGAGAACACTGATGGTCCTACTATCAACTCAAATCCAGATGTAGATCTAGCCTGTGTTGGCGATGTAGCACTAGCAGTAGGTTCTGATGAAAATATTCAGGCGTACTCTTGGACAGGGCCAAATGCATTTAGTTCTACTACAGCTAGTCCAATGGTTGGTGACATAGGAATATACAATGTAGAAGTTACTGGAGAGAATGGATGCACCAGCACTGCAACGGTAGAAGTGATCGACAGACAAGATCCACCAAGTATATTCGTTGACCCTACCCAAATTTTAATTTGTGGACAAGATCAAATACCTGTAAACGGAAGCTCTAACGAATTAAATGTCAGCTACGCTTGGACAACACTTGGCGGAAACATTGTGGGTAATGCTAACGCAGCCTTGATAAATGTCAATGCACAAGGAACATATATACTCACCGTCACCAACTTAGATAATGGCTGTGAAGAATCCGCTGAAGTGATCGTGGAACAAGACAATAACATTCCAGACTCCGAAATAGTCGCCATTGAATCCAATACTATTAATTGTACATTCAGTACTATAACCTTAAATGCAGAACAATCTGACAACGGTGCTGGATTCTCTTATGAATGGGGTAATAATGGGGGTACAGATGTAAGTGGAGCATCTTCACTACAACCAGTAATCACTGCTGCTGGAACCTATTTTATAACGGTGACCAACGAAGCGAATGAGTGTACCTCTATTGCGAGTATTATTATAGATGATAATCTAGAGGCTCCTATGATAGAACTCTCCCCTATCGACGAGCTCAACTGTGGCACTACCGAGCTAAACATCGTAAACATTGCTAACAATCCAACCCAAAACTTGGAATACAATTGGCAAGCGGTCCAAGGGGGAAATATTACATCTGCTGCAAATAGTGAAAATATTGATGTAGATATGCCAGGTACCTATTCCCTAAGCATTACGAATCCGGAAAATGGATGTGAATCGAATCAAACATTTGAAGTCGCTCAAAATATAGACAATCCAGTCATAAATGCTGGCGATAATCTCACTCTTAACTGCGGTGTAGATGCCATCACTTTAAATGGTTCTTTGACTTCTAATGAGACTGATATTACTATTGCTTGGGCTTCCGATAATGGAATCATTATCAGTGGAGAGGATACTTTCAATCCAGAAGTTGGATCCGCTTCGACATATACCATGACAGTTATCAACAATGAAAACGGTTGCTCCCAAACAAGCGATGTAACCATTGAACCAAATCTTGATCAACCGATTATTGAATTTGAACCTGCTACAGATTTTAGTTGCGCCACAGCAAGTATCACTTTAGATGCCAGTAACTCGACTAGTGGTAGTGGAATTAACTATCAGTGGTCTAGTGATGATGGAAATGATATCTTTAATGACGATACCCCTAATCCAGAGATCTTTGAACCAGGGAATTATACCCTAACCATTTTTAATACTAACAATGATTGTGAAAGTACAAGCGCTATAAATATCGGTGCCGACACTACTGCCCCTAGCCTAGTACTTGCAAGTGTTGAGGACTTAAGCTGTACAACCCTTGAAGTGAGTCTTGGAGTCGACTCTGACTTGACTGGATTGGATCTACAATGGAATGCACTGACGGGTAATATCTTAAGCGGTGAAACGACCAATAGTCCAATGGTCAACCAAGCTGGAGAATACGAACTCATAGTAACCTCCATAGCAAATCAATGTACCGCTTCTGCTACTGTTATGGTAGATGTAGATGAAAATACACCTACCGTTGCCATCTCAATACCCGAAGAAATTACCTGTACTCAAGAAGAGATCATGCTAGATGCATCTCAATCTACAGAAGGGACAAATATTTCCATTGCTTGGAGCAATGATGGCGGCAACATTGTCAGTGGAGAGACTGGTCTTAATCCTATTGTGAATAGTGCAGGAACATACACCCTTACACTGAGCGATAATAGCAGTGGTTGTGAAGTAGAGCAAACCGTCACAGTGATAGAAAACAAGGAGGCTCCTATGGTTATGATTGACAATCCGGACATCATCAATTGTTTTAATGAAACTATAACCATCCAAGCCTTGAACCAAGGAAATGGGACTTACGAATATACATGGGAGACTTTGGATGGAAATATTATAGATGGTGCAAACTCACTAAATCCAGAATTGGACGAAGGTGGAAACTATGTACTTACTGCAACGAATACTGTAAATGGATGTATCAGCATGCTTGATATAGATGTAGAAAAGGATATAGAAAATCCAGTAGTCGTCTTGGACAATTCTGCAAATCTGACTTGTCCAGAACCAACCGCAACTGTGGATGCAAACGGATCTAGTGTAGGTGTAGATTTTCAGTACGCGTGGACAGATGTAGATGGAAATGAGCTAGCTACAATATTGCAAAACACATTTACGGAACCTGGAGAATATACTTTGGAAATCACCAATTCTGAAAATGGATGTATGGCGGAATCAATACTCACCGTTGAAGACTTGAGACAATTGCCGAATGTAGCCATTGAAATACCTGAGACAATTGATTGTATCAACACAAGTACGCAATTGATAGCAGTAGAAATGAATGGACAAAACTTAGAGTATACATGGTTAGATGCTAACAACAATGTATTGAATAGCAATCTTGCTGAATCTAATTTGGTCGTTGATCAGGCGGGCACCTATAGCCTATTTGTCATAGACCCAAGTAATGGCTGTGAAGCAGACTATAGTGTGACTGTAGAGGTCGATCAAGACACTCCAACCGTAACCGTAGTATCAGCAAACTCTGGAGAAATCACTTGTCAAGATCCAGTTATAGCGCTCACAGGGGACTTAAACGGCTTGAATGAAAACGAAGTGAGTTTTATTTGGTCGACTACAAATGGAAATTTTGTAAGTGGTGAAAACACCCTGAACCCTCTTGTGAATATCGCTGGTGACTATCAACTTCAAGTAACCAATCTTAGCAATGGCTGCTCTGACATGAATGCTGTAGCAGTTACTCAGGACGATGCTATTCCATTGGCGACTTTGAGTCAACCAGCAATGCTCAACTGCGACATCTCTACTACTACTATAAGCATCCCTGCAAATAGTGGAAATACTGAAATCGTCTGGACGCTAAATGGTAATGTAATACCTAATGCAAATACCAATGAATTGGAAATCGATACTCCTGGTGAATACATGGTGGAGATTACCAATCTTGACAATGGCTGCAATAGTATGGATATGGTAAATGTAATACAAGATATCGTATCCCCCGACATAGATGCAGGAAGTGATTTTGAACTTCAGTGTAATATTCTGGAATACCAATTACAAGCAGAGCTCATTGGAAATGCTTCTTATGAAATCAATTGGGACCAGGGTAATGGAAATATTACACAAGGAAACAGTACGCTAAACCCCTTAGTTACTGAAGCAGGCCTATATACGCTTGAAGTATTAAATACTGATAACGGATGTATTTCTACAGATGAAGTCCTTATTACTGTAAATGAAAACATACCTACTGATTTGATTTTTGATGCTCAAAATCCACAATGTAGTGATGACTTGGGTGCTATAATGATCTCTGAGGTCATAGGAGGCGAAGGACCATATACTTATTCTTTTGACGGAGGTATTTCATTCACCAACAATATAGATTATGCTGATTTAATGCCTGGCTCCTACCAACTTTCTGCTTTAGATGCCAATGGCTGTGAAGTAGCGCAAGAGGTCATTATAAATCCTGCTCTAGATATCGGAGTAGACCTTATGGAAGAGATAGAAATTCTAGTTGGAGATAGTGTCAACCTTAGTTCCAACTTAAATAATATAGATCCAAATGATATCTCTTCTATTCAATGGACGCCATCTACAGGCTTATCCTGTGATGACTGCCTCAACCCTATTACCACTAGTCCAATAGATATTTTGTACACCCTAGAGGTGACACTGGATAGTGGTTGTTCGGCTATGGATCAGATACAACTAAGAGTAGATCGGAATCTAAATGTATATGTGCCAAATGCTTTTTCTCCGTTTAACTTAGATGGATCAAACGATGAATTTTACCTTTTTGCTAAAGATAATGCAGTGACCAACATCAATACTTTTGCGATCTATGATAAGTGGGGAACACAAGTATTTTTTAAGAAAGATATCCAGCCAAATGATTCTAGTGAAGGATGGCAAGGAATATATAAAGATGAGGAGATGCCTGTAGGAGTCTACATCTACTATATAGATCTTGAGTATCGTGATGGCTTTAGAGATATACTGAAGGGTAATGTTACTTTAATGAAGTAAAGTACTAGGTACTAGGTATAAAATAAAAGGTGGTTTTAATATTCGATTATTGAAACCACCTTTTTTGTTGTGTTAAAACAGAGCACCTAATAGGAAATGCGAGACCGTATAGGTCGAGCAAGTCAAGGACAAAGGATAGTAGCAGTGGTCGACAGTGGAGACCAGCCCTAGAGTATAGCCTGGCGAGTATGCGTAGGGCCGCGCTGCGAAAAGCCTGGTCACGTCCCGACGAAGGCTCTGCCGGAGTCTGGATCGTGATGGCCCCAAATCCTACTAGCCCATTCTGCGGTGAAAGTCTTTGTATGAAAAGGTACGGAGGCTGCGATAGCCCTTCTCCTGTGACCAAGTACCAAGGTCGGGGTGACGGACACCATTGAACATATTGGTCTTGACAGTGGTATAGTGCATCATATCCAAAAAGACGATGCGATCTCCTACTTCTACTTCTTCGGAAAAACCGTAAGGTTCTAGAAAATCGCCTGCTAGACAACTGTTACCGCCAAGGCGATATTGAAATTCTCCATTGCCCTCCTTATTTGCACCGAGAATATCGGGGCGGTACGGCATCTCCAATGTATCGGGCATGTGAGCGGTGAAGGAAGTATTGAGCATAAGCGTATCGATACCATTGGCGCTAACAATATCCTCTACCCTAGTCACCAGTACGCCCGTGTTCCACAAGATGCCAGAGCCTGGCTCCATGATCACTTCTATGTCGTATTTAGCTTTCAGTTTTTTGCATAGAAAAATCAGCTTGGTTAAATCGTATTTTCCAGAATTGAGGGCATGACCACCGCCTAAGTTGATCCACTTTGCATAGAACAGCATATCGCCAAACTTCTCTTCTATAGCCTTGACAACATTGACCAAATCCAAGGCACTTGATTCGCATAGCGCGTGGAAGTGCAGACCTTCTACTCCCTCGGGTAGTTTTTGTAATAGATCCGAAGTAATACCCAATCGGCTACCTGTAGCACAGGGATTGTACAACTCTGTTTGGACAGGGGAATACTCTGGATTGATACGAAGACCGATGGAGACCTTATCGTTCAAATGCGCTCTATATTTTTCTAATTGAGAAAGAGAATTGAAAGTAAGATAATCGCTGTAGTAAAGAATCTTATCAAAATCTTCTTCTTCGTAGACTGCTGCATAGGTGTGCGCACGCTGACCCATTTCATCAAAAATCAGCTTTGCTTCATAAAGCGAACTAGCTGTTGCGCCATCTAAATACTGCTTCATCAAAGGGAAAAAGTGCCAATTTGCAAAAGCTTTGAGTGCCAAAATGATTTTGATACCTGCATTCTTGCGAAGCTCTTTGATCAGACTGAGATTCTTAACTAAAGCATCCTCGTCCTGAATAAAACAGAGCGGTGGAACAGTATCAAAATCAAGTTGGTCGATCATTACAATTCTAATTTAGCATTGACTTTTTCGTGCCATTGCAATCCATGTTTATTGAGCTCTTTTAGAAACGGGTCAGGATTGAACTCTTCTACATTGAAGACTCCTTTGCCTTTCCACTTCTTTTGGAGAATCATTTTAGCTCCAATCATAGCAGGCACACCTGTGGTATACGAAACTCCTTGCGCTCCCGTTTCATCATAAGCTGCCTGATGAGAACAATTGTTCCAAATGTAATACGTCTTTGCTTTTCCATTTTTCACCCCTTTGATACGACATCCAATGGAAGTCTCACCAGAGTAGTTCTCGCCAAGGTCACCAGGATTGGGCAATACCTCCTTTAAAAACTGTAGTGGCACAATATCTATGCCCTTATATTTGATCGTATCTATACGTGCCATCCCAATGTTTTCAATGACTCGGAGGTGTGTAAGATACTCTTTGCCAAAAGTCATCCAAAAACGAGCCTGCTTGATGCTGGGGAAGTGCTTCACCAAAGATTCTAGCTCTTCATGGTAAAGCAGATAGGAGTCACGCTTTCCAATATTGGGGTAGGTCAATTTTTTCTTAATCGCAAAAGGCTCTGTCTCGATCCATTTTCCTTTTTTGTAATAACGCCCTTTTTGGGTGATCTCTCTGATATTTATCTCTGGATTGAAGTTGGTTGCAAAGGCTTTGCCATGGTCTCCGCCATTGCAATCTACAATATCCAGATAATGCATTTCATCAAAGTGATGCTTTGCTGCATGCTTAGTAAACACACCTGTCACTCCGGGATCAAAGCCACAACCTAGTACAGCCATAATACCGGCCTCCTTAAATCGGTCATGGTACGCCCATTGCCAACTGTATTCAAACTTTGCCTCGTCTTTGGGCTCGTAGTTGGCAGTATCTAGGTAAGGTGTTTTTGTGGCAAGACATGCCTCCATGATGGTAAGGTCTTGATAAGGCAAGGCTAAATGCACAAGTACATCTGGCTTGAAAGACTTGATCAGTCGTATAAGGGCAGGTACATTCTCTGCGTCGATTTTTTTGGTTTTGATATCATTGCGTTTATACTTTTTCGCAATGTCTTTTGCTATGGCGTCGCACTTGGATTTTGTCCTACTTGCGATCATGATTTCTGAGAAGGTTCTCTTTTGAGAAGCCATTTTAAAAGCAGTAACACGAGCTACCCCTCCTGCTCCGATGATAAGTACTTTTGACATAATATGTAGTTGATTTATTTTCGCTTAAAAGTAACTAATTTTTTAAAGCTATAAATGTCTTTTAATTATTTTATTCTGGACGATGTGATTGTAAACTTTTAGTTATTATTTAAGCCATCTTTGTGCAGCAAAATGGACTCAAATAAGACTACATTCAATCAATTTCTCTATACACGATCCTTCATCCTTTTGTGTATCAGTCACACGCTTTTTGCTGCATCTTTTAGTATGATCATAACTGAGCTACCTGCTTACCTAAGCGAAATGGGTGGCGAGGAGTATATTGGATTAATCATTGCCTTATTTACCTTAACTGCTGGCTTGAGTAGACCATTCAGCGGTAAACTAGCAGATACGGTGGGTAGGATCCCAGTGATGGTCATTGGCACTGGCATGTGTATTATCTGCAGCCTGCTCTATCCCTTTGTGTCGGGAGTGGCTGGATTTTTACTCCTTAGGTTTTTTCATGGTATGTCCACTGGTTTCAAGCCTACTGCTGCTACGGCATATGCCGCAGACATAGTTCCAGCGCATCGCCGAGGTGAAGCTATGGGTATACTGGGTGTATCTATGAACCTAGGTGCTTCAGGAGCACCTCCTTTTGGCAGTTACTTGGTTAATAACTACTCCATAGATATGATGTTTTTTGCATCTTCTTTTGTTGCTGTAATTTCAATATTGATTTTATTTGGAATGAAAGAAAGTCTAAAAGACAAGAAACCGTTTTCGCCAAGACTACTGATGCTCAAAAAAGATGAAATTTTTCATCCAGCAGGATTGACTCCTGGCTTCATCACTTTTTGTCTTTACTTTGGATTTGGAGCTATGCTCACCATAGTCCCCAATCAATGTGAATATCTAGGCATTGAAAACAAGGGAACCTATCTTGGAATACTGACAGCATCCTCTATTCTATCTAGATTGATAGCGGGTCGTGTTTCGGATATCTATGGCCGTTTACCTGTTTTAAAAGTTGCTCTGTTTTGTGTAGTAGGCTCTTTGATATTGATGGGCTATGCCCATACAGCTACTTGGTTATTTGTAGCATCTGGCCTGTTAGGATTCTCGTTTGGCATCTCCTCACCTGCTATGTTTGCTTGGGCGATAGATAGAGCTGATCCTAGCAAACTAGGTCAGGTATTGGCTACTGTATACATCGCTCTGGAAGCAGGCATTGGCCTGGGAGCACTATTGAGTGCTGAATTGTACCAAAATAATGTTTCCAATTTCACTTTTACTTTTTGGGTCATTGCAGGGGTTTCCTTTCTAGGTTTTGTATATTTATTTATGGTTAAAGGGGAAAAACCCTTCATAATAAAGGATACATAATCAACATAATGTAGCTTTCTGATATCTTTTTGAGCTAAAAACCGTTAATTATAGGAGGTGTACACCACTCACTGGGGTTTTCACATCCAATAAGTGAGCATCCATCAAAAGATTGCACTATATTTGTATTAATCAATGTTTTAGAGAAATAAGTGAAAATTGTAGCCATCATATTAGCATTATTTGTTGCCTTCCCAAATATGGGATACGCACTTGCTAATAATTGCTGCTCTCATGAAGAAATCGTGCAGCTAGACTGCGAAGATCAGAGTCCCTCGGACTCAGATCACGATGATGATCACGAACCTTGCTCTAGTCAATGTGAATGTGCTTGCTGTATAAGTGCATTTCTGATCACAAGCAAGATAGACACTGATGACTACAAAAATTCTACCTCTTTTGTTAGAACTTCTCCGTTGAATAGCGGAATCCCGTTTGCTATAGGAGTGTACGATCTAATCTGGCAGCCGCCACAAAACTGCTAAGAAAATCCCTTAGCCTAATTACCCTATATATATTTTTACTACAATAAAAAGCAGTCGCTGTATTGCTTTTATAACATATCAATATGAAACGTATTCATTTCATCTTAATGTTAGGTCTTTTGTTGTCTGCATTCCATGTGATTGCGCAAGATGGACCTAAAACTAAGCAAGTTCAAATACACGTAGAAGGTGCATGCGGTATGTGTACCGAACGTATTCAAAATTATGCGATCATCACCGATGGCGTGCTTAAGGCAGAGTATGATCTAGAAAGACAAATACTTACTGTCGAAGTAGACAAAAAAACTTTTGACAAATATCAACTGCATGAAAATATAGCTGGAGCTGGACACAATACCAATAAAGTAAAAGCTACTCCCGAAGCATATGCTAAACTCCCTGGCTGCTGTCAATATGATGGGCCACCAGAAACAAGCTTGACGCCAGAGGAGGATCAATCAGATCAGAATCACGCCCCAGAAGAAGGAGAAGCACATGATCATGAACAGGACTTGAGCCTTGATCAAGACAAGAGTAATAAATCTGTACAGATTCATGTAAAAGGTGCTTGTGGCATGTGTACCACTAGAATACAAAACTTTGCGCTCGTCACCGATGGTGTGCTCAATGCACAATACAATCTCGAAAAACAAATACTGACTGTAGAAATAGATAAAACCACCTTTGACAAAAATGTTTTGCATGAGAATATCGCCAATGCAGGACATGCTACCAACAAACGAAAAGCTTCCCCTGAGGCGTATGCTAATCTACCTGGCTGCTGTCAGTATGCAGGTCCAGTAGCACCCAGCTCAGAACAAGAAGAAGATCATAGTGGTCATGACCATGCTGCTGGTGAAGAACACGAGGAGAAAAATGAAAATTCTGATTCAATAGTTGACTCAAGAGAAGAAGTATCAGGTATGATCTACGAGAGAGATGATACTGGCAATAGGATTCCACTGATTGGAGCTACCGTCAAATGGCTAGACCAAAGCTCTGGTACGGTTACGGATGTCGATGGACAGTTCAGTCTGAATCGTATGCCTGGAGTAGACGACTTAGAAGTGAGCTATGTAGGATATCAAAATGATACTATATCTATGAAAAATGAAAGCATAGTATCTATCGTTTTGACAGATGCCCTGACGCTAAATACCGTAGAAGTAGTACACAGAAAAAGGACGACGGAGATATCTTACCTCAATCCTATCAAGGTGCAAAACATCAATGAAAAGGAATTTTTGAAAGCAGCATGTTGCAATATTGCAGAAAGCTTTGAAACGAACCCTTCTGTAGATGTCAGTTTTACGGATGCCATCACTGGCACGCGTAAGATCCAACTGCTAGGGCTCGAAGGTCCAAACATACAAGTGACTCGTGAAAACATGCCTTATGTACGAGGTTTGGCAGCACTGTATGGCTTCACTTTTACCCCAGGGACTTGGCTAGAAGGTATGCAGCTGAATATGGGTACTGGATCTGTGGCCAACGGCTATGAAAGCCTTGCTGGACAAATCAATATTGAGCTCAAGAAACCATGTGGCAATATGGAATTGCTGTATGTCAATCTATATGCTAATGAAGGGGGACGTACTGAAGCGAATGTAAATATCAGGCACGATATCAATGATAAGTGGTATGCTGCTACCCTACTCCATGCAAAGAAAAACTTTTCTGAAAACGATAGGAACAATGATAAATTTTTGGACAATCCTTTGTCCCAAAATTTTATTGCATTGCATAGATGGAAATTTATTGGCGATGACGGATTCCGATTTCAGGCAGGAATCAAGGGCACGAAGTATGACAATATAAGTGGCCAAGTAGGATATGCTGCTAGCCCTGACCCAAAAGCCGATGGCCTATGGGGAGCCACCGTAAATATCAATCGCTTAGAAGGCTGGGCAAAGTTTGGTAAGGTATTTCTAGACAATCCTTTTGCGAGTATGGGCCTACAGTTATCTGCAGTACACCATAATCAAGATGCGCTTTTTGGCACTCGAATATATGACGCTAAGCAAACCAGCTTTTATGCAAACTACCTTTATCAAAATGTGCTCAACAATTCTACAAAGCATAAGTACCGTGTAGGCTACAGTTTTCAATATGACAAGTTTGACGAATTGGTTCTAGCGACTGAGTTTGCGCGCAATGAAGTGAGTACGGGTGTATTTGTGGAGTATACTTACCAGCCTAGTGAAGTATTCACCATGGTACTTGGTGCAAGACAAGATCTGCACAACAGCTATGGAGTATTCTTTACACCAAGAGCCAACCTTCGATATGCGCCCAATGATGATACCGTATTTCGTTTGGCCGCAGGAAGATCACTGCGGACTGCTTCTGTCTTTGCGGAAAACATTGGTATGTTTGCCAGCAACCGTCAGATCCGTTGGAACCCCGGAGCACCTGCCGACTACCCGTATCAGTTTCAGCCAGAGATTGGATGGAACTTTGGTGCCAATGTGAGCAAGGCTATTCGGGTGGGTGCCAAGGAAGTCGTATTTGGTGCTGATTATTATTACACGTTTTTCGAATCGCAGGTCATCGTTGACTATATACACGATGCACAATCTGTGAGTATCTATAATCTCGACGGTCCTTCGTATTCACACAGTGTACAAGCTCAGATCGATACAGAACTGTTTCCGTTTTTTGATCTGCGTCTTGCATACAGATTCAATGATGTGAAGACTAGATATTTGGATGGTTTATCTCGCAAGCCACTTACTTCTGCACAGCGTGCGTTTATCAATATGGCTTACGAGATTGAACACAAGTGGGCATTTGATGCTACCGTCAACTGGCAGGGAGACAGACTGATTCCTAACACGAGCACCAATCCTGCCGAGTATAGATTACCTGACTACTCCCCTGATTTCGTAACCATCAACATGCAGGCTACCAAAAAATGGAAGGCTTTAGATATATACCTAGGTGTAGAAAACTTGCTCAACTTCACACAGGACAACCCGATCCTTTCTGCCGAAAATCCAAATTCTGAGTTCTTTGATAGTTCCTTAATTTGGGGACCCATATTCGGAAGAAATATTTATGCGGGTCTGAGATACAAAATCAAATAGTAGATTGATTTGGTGCCTACACCTATGAAAAAAAGGCTAGCCGGAAAAGGGCTACCCTTTTTTTCATGGTGTCGGGTCTTCCGCTCTTACACCCCAAATGCAGACGCAGAAAAAAATGCGTCTCTACCGCCACCATCCATTTTGGGGTATACCGCTTCACCCCCTAGGCTCTAGCGCGCTCCGCTTGCCGAGCTCCAGCTATACGCTTCCACATCAAATGGCGTTCTTTCAAAAGTTTTATGAGGGCTCTTCGAGCTAATATACACCTGTCCATAATAGTGATCTTATGAAGGAATCCTCATTAGCAAAATGGATGATAAAATATGTACGCCAGATAGCAGGCGTGAAATTTTCACCTAAAATGCGAAATATAAGGACTTGTTATTGAATAATTAATCTAAATCTTGTATATTGTCGTGAAAAAATCACGTTAATTTATGCTAATACGATTTGTAATAGAAAATATGTTCTCTTTTGGGGAGAGAAAAGAATTTTCAACAATACCCAATAAGAGGTTAAAAACTTTACAAAACCATAAGTATAGCGTGGAAGGATTTGAGTTGCTCAAAATTTCGTCTATTTATGGAGCAAATGGTGCAGGGAAATCAAACTTAATTAAGTCTTTGCTTCAATTTCAAAAATTGGTTACAAAAGAAAAGATTCCTTTTAAACTAAAAGACACCCAGCATAAATTCAGTGATCAAAAGGAGCAAATTATTGCTGTAGAGTTCATACAAGGTAATACACCATTGTATTACGGTATCGTCCTTTCCGAAGAAAAGATATTAACTGAAGAGTTATATATCTCTGGTTTAGGAAAAAAAGAGGATGAGTTGATTTTTGAAAGAAGTACTCTTGATGACATTACCACAATCAAATTTCTGGATGAGTTCGAAAACGATGAAAAAAGCCAAGTCCTAAAAACTGTCTTGTTAGAAGAATTCGTAAAGCCCGATGAACCCGTTTTAAAACTTCTATCAAATAGAGAAAATAAATTCTTGAAAGACGTAAAGAAAGCCTACCAATGGTTTTCAGAAACCTTAGAAATTATAACACCCGACTCAAAGCCAAGAGCTTTAGCACATAAAATTGATACAGATAGTGAATTTAAAAAGTATGCAGAAGATTTGATGCGCTCTTTCAATATTGGAATAACATCATTGGGAACGGAAAAAAAGAACATTCGAGAATTTTTTGGTGAGGATAATGAGAACGAACTAGATAAGTTGATCAAGGCTGTTGAAGACTCTCCTAGAAAAATGATCGGGCTAACAAGTAGACGTGGTGATGAAATAATACTTGTAAAAGAGAATAACATAATTTGGGTAAAAACCTTAAAAATTGAACATTCTTCAATTAACAATTCTGCTTTTTTTGATTTGAATGAAGAATCAGATGGAACAATTAGACTATTAGATTTCGTTCCAGCATTCAAAAATGTAATTTCATCTGAAAAGGTCTATATCGTTGATGAAATCGAAAGAAGTATACATCCACTGCTCATAAAAGAACTCATTAAAAAGTTCTCACTAGACAAGAATACACTAGGACAATTAATATTTACAACACATGAATCTAATTTACTAGACCAAGAAATATTTAGGCAAGATGAAATTTGGTTTGCGGAGAAAGATCTAAATGGTTCTACCGATTTGTACTCATTGAGTGATTTTAAAGAGCACAAAACTATTGACATCCGGAAAGGATATCTAAATGGTAGATATGGCTCTATTCCATTTTTAGCAAATTTAGAAGATCTCAAATGGCACGATTATGATTTTGATAAATAGGCTTTTTGAAAGACAGACACCTCATAGAGAAGCAAAAAGCTTATATATTTTTTGTGAAGGAGCGAAAAGGGAGTATCAATATTTCCAATATTTTAGAGAAATTGATTCTAGAATAAAAGTAGAGGTAAATAAATTAAATCCTGAAGAAAACAATTCACCCAAAGGTCTCTATGATTTAGCTATTGCCTCATTGCATGGAGATAAATCTAATTTCACATTACAACAAAATGATGAAGTATGGCTTGTTTTGGATACAGACCCTGACAAGTCTAATAGTAGAGAAAAACAAATAAATCAGATTAGCGCTAATTGTCTAGACAAGCAAAATTGGTTTATTGTAGAAAGTAACCCTTGCTTTGAAGTTTGGTTATTTTTTCATCAAAACCAAAAAGTTGAGAAATTTGAGTCTGATGATATTTGTAAAAGTTGGAAGCTAAAAGTGAATGAAAGTTTTGATGGTGGATTTGATTCAAGAAGACATCCGATTTTCATAGAAGAGGCTATTACTAATGCTGAAATAAATTACGATTCAGACGAAAACGGAAGACCCTCAAAAGGCTCAACAGAAGTTTTCAAACTAGCGAAAAGTATGTTCGCTGTGATAAAAAGAAAGATAAGACTTGTGAGAAGTAGATTGTGATTATCCCATTTCTTATTACATCCTCAGCTCTTCATTCTCAAAATCTAAGTAAAAAAAATCCTAGAAGAGACTATTAAATTGACTCAGACTTTATCATAATTAATTTTCGACATGAAATAAGCGTATCTCTAAGCCTACGCGGAAGCGAAAGCTGGAGCTCGACAAGCGGAGCGCGTAGGGATAAGCGGTAGTAGCGGCACAAAAAAAGCCACTGGTTTTTTTCCAGTGGCTTTTTTTGTATAGCGGATGACGCGGTCACGTCCTGATGTAGGCGTAGCCGGAGTCAGGATCGTGATAGCCCCGAATCAGAGCTAAAACTGTTTATGATGGTATCATTAAAAAACTAAGCATCGAAAGAACTGCCGCAGCCGCAAGATTCTGTAGCATTGGGATTGTTGAAGGAGAAGCCTCTATTGTTGAGCCCTTCTACCCAGTCAATCTCCATACCTATGAGGTAAATGCCGTGTGCTTTCTCCATGAACACTTTGATATCGCCGATCATAAAGACATTGTCCTTTTCTTTTTGCTTGTCAAATCCAAGTAAATAGGAAAATCCAGAACAACCTCCTCCTTTCACTCCTATACGTAGGCCGTGATCCTCAGCTATGTTTTGCTCCTTCATAATGCGATTGAGCGCAGTGACAGCGGAGTCTGTTAGGGTAATAGGTGTCTTTACAGTTGTTTCTTTGATAGCACTCATTGGTATATATTTGATGCAAAAATATTCATTTTTTATAACAAAATCACCTTAAAGGCGGTTCCGTATAAAAATAACAAATTTTAACATGGAGAGTTGTTCTTAAATAAAAATGTAACGTTATTTCTTCAAAGCGGTTATAAATTGGTACTCAAAGCTTATTTTCGCGCAAATTTGATTAGGACATGACAGCAATGGAAGTAGTATTAGATATTATAAAGGTGGCGATCCCAGCTTTGATTGTATTTTTTACGGTATATACTATAATGGGGAGATTCTTGGATAAGCAGTATCAAATGAAGATGCTGGAGTACAAGGAGCGAAATCAAGAGGCGGCCTTGCCTATCCGATTGCAAGCCTATGAAAGACTCTGCTTGTTTTGTGAGCGTATATCTATACCTGCTCTCCTACTCCGCCTGAGGACAAACAATATGGACAGCAAGGCGCTGAGGTATGCGCTCATGGTCTCTATTCAGAAAGAATATGAGCATAATGTAACACAGCAAGTATATGTATCTAACAAGCTGTGGGAGATCATCAAGTTTACCAAGGATGATACGATCAATATCGTAAACTTAGTATCTGATACGGTAGATGGAAATGCGCCAGCTGATGAGTATGCACAGGCCTTGCTCAAACTGATAGACGAACGTAAGCACATGACTTATGATAAGGCACTCGAAGCTATCAAGAAGGAAGCTGCGCAGGTATTGTAAATCTTATTTATAAGAAAACTTAGTACCTAGACCAGCAAAGGCGACCTATAAATAGATCGCCCATGCGGCTTTCTTGGCTTAAAGCCAAGCTCAAATATATATATAAATCTTGAAATAATCCAGAATCTATCTGGGAGTTCTACTAATAATAGAATTCCTCTGAGACTATTTTCCCGTTTTCTATTTTGTAGATGCACAATTCCTCTGTTTTGCTTCTCTCCTTTCCTTTCATCGTACAGTCTACCATCATACTGACACAGAAGTAGTCATCTGCTACAATAGGGTCCGATATGCTAGAGCCATGAAATGCCTCCATTGCTTCATTCCATTTTTTGCCTTTTTCGGCTATCTCCTCCATTCCTGTAGCCAATTCTACTAGAGCTTTACCTTTAGGCTCTCTACTCCAAGCATTGGGAGCGTATAATTCTTCATAGCAGGTCTTGTAGTCCCCTGCTCTACAAAGCTCTACTAGGCGGTTTGCGATTTCCTGATTTGTCATAATTATTGATTTTGATGCTTAAAATAATAGTCTTACAAAGATCAAGTTAATACAAATAATTCACTTTTTGAAACATATTGTTTTAAGTTTTTGCGTTTTATGTCTTTCTACCCTCTAAAATGAGGAGCGAGAACGTATATAAAAATACTGGTATATTTGACTGTTTATAAGATCAAAGAGAAATTATTTCCGTTGAATAATATAGGGTAAAGAGGGCCTCATCTATGAACAATTCATAATAAGGTGCTATTCGCAGTATCACAAGAAATCTAGACCGTACTCATCATTGCATGAAGGGACAATTTAAGAACGTATTTAAGCAATCGGCCATTTATAGTGTGGGTAATCTCGCTAATAAAGTGATCGGATTTGTATTGCTGCCTATATATACGGATCATCTTAGTATAGACGACTATGGAGTACTTGGACTATTGGAGACCATCGGAGTCATATTGGTAGCAGTATTGAGTTTTAGGATCCCGACTGCTATGATCAGATGGTGCTCCGATGCTAAAGAAGAGGAGGAACAACAATCCATTTTATTTACGTCTTTCCTTGGGTTATTGGTCATCGCTCTATTAATGAATATCTTTCTCTATCCTTTTGCGGAAAAATTTGCTTTGACCTGTTTTGACAAAGTAGACTATACCATATTCTTTCAGCTCTTGTTTGTTTCTATCAGTATAGAGTTATTGAGTAAGGTACCTTTGGAGTTTTTACGGTTTAAGGAGAAAGCATCTGCTTTTATTTCTATCAACCTATTCAAACTGGTGGTTGTACTAGGACTGAATATATACCTTATCGTGTGGCTGCAGTGGGGCATAAAAGGGATACTGGTCAGTAATCTGGTTGGGCACTCTTTGGTGTTATTGCTGACGAGCAAATTTTTAGCCTCCAACTTCAGCTATCGCTTCAATGGGAAGGCGGCGAAAGAGATGGCTTACTATGGGTTTCCCTTGGTATTTTCTACTTTATCTGCGATGTTGCTGTCGCTGGCTGATCGATTTATCCTACCCTACTTTCATGAATTTGGGGACTTGGGAATATACAATTTGGGGTATAAGATCTCCAGTGTTACGAATGTATTTTTGATTACTTCGTTTCAATTGGGATTTTTACCTATTGCTTTCAAAAGATACAAGGAGCCTGATTTCAAGCCATTTATTTCTAAGGTATTGACTTATTTTACTTTGCTGGTTGTGATGTTTACTTTGTTCATTTCATTCTTTTCGAAAGAAGTGATCAAGACCTTTGCTAGTAATACCGACTATTGGGATGCCTTTAACTTGGTACCACTCATTGGTTTTATATTTATTTTTAAGGCGATCCAATATATTTTCACACTGGGGCTTCACTTCACTAAAAATACAAAGTTTAATATCAATATCGTTTTGGTAGGCTTAATGGTCAATGTGGTGCTCAATATCTTATTGATCCCGCAGTATGATTATTACGGGGCCATCATCGCATCGATTATTTCTAGTTTTATCACTTTGATATATAGCTACAAGCTATCTATGCGATTTTTCCCTTTGGAGTACGAGCTAAAGAAAGTAGCTTGGTTGATCGGCTTTAGTCTTATTTTTATTAGCTTGCTTTTTCTAATAAACCCTTTGGATATAGTCATGCGTATAACTATAAAAATCAGTTTATTAGGCTTATTTTTAGTCGCATTATGGGGAATCAATTTCTTTGAAAAACATGAAATAGACTTTGCCAAAAGAACGATTAAATCTATTAAAAAATTTAGAAAATCATAAGGTGTGTGTGGAATTCTCGGAACATTTAATACTGGTTTCTCCAAAGAAGAACTTGATCAAGCCTTGGGTTTAATGGATCACCGTGGTCCAGATTTTAAGGACAGCAAACTGGTGAATGGCAACTACTTAGGTCACCTACGATTGTCCATTATAGATCTCAATGAGCGATCTAATCAACCCTTCACTTCTGGTCCATTTCACATGATTTACAATGGCGAGGTGTATAACTATAAAGAACTGATAAAAGACCATCGTCTTGATGTAAAAACAGATTCCGATACAGAAGTCATCTTAGAGATGTACATCAAGTATGGGGAAAAGTGTCTTCAGTATTTTAATGGGATGTTTGCTTTTGTAATCTATAATGAAATCACTAGAGATATTTTTGCAGCCCGAGATCGCCTTGGCATCAAGCCCTTATATTTTAGAGAAGGGAAAGAGAGCATAGAATTTTCTAGTGAGATCAAACCTCTGGTCCAACTTAAGGCAAGCGCAGTGGACGAGTTTGCTATGCGTCAATATCGAAAACTCAGAATGACTGTAAAAGGTCACACGATCTATGCTGATATCAAATTTTTTCCGGCAGCCCATTATTTTAAAAATGGAAAAATTGTAAGATACTGGGATCTAGATGTCTCCTCTAAGGAGGCCCCCAAAGATGAGGACTTGAAAGCCTTGATCAACGATGCTATTCTATTGAGAAAAAGAGCAGATGTACCTGTTGGTAGCTACTTGAGTGGGGGTCTTGACAGTACAATCTTGAGTTACGTAGTAAAGCCTACCCACACTTGGACGGTGGGTTTTGAAGAACTTAATGAATTTGAGTGGAGCAGCTTGGCCAATAAAAACTTGGACAGTATACTTCACCAGATCCCCGTGGATAAAAAGGAGTTTTTAGAGACGGGTAAATGGATGTTAGCGGAACGCCAAGAACCACTGTCTGTGCCCAATGAGATCCTGATATACCTTATGACAAAGGTCGTAAAAAAGGAGAACACAGTAGTCCTTTCTGGTGAAGGAGCTGATGAGTTATTTTGGGGATATGACCGTATTTTTAAGTGGGCAAGACAAAGTGAATCTCTCAGCCTGAAAGGCTTTGATGAAAAATATTGTTATGGCTCTAATATAGACAATGAGGTTTTAGATTTTGCTTTAGAAAACATCCCTGGCGAAACGGCCTTGGAGAAAATAGCCTACTATTTTCAAATAGTTCATTTGCAAGGCTTATTGAGAAGAGTAGACAACTCGACTATGCTGTGCAGTGTAGAAGCGAGAGTCCCTTTTGTAGATCATAGGCTGGTAGAGATGATGGCGGGTACTCCTTTTGAATGGCGAATGGGACAATCCTTTAAGGAGCCGCTAAAGCGCTTATATCGAGACCTCATTCCGAATGAAATAATTGATCGTAAAAAGATTGGATTTCCAGTTCCTCTAGAAAATATATTTAAAGAAGAATTGAAAGAGGATGTCTCGGCGATGGATGCATGGCTTTTATTCAACCTCCAGCCTTTTCAAAATAAAGGAGCAGGGATAATAATTTAATAAGAAACTATATGATTACAGGATATACTTCAGGCGTATTTGACTTATTTCACATTGGACATTTGAACCTATTGAAAAATGCAAAAGGGCTATGTGATAAATTGGTGGTGGGTGTCACCACTGATGAGCTGGTTTCTTACAAAAACAAGACGGCTGTAATTCCTTTTGCGGAGCGAATGGAAATCGTCAGAAATATAAAGTTTGTAGACGCCGTAGTTCCTCAAAGCTCTATGGACAAAATGGACATGTGGAATCGAATAAAATTTGATGTCATGTTTGTGGGGGACGACTGGTATGCTACCGAAAAATGGAAAGATTTTGAAACTCAATTCAATGAGGTGGGTGTAAAAATAGTCTACTTCCCATATACAAAAGGCACCTCCTCTACCCTCATCAATGATATCTTGTTGAAAGAACGTGAAAATCTGAAGATCAAAAATAATCAATGATATTCTGGATTCGGGAAGTAGTCATGAATACCTTTGCATTTTTTCTAAAGGTGCTGGCACTCATCATACCTAAGCAAAAAAAACTAATCCTATTTGGAGCGCATAATGGAACCCGCTTTTCAGACAATCCCGCTGTACTTTTCAAGTATATTTTAAATACGCATAAAGAGCTCCAACCAGTCTGGCTGACCAACAGCGATCAAGTTATTGATCAAGTAAAGAAAATAGGTGGCAAGGTGTATAAAAGAAGATCCTCAAAAGGCATCTGGCTTAGCTTGAGAACATCCCTCTATATCAGCAGTCACAATATCAAAGATGTGTTGATGTATATTCCGCTTCAGAAAAAACCGAAACATATCTATCTACATCATGGCATCCCTTTGAGAAAGGGTTGGCTGAATATCAAAGACGCTCCAAAGAAGTCTATACAATCTACCTATAATAAGATAAATGCAAGCAATTATATGATTGCACCTTCTGCCTTTGCAGCAGAACAACAAAACAAATTGCTGCCTATTGGGGTCGAACATTTTGTGTTTACTGGGCTTCCGCGTAACGATGTCTTCTTTGACAAAAATTTTGACAAAGATGACCTAAAAACTCAATTTGGCCTAAGCGGTTTTGATAAAGTAGTTTTATACGGTCCAACATGGAGACCCTGGGGTGCTACACAGTTTTTTCCATTTGAAGACTATGACTTAGCATCTTTGAAACGATTTCTTGAGGAACAGAATATGTGTTTAGTGCTGCGTCCTCATCATGTCGATCTAAACAATGATACAAATGCAGACTTTTGGAAGTCTGTAGAAACGGTCAAACATATTAAGCTCATCACACATGACATCTGTTCTGACGTCAATCATCTGTGTATGATTTCGGATGCTTTAATCACCGATTATTCGTCTATGTATTACGACTATCTGATTCAAGATAAACCAGTTATCTTTTTGGTCTATGATTTTGAAAAATACAATACTGAAATCGGATTTTATCCTGATTTTTTAAATATAACGCATGGGCATAAACCTAAAGATCAAGCTTCTTTTTTAACTTCACTTCTTGAAGTAAGTGAAGGAAAAGACTCGTATAGAGATAAAAGAAATCAACTAAAGAATAAATTTTATGACCATTTAGATGGCGGAGCATCGAAGCGGGTAACGGAGCTCATACTGTCTATGGTCCATCATTAATACATCCAATGAAGAAATTCAAAGTTACTATAGTTGGAAATTCTATTGCTTTACGATGCAGACCACAATCGGAAGGCTCTAAAAACTATGGACAGTACTTGGAAGAAAAGCTCATAGAAAAATACCCTAATCACTTTGTCTCCTTGCTCAATACCGCTTTTAGTAGAGCTACGGTTACTGATATTCAGCAGATCCTAAATCCTACTATTGTCAATCAGTTTCCTGACGTTTATATCATCAATCTGGGTGTATGTGACGCTTCCACTCGTGAAATCCCCTATTGGTATGCCGAGATCTTAAATAAGAAAAAGGACAGTGTACTTAGGCATGTCTTAAGAGTCATTCATGATTCTTTTATTAGGAAGCATAATAGCTTCTTTGTAAAGATAAGAGGAAAGCGAGCATGGATCAGTAAAAAGAAATTTGCCAAACTCTACGAAAACATTTTTATAGAAATAAAAAGGAATTCCAACGCCAAAGTAATCGCTTTACCTATCAATCTCCCTTCTCCAAGAGTAGAAAACATTCTCCCTGGTAGCCATCAGAAATACCTGGAATACAATAAGATTATTGAAGAAATCACTGCAAGACAACAAGGAATCACCATTCCGATAGACGATCTCAATAGCGATGAGCACTATCCAGACGGTGCCCATTATTCTGATCTCGGGCATCAGATCATTGCAAGTCGGATACTTGAAGTCATCCATGCAGCAATTTGATACCTTTTACTGTAGCCAGAAGGATGAAATACCTAAATTTCTATCTTCGCTCTACACCCATTCTGGGCATATATGACATTTATTCTCACTTTATACCATCTTCTGAAGCTTAGTAATCTATTGGCTATTGAATTTTGCCTGGCTTGAGCGTGTTTAAAATCCACATCAGACTGACTTACAGAATGATAGCAAGCGAAGAGCTTATTTGGGCAGATATCCACATAAAAAGAACACTTACCAACATTGCAGCAAGAATAACATAAAAGCCCATATATCAGAGATAATTGAATCTGTTAAAAAAGATATTTTCTCACTCCAAGTTAGGTTAAAAGTATCCATTGCACGATTTTTGCCGTCTTAACAACTTTAGAAGATAAAACATAAGAAATTAAATATATGAGTACTTTTACAGAAAAGACAATTATGAATCCATGGCATGATGTATCACCAGGTGAGAATGTTCCGAATACCGTGAACGCCATCATCGAAATACCTAAGAATACAAGGGCTAAATATGAGCTAGACAAGGAAACTGGACTACTAAAACTAGATCGTGTACTGTACGCATCTATGTACTACCCTGCTAACTATGGCTTTATACCACGTACTTACTGCGATGATAATGACCCATTGGACATATTGGTTCTTTCACAGATACATATGCAGCCTATGTGCTTAGTAGATGCACGCGTGATAGGTGTAATGCGTATGATGGATGTAGGAGAAAGTGATGATAAAATTATCGCTGTAGCAGAGAACGACATGAGTGTCAATCACATTACAAATATCACTGAATTGCCTGCTCACTTCTTTAAGGAGCTTCGTAACTTCTTTGAAGATTATAAAAAGCTTGAAAACAAAACTGTAATCGTAGAGGAGTTTCAAGATAGAGATACTGCCTTAGAGATTGTAAATCAGAGTATTGTAGATTATAAAGCTAAATTCATTTAATAGAATTGACTATATCGCTAAGACAAGGCCTATCCAAATATATTTTGGGTAGGCCTTGTATATTTTAGCGGGATAAATAAGTTATCATTGTCTTGTGCAGAAGGTATATTTTAAATACTTTTGCTTTCCGTTTTAATGCAATGCCCTTGTGGCGGAACTGGTAGACGCGCTGGATTCAAAATCCAGTTCCTTCGGGAGTGGGGGTTCGATTCCCCCCGGGGGTACAAAAAAAATAGCTCAAAGCTCGTAAGAGGTTTGGGCTTTTTTTTTGGAAACAAATTCCTTCGGGTGTGATGGTTCCCAATCTGTACAGCTTGGCAAGCCTGCCCGACTGACTAGCGTCAGCGTGGTCAGGCGGAGATTCCCCCAGGGGGTACAAATAGATCTTGTATCTGTTTAATAAGCAATCAATTGACAAAGATATTAATAATTCGTTGTTACTATCGTTGTCGGTTGGTTGGTTTTCTTTTCAAAATCCACTGAACTTCTTTCACGCCACAACTCATTAACTAAGTAATGAGAAAACTAAAGTCCGCTATCCGTATCTTCTTTACCTTCATGTTTACCTAATCAATCTAGATATAAGTTTGATAATATGAAAGAGAATTTTGGTAAGGAACTGAATATCATAATTCTCAATAACTTCTAATTCGTATCAGCTATGGATCCTAAAAACCTAATGATATACTCTGAAAACATCTAAATGCCTTCGTTCAAGAGACTATGTCGAGATTTGACAACTAATACTACTTGCCTAGAAAAGCTCCCATAAGTGAAATATAAGCTTCCACAAGTGGAAAAAAGCACGCCTGAATGACTCAGTCGGGCAGGCTCCTGGCTGTATAGATTCTTAACGCTTACGTAAGCTAAATCTATAAAGGCCGAAATTTATTCCTAATTATAAATCTTTACCCACTTTTAGATTGTACATTCTCAAATTGTGAAATCTTGATCTATTTCTAGTTCCTTACTTCTGAACAACCCTATCTCAGAGTCCAGTTAAGAATATAAAGAAGATGAAGCAGTTTCATGTGCAAACAGACTGCTTTTGAAGGCTTAAACAACTTATAATCAAGCACATATTAAGGTTATCAATATTATGTTAAAAACTATTAAAACACTTAGATTGCGAACCAAGTGCAGTGATTAAGGCGTTCTATTATTGAATAACTGGCCTGAAGTTGATTATTTTTATAAAGGAATGACATAAATAACATATTTAGTATAGTTATTGAGATAAATACTATATATATTTGTACTACTTGTATGACAATTAAAAAAGTACACATCAAAGGCGACTCAGCCATAAGGATCAAAAAGATCCTAAAAGATAAAGGAAAAAGAAATGCAGCTTCTTCCAAACAAACCCCTATTGACTTAACTCAGCTTAAATTAGTTGAGTAGGTATCCTTTATACCAATTTTCTGAATTTGAATACTATTTTGAGGTTGAGGAATTAGTAGAAACTCAATATAAAGTTTCCTTTTCTAGTTCGTCACATCTATTGCCAATGGACTTGATTGACTGTGACATATACGAAGTGTCATTCAATAGGATTGGAGAAAAGAAAGGACAAAAACCAGATGTAGGTCAACGAATAATGGAGACCATTTCATTTGCTATGACAAGATTCATAGAAAAATATAATTGTCCTATTATTTTCATTTGTGACTCATTAGATAATAAGCACCTTGGTAGAATGAGGCGCTTTAACACTTGGTATAACAAATTAGAAAACAAGGCTCTTTTTACTTTCGAGGCTAAAGAACTGTATAGCATTGAAGAAGAATTCACATACTATACTGGTATGGTAATTCAAAATAACCACCCTAAGCTAATAGAACTTATTATCGAATTCGATAATCCAGAAATATTTAAACAGAAAATTTAATTGCTTAACTAAGCAACTTTACGTCGGGATGATATAAGCTAAGCCAATCACCTCAAGAGTTCAATAACCATTATTATTTAATGATCAATAAGCATTTGGTCTTGACTCCTGCCCAAATCTAAATCTGCAACAACTATCTCTGACAATCTAAAATTCGCACCTTCAACGGGTTCATTATTGAATATCGCTTGGCCAACGAAATTGTTGCCGTCATAGCAAAGTAATAAGACCTTTACTTTGCAGTTTAATTCAAATTATTTTTCCGCAAGTTGTCGCACTTCTTTAAGGTTTAGTGATTACTCATTTTATATTATAGCAGCTCTTTTTCCTGCTTTAACTCATAATTATGGTTGACCATTTAACCCATGTGCCAGCATTAGTTGACATAGAAGCTTACATCCCCCAACTAAGCTACAAAGCCCAATTCTTTTTACGAACCTCATTTAAAATAAGGAAGAAAGGGATCCACCAGATCAGGTCATTTGTAAGCAAGGTATACCCAAAGCTAGCTGGAACCGCACCTATGGCGTAGTTCATAACAAAACCAATGGGGCCAAATATTTTCCCTAAAAACCCGACAGCTACGATGGGCCAATGCTTGACAGGATTGTAAGAAGACAGCCAATAGCCTAATCCAAATACACCAATGACCATACCCATACCCTGCCAAATCATAGGATGTAAGGGCTCCTCCATACCCGTTAAATGAAAAAAAGACAATGGAAAGAGGACAACCCAAGCCCCCCATAATATATTATACACTGCAGCCAATTTCATAACCGTCTTCATCCAATCTTTACTATGCATATCTTATATAACTGGTGATAAAAATAATAGTCCATAAACAAGTTCGAATCCAATTGGTCCTAATCAACTTTTTTCTCACTTCTACTGTGTTAGGCATTTTATCTAGCTTCCTATGCAAAGGGACTGCTATCACAAATGTGACTACCCATGTCATTATCACTAGTGCAGCCATCAAGTAATCCAATGTTGCAGATGAGTATAAAGCAGAATACATGTACAGGAACAGTTGGCCCAGCATCATAGGAAGTACTATAATGGTGATCTTGGCGGTATAGTTTTTATGCCACTGCTTAAGCTGATCTTCATTGTAATATGTAAAGCTTGGGTAGACCACTAGCTGTACCAGCCAAATCAAAACGAGTAAGCCAGCATCCAATAATAATTTTAGTAATTCTATATCTATCATCTGGTATACACGATGGTCATAGTATAGACAAAGAAATGATGGTTTTGTTGAGCGAATGTTTTAGGATGGGTATGAGAGTAGGATATAGCATTCTATCGAAGTTTGGGCGGTAAGATGGCTTGATCGTGTAAACTCCCCTTCTGTGAATACTGACCTCATCAAGTTTCACACCACTACATGTTTAAAGATTGTATACATATATTATTTCTTGTTGAAATCTAAGTAAAAAGTGGAATAGTATCATTGAAAATGATATTTAATCTGCGTCAAAAGCTCCGTATAAACTATTAATAAAAATTACACTTTAGTGCATGAAGTGTGATGATATCCTTTCTATTTTTGAAAAAATAAACAATCATAGTATTATGTCAAAAACATTTGCATCTCAGGGAGATCTAGGAGAGAAGAAAAAATCATTTGTTGAATTAGCAAAAGGAGCCTACGGGTACACAGCTGAAGGAGACCCTAACAGTGGAGTCATCATTGGAGATGATTGTGTGATGGTAATAGAAGCGCAAGCCACGCCACGAATGGCAGAAGATGTTATTGCGAAAGTCCGATCAGTTACAGATAAACCTATCAAATATTTAGTATTGACACATTATCATGCTGTCAGGGTTTTGGGAGCTAGTGCTTATCAAGCTGATGAAATTATCACATCGCATAAAACATGGGAGATGATAATGGAGCGCGGAAAGCAAGATTGGGATTCAGAATTTGGTCGTTTTCCAAGACTGTTTAGAGGCCACGAAAGTATTAGCGGATTGACTTATCCAACAATGACGTTCACAGATAAAATGACTGTTGATTTAGGAAACAAAAAAGTTGAACTGATTCACATTGGAGAAGGACATACTCGTGGTGATATCATTGCTTGGTTACCTGAAGAAAGAGTCTGTTTTGCAGGCGATTTGGTAGAGTACGGTGCAACTCCGTACTGTGGAGATGCACAGCTAAAAAAGTGGGGAGGCACTCTACAAAGACTAGCAGCGCTTAAACCTAAAGCACTAGTCCCAGGAAGAGGAGAAGCATTAAAAACAGAATTAGAATGCTTAGAAGCAATTAATGGAACTGCAGAATACACCTCAATGCTATATAACCAAGCACTAATGAGTGTAACTGCTGGTGAGGATTTGAAGACCTGTTATCAAAGAATGTTAAAGGCTATGACTCCAAAATTTGGTCATTGGGTCATTTTTGAACATTGTATGCACTTCAATGCAAAACGAGCATATGATGAAGCTAAAGGTATAGAACATCCAGAGATTTGGACAGACGAAATAGATATTGAAATGTGGAAAAAACTTAATGCTTAAATCATGAAATGGGTTAAACCAAAGACATACACGAATCCGATATTTCATTACCAAAGATCACCTGATCAAGATAAATCAACACCAGTTAGACATCAAGTAGTCATTGTTGGGGGTGGCCCTACAGGACTAGTCGCTGCATTAGATCTAGCATCCCGTGGAATTTCGTGCGTAATTATAATGAAAGAAAACACGGTGGTCCTAGGAAGTCGAGCGATTTGCTTTGCAAAAAAAACACTAGAAATCATAAATCGATTGGGCTTGGTGGATAAGATGCTGGACAAAGGTATCGTATGGAATGTTGGCAAAGTTTTCTACAATGAAGACCTATCGTATGAATTTAATTTATTGCCAGAGGATGGCCATAAAATTCCAGCCTTTATCAACCTACAACAATACTACTTTGAAGAATATCTTGTCGATGCGATTCATGAAAGCCCACTTATAGATTTAAGATGGGAACAAGAACTGATTGACGTTGAACAAGATGAAGAAAAGGTTAAAATCACAATAAAAACACCGGAAGAAAACTACCTCCTTGAAGCAGAGTACTTAATTGCATGTGACGGCGTAAAAAGTCCTACCAGAACAAAATTGAACATTCCATACGAGGGTGAAAAATTTGAAGAAAATTTTTTGATTGCAGATATCACTATGGAAAATAATTTTCCTACAGAGCGATGGTTTTGGTTTGATCCCCCATTTAACAAGGACTATTCAGCACTCTTGCATAAACAACCAGATGGAGTTTGGAGAATTGACTTACAACTAGGTCAAGAGATTGACAAAGATGAAGAGATTGACCAAGAACGGATAAAAGAGCGATTGCGACAGATGCTAGGGGATGATGTAAAATTCGAACTAGAATGGACAAGCATCTATCAATTTAGATGTATGCGGATGGCAAAATTTGTTCACAATAGAATAATCTTTGCTGGTGATTCCGCTCATTTAGTATCTCCATTTGGGGCTAGAGGAGCAAATGGTGGTGTACAGGATGTAGATAATTTAATATGGAAACTCGCTTATATACTAAAAAAGCAAGCTCCTAGGAACCTTCTTAATAGCTATGATGAAGAAAGAAGTGATGCTACCAATGAAAACATATTTCATTCCACTAATGCAACAGATTTCATTTCTCCAAAATCAGAAATAAGTTTACAGTTTAGAAATGCAGCTTTGGATTTAGCACAGCACAATTCTTTTGCTCGTACTTTAATAAATAGCGGCAGATTATCTAACCCCTTTCGTTATGTGAATTCCTCTTTGAATAGCCCCGAATTCGATACCGAATGGGAAACAGAAATACAGCTAGGCTATACAGCTAAAGACGCTGTCCTCAATGATGGTTTCTTGATTGATTCTTTAGGAAATGATTTTTCACTTTTAGTATATGGTCAAATAAGTTTTCAACATGATTTGATTAAAGTGATTACTATATCCGACTTAGATACTGATATTATTCAAAAATATGACTTTAGGGATAATTCATGGTACTTGATCCGTCCTGACCATCATATCATTGCTCGCGGCCGAACAGTAGACACTAAAACTATCACGAGTGCTTTCCAACGAGCTTTAGGCGAAAAACAAAATCAAACAATCATTGAATCTATACCCGATTTATTTACTAAGTATAAAAATGATGATAAATACAAACAACTAATTGATGCACATAAAGGGCTAAATAAATCTGAAAGCGAACTTCTAAATAGTAAATTACTTTTGCTGTTTCTAGAAAAAATTAGTGAAGTAGAATTGAAAGACATTCTTGCAACCGCAAAGAAAGTTAAGGAATAAGTTAAAAATTACACTATGCCTATCTATCATAAACTTGGGAAAATTCCAAAGAAGAGACACACTCAATTCCATAAACCTAATGGGAATCTCTATTACGAACAGCTATTTGGCACAATTGGTTTTGACGGAATGTCAACTCTATTATATCACCATCAGCGACCTACAATGCTCAAAGAAATTTTGGGGCAGAAAGATGTAAGTCCTAAAATTGCAGTTAAAAAGAATATTACTAGCAGGAAATTAATAGGTTTCGATACCGCTCCTGTAGACGATTTTTTAGATTCCAGAGAACCTCTATTAGTGAACAACGACGTACATATAGGAGTAGCCGCTCCTCGTGAATCGATGTCATCATACTTCTATAAAAATACGGATGCAGATGAAATGCTTTTCATCCACAAAGGTGAAGGAACACTTAAGACATTAGTTGGGAATATTGAATTTGAGTATGGAGATTATTTAATTATTCCTAGAGGAATGATTTATAAAATTGAATTTAAAACAAAAGATAATCGTATCCTATTTGCGGAATCATTCCATCCTATTTACACCCCTAAACGATACCGAAATCGGTTTGGTCAACTACTAGAACATTCCCCGTTCTGCGAAAGGGACTATAAGCTACCTGAAAACTTGGAAACACATGATGAAAAAGGTGATTTCATTATTAAAGTAAAAAAGCAAGGTGTCCTTTATGAATTACTTTATGCTTCACATCCCTTTGATTTAATTGGTTGGGATGGATTCAATTATCCTTACGGTTTTTCAATCCATAATTTTGAACCAATAACTGGAAGAATACATCAACCACCTCCAGTACATCAAACATTTGAAACTAATGCATTTGTTATTTGCTCTTTTTGTCCAAGATTATATGATTATCACCCGAAGTCTATCCCCGCTCCTTACAATCATTCGAACATCGATTCAGATGAGATGTTGTATTATGTAGATGGAGACTTTATGAGTCGAACAGATGTTGCACCAGGTAATATTTCTTTACATCCTGCAGGTATTCCACATGGCCCACATCCTGGAACTTATGAAGGAAGTATTGGGCAAAAAGAAACAGAAGAATTAGCTGTAATGATTGATACATTTAAACCCTTAATGGTTACCGAAAACGGTTTAAAGATTGATGATGGTAAATATTACAAATCTTGGGTTTAAATATATCACACGTTAATATTCTCAGAGATTCAGGTTTCTCCTTATATAATATTCCTTTTGGATTATTTTAAACTTGAAATAAAAATAGAATGGATGGGACATTTGACAGCTCCATTCTAGAATGGTTCACCGTTGTCAAACTATGAATAATAAGGGTTTCAAGTAGCTTAAGTAAAGTCATCAAAAATGAAACTACCGGAGTGATTAAAAAATAAAACTAAGATCACTATTCTTTTTTCCCTTCAATTAAAAGGGAACAGCCTTAGCAAACTCCCTTACAGTGCAAGAAATAGCAAGGTATTTACATGTAATAATTTGGGAAGATTAGGTAACTTAGAGGAATTGCCAAACACAGAGGACTTTGAAGAAAATCTAGTGATAGTAAATTTTGCAATGTAATTATCTATCTTTTTTTTTAAAAAATGCATTAACTCGCCAAAGACCAAATATATCAAGAGCAGTCACGCAAGGCACTCACAATACTACTATGATCTTGATAGATTGTAGTAACATAAATGTCAATCATGGAATTCAAGAAGTCAGTCAAGTTAAAAATGGAGCAACTGTTTCGGGATAAAGACGGGCTTTGCATACTTCGTTTAGAAGACATTGACCTAAATTTAATACTAAATAAGCCATATACAAACACCTTTCACGAATTAATCTTTGTCACAGAAGGTGTACTGACTCACTCTATAGATGGAATTGAAAATAAAATTACTTTTCCTGAAATCTGTACTTTGGAAGAAGGGCATGTTCATGAGATTCTAAAAATCGAAAATATAAAAGGTTTTTTCGTACGCTATAATAATGAATTTATCCCATCAAGCGGCACTAGTTATAAAACCACATTTTACGCTTGCTTCAAAGGCTATCTAGGAGACGACAATCATCAAATGATGATATCCTCAGAGGAGATGAATCAATGTGTTAATATGTTTATATTATTAGAGTCGGAATATCTAAAAGCTAGTGACTTTTCCTTAAGTAAAGGTATTATGCAACATCTATTAATAGCCTTAGTTTTGATCCTAGAGCGAAGAGCTCGAATTGCTCAAACAGAACGAGTCTCAAATACGAAAAACAATGAGAAGGTGCTTTATCAAGCTTTTGTAGATTTACTAGAAAAACATTTTTTAAAGGAACATAACATAACCTTTTATGCTCAAAAATTAGGATTGAGTCGAAGGAAACTTTCTGAAATCATAAAAAGGTTTACAAAAAAGACAGCCAAACGCCTGCACGTTGAGCGTACTATGCTTGAAGCCAAACGCCTATTAGCTTATTCTAACCTAAGCTTAAAGCAGATTGCTTATGAATTGGGCTATGAACATGCCCCATATTTTTCAAATAAATTCAAAGACGAATTTGGGCTTACACCGAATCAGTACCGAAGAGGACAAGATGCCTAATACGTGAAAAAAAGAAATCTCAGGTACCAAAATACTCTTCTTTTACTAATAGTCATTACGGCAGTCGCGGTTGATATTAGTATTCCAATACTGCCATCTATCACTGATTATTTTCAAGTCGATAAAAATAAATCGCAATTAATTGTCAGTTCATTCTTGGCTGGTTATGGATTAAGCATGATTCCATTTGGCATCTTAAGTGATAGATTTGGTCGGATTCCAATTACATACACAGGCCTAATAATTTATGTTTTTGCTGGACTAATTGTTGTTTTCTCAACTAGCTTTGATGGCTTACTTATTGGCCGATTTTTACAAGGAATTGGAGGCGGAGCAGGGCCCGTGAATGCACGTGCTATTGCAAGAGATATAGTTAATGGAAAAGCACTAGCCAAATTAATGTCATCGCTTACTGCAGCTCTTTTATTCACACCCATATTTGCGCCAATACTAGGAAGCATATTATACCTACATTATGGATGGAAAACCGCTCTTTTGGTCCCACCAATATTAGGATCTATATTACTAATATCTATCTGGTTAACTGCTTACGAGACATACCCACAAAAAAATAAAGCTTTTACCGTTCGTCAACAAATTTCTAATAGTGCAAATTTAATTTTGGCTTCTAGAGAAAGTATGTGGGCTATGCTAATAATCCTGACGAGTTTTGCAGGTTATCAAATAATTTTGACAAACGTCTCTTTATTAATCGTTGACATTTATGGGATAGCAGTTCATTTGGTAGGTCCCATTTTTGGACTAAGCGCAGGTATAATGGTTGCTGCAACAATCTACAACAAGAAAAAGACTCAAACAGAACATCCTATAAAATTATTAAAACATGGAATCAATTTATCGATATTTGCATCAGCAGGCTTTATCATCTGCTATTTTATAGATGATGTACCCTTCTGGTTAGCATGGGTTGTTCTTTTCTTGCTACATTGCTTCAATTGGCTTTATTCTACCCAATACAAGTACCATTGCACTTGCTCCACTTTCTGAAATCGCAGGATTTGCATCTTCAATTTATGGAGCATCTATGATATTAGGTGCCGCCATAATTACCACTATTTCTGCTCATTTCTATCAAGGGACCCTTTTTAGTATTACTTGCGGAATTATCTTATCTACCCTAGCTACAGCTTTTATTTTTTATGTAGGACTATACTTAAAAAATGAAAAAATTGATGATTAGACAATAAACTGACTTGACCCTGTCGATAGTTTCACAAAATATCTTAAACACATCAATACCCTATATAGCTCCAATGTAAAAGTGTCAATGCATACACCATTGAAGCTCCAAAAGTAAATTCATTGATGCTTCAAAAAAGACAGAAGGGGTTTAAGCCCCTTCTGTCAATAACTAAAAAATAAACTTACAAAATCACTTCTTCAAAAGCCCGTTCCAATGCATTTACAATAACATCCACATCTTCTTTCTGTATAACTAATGGTGGAGAAATAATCAGATTATTTCCTGAGGTGCGAACAATTGCCCCTCTCTCTAATGTCTTTTTATAAATAGAAGCTACATAAGGTTTCCCTACTTTCTTCTTGGTTTTCTTATCTGAAACCATTTCAATAGCAACCATCAATCCCTTACCACGAACATTTCCAACACTCGCAAATTTATCTTCAAATGTCTTTAATCGGCTCATCATATAATCACCTTGAATACTAGCATTACCTGGTAGATCCTCTTTTTCTACGATATCCAATGACGCTAATGCTGCTGCACACGCTAAAGGGTGACCTGAATATGTGTACCCATGGGCTATACTTCCGATAGAATCATTGTTGTTTGCAAATGCATCATCTATTCTATCATTGAATAAAGTAGCCCCCAATGGTATATACCCAGAAGTTATCCCCTTGGCTAAAGTCATGATATCTGGCTTAACACCCGTGCCTCTTGAACCAAACATTTCTCCTGTTCTACCAAATCCACAAATCACTTCATCAGCTATAAAAAGCACACCATGCTTATCACAAATTTCTCGACAAAGCGGGTAGAAATTTTCAGGAGGAACGATAACCCCGCCAGCACCTAAGACAGGCTCTGCTATAAAAGCTGCTACCGTATCTGCTCCTAAATGGACAATCATTCTTTCCAACTGCTCTGCACACTTTTGCCCCAATAAAATAGGATCATCCTCCGTAAATGGGTTTCGATACATCCATGGGGAATCAATATGATAACATCCCTGTAAAGCTGGCTCATAAGCTCTTCTAAATCGAGCATTCCCGGTTACCGAGGAAGATCCAAAATGAGTACCGTGATATCCATCTTTAAGGGAAATAAATTTATATCGATCTTTTTGACCTAAAATTTTCCAATACTGTCTTGCCAATTTCATTGCAGTCTCCATCGCATCTGACCCTCCTGAACTGTAAAAAACACGCCTCATGTTCTCTACTTTTGTCATCTCTAGTAACTTATGGGACAACTCTATAGAGCGAGGATGCGAAGTGCCTCTAAATGTTGAATAATAAACCAATTCATCCATCTGCTTTATAATTGCCTCTTTGATTTCCGCTCGACCATATCCACAGTTAATGTTCCACAGTCCACCTACACCATCAACATAGCTATTACCATCTATGTCTTCAATGTGTACTCCTTTACCTTTAGTAATGATTAACGGAGGGTTCTTCAAAGAATCATTAGGATGACCCATAGGATGCCATTGCTCTTTGGCATTCCATTTATTCATTTGCACATGATGCAGATTAATTTGTTGTTCTCTTTCCTCCGAGGGATTAATAGATATTGGCATAATATAATTTCTTTATATTTTTCACAAAATAGTGGGATTATTTTTAACTTTTAACACTTGCAATATATAGTCGTAACATGCATCAGGTTCAGTAATATCAAAATGAAAGGTGCGTAAGCCAAATTTCATTCCACCCATGATATTTCGTAACTGGTCGTCTACAAATAAAACCTCATTTGGTTTTAAGTTGAAATTCTCCATGGCACCAGCATATGCTCGTGGGTCAGGTTTTAAAATATCGGAATGAGTGGCATCGTAAAAGCTGTCTAAGTGATCCAGGAATGGCAAATTATCTACAAATTTTTTTCCTGTAAATAACTCTATCTCATTACTCAAAATACCCACTTTCAAACCTGCCTTCTTTACCAGCTCAATGGTTCTTACAGCTTGTGGCCGAAGGACTTTTGAGTAATCTGTTTCTCCGCCCATACTTCTTAATAGGTCGAGCATGCTCCAGTTTTGGTGACCTAATAATTCACCAATTTGTTTGGCACGAGTTCCCCAATATTGACGTTCTGTAATTTCGTCTCGTTGCATAGACATCCACAAGTCATCACTCTCAGGATCAAAAGGCCCTTGCCATTTAAGCGTCCCTTTTTCCAATCCCAAAGCTTCCTCTGTGATTTGATGTCTTTCAAAAAGAGACTTACTAATCACACTCCCGAAGTCCAACAATAGTCCTTTAAGCATTCTTCCTAATTTTCTCTTTTGAAATAATTCCTTTATCCAACCACTCATCAAATAAATTCAAAACAGCATCAGAAAAAGCTTGGTCATTTATATGTGCATCTAATTCTACAAAGTGAACTTCACTAGGTAAAACTTTTTTGATTTCATCACAAAAGGCAGCATGTCCTTCTGCATCATGTAAAGGGTTTCCTTTTCTGTCCCACTCTTCAATTCCTGAAAGTGGTAAGAAAAAAGCAGTTTCACCCTTTGCCATTTTCATTTTTTGAGAAATTAAATGAGCCATTTCACGACGCTCATCTGGATGCATAGTAACAGATGCAATGAGTCGGTTATGCGCATGGTACTCTCGGTTGCTCAAGTCGTCGGTCAGCGCTTTCCAGGTTGGAGTATCAATCAAATCGATTGCTCCAGGAGCTACCATTAATGGGATTCCCATCTTGCCAGCATTCTCCATTCGGTCCGCACCAGAAGTAACAATAGAACCTTTCATTTCATTCGCAACTTCTTGTAAAGAAAAATCCATTACACAAACAAATTTCTTTTGTAGCGCAAGATTCTCCAAGGCTCTCCCCCCCTGCCCTGTTGTGTGAAAGACCGCTAATTCAAACCCCCTTTTTTCCAATTCGGGTTTGAGAAATTTCATATATTTTAATGCAGAGCTTCCTAAGGAAGACATGCCAATTACTGGTTTATCATAGGTAGGAGGTTCAACTGATTTAGTCGCACCCAAAACAGCTCCACAAGCCTGACTTAGTGAAGCTTTACAGATAGAGTTCAATCCATATAAGCCACCCGACCATAATATCATCATCAAATCGGGACTCAATCTTTCAGGCGGTATAAGGTGAGAAAAAGAAATGGTACTGATTATAAATTTTGGAAACCCAAACGGCAGCGCATTTGCTACATCCAAGGACAAATCCGTCCCCATGGTTCCACCTAACATAAGCACACCATCAATTTCACCATCCTCATATAACTTTACTGAAAGATTAACTGCTCCTTCAGCTGTTTTGGTCATAGCTTTATTTTCATCTCCCAAATCAATAATACTCTGATTGGATGTATTAGCAGCTTTTGCTACGTCATGTCGAGAATATTCAACTTCAAAACTTGGACCACTCAACACACCAACATCCATCACGATCGGAATCCCACCTTGTTCAGATATACAATGCTTCATGAAGAGTAATTCTTCAGATTTTGTATCACCAGTCCCTACAATTAGTATTCTTTTCTTCATTTTACTAATTTAAAAATCTATTTAAGTCTTTGACAAACACAATAAAGATATTATCAGAAGTATTTTTTAACACCTTCAACAACTTTATTATATAGACCTGTATACCATCGTCCTTCAAAGTTATATAGTTTTGATTTTTAGATCAATCCATTTTGCGTAACAACAATTAAGGTTTTATGCAAATCCCCAACTACTTATATCTTCATCAACTCCTCAGGCTCAACTGGCTTCCATCTATCCTTCTTTACACAAAAGAAAGCATATAGCGCACAAAGAGAAAGCATTATGAAAAATGGAATATATATCTGCGAAAAAGTCAAAAATGGAGGAGTCAAATTAAAAAAAGTAATCAACAAACCAATCAGTGCAACTATTTGAGGAATCGGAAAAAATGGCACTTTATATGGACGTTTTAAGTCTTTACGTCGTATTCTTAACTTAATAACTGAAATATTTATCAACGCATAAAAGAAAATCCAGGAACATATAGCTGAGAGAATTAGAGAAAATACACCGTCTATATTCTCCCCGACCAAGAGGGCCCCGACCATTGGAATAGTCCCTACAAAGAGAATTCCAAACCAAGGAGTTTGATACTTCGGATGCAATTTTGTGAAAACTTTAGGCAACATACCATCTTTCGCCATCCCAAATAAAATTCTTGGTACACTTGCAATAATCGTGTTTATCAATGCTACTGTTGCAACTAATATTATGATGGCAAAAAACCATTTTCCGACTGACCCTAAAACCGCTTCTCCGAACATTAATGCACTTTCAGGGGTATCTAATACTTTTACTACAGTACCATTCTCTAGTACTGTCACTATTTCATTTGGAACTTGCCAAGTTATAGCTGTTCCAAAAATGAACATCGCGATAATGGAAAGTGTCAAACCTCCAAATAAAGAACGTGGTATATTTTTCTCATGATTTTTCATTTCAGGAGCTAGCGGCGTAACATACTCCGCACCTACAAAAAGAAATAGTGTCAAACCAACTAGTGCAAATAAGGCAGAATAATCGCTTCCAATTGTAGAATCTCCCCATACGTAGGAAAGATTTGTAACTTTCTTGGTTAAGAAAAAACCTATAAGTCCAATAATTACCATGACCGCATATTTAAAATAAGACATGATGTTTTCTAACAAAGAATACAATTGCAATCCTCGAAGATTAATATACATACAAACGATTACGATAAGCCATCCAATGAGAAAAGTGAATTCAGTAGGAATAAATTGTACACCAAAATTTTCCCTTACAAAAATTCCTGCTACTGCTACCTCTGCACTTGCAGCAAAAGCAGTCACAATAATATAAGCTGCTAAAGTTGCTGTTACCCCCATAAAACGTCCAAATCCTGCTGTAACATAGTTGTAAACAGCTCCTTCTGATGGCATGATACCTGATAACTCAGCAAAACTTGTTGCTTGACACATCATAAGGATATAAGAAATAGTAAGGGCTACGAAAAACATATAACCTCCAAGACTAATACCTTGTGTGATGGTCAAAAAAGAAGACCCCAGCAGCATAAGACTCAGTATAGATGCGATTCCTGTCGAAACCCCTATTATATTGCGATGTTCTCCCATAAATATTTTTTCTGTTATTGAATTTATTCTAACTAATCTCTCAAATAGGCACTTGCAAATTTGATATTAGCTGTAATTTATACAAACTGATTTTAATTTAGTAAAGCCTTCAATCGCTGATCGACCTAACTCTTTCCCAATACCACTTTGCTTAAAACCGCCTAAAGGTAAATTTGGATCCGAACGAACCGCAGAATTTACATATATGATTCCTGCCTTTACTTTATCTATTAGGTAATGTGCTTTGCCTAAATCAGATGTCCAAATGCTGGCCGATAAACCAAATTTGGTATTATTCGCCTTCTCTAGCAAGTCATCCAGACTATCATAGGGCATCGCAGTAATTACCGGACCAAATATTTCTTCTGTACTTATAGATACAGGTTTATTCTCTGTATTTGCAAAAATGGTAGGTTCAATAAAATAACCTTTATCAAAAGGGCAATTCCCCCCTGAAACCAACTCAATGTTATCTGCCTTTCCTTGCTCAATATATTGATTCACCTTTTCAAAATGAGTTTTTGAAACGACTGGGCCCAATTTAGTATTTGGATCCAAACCACTCCCTAAAGTCATTTTTTGAGTAATTGCTGCTATGTCAGCCAAGGTAGTTTCAAATTTCTTTTTTGGTAGATACAAACGAGATCCAGAAACACACACTTGACCTTGATTATAAAAAATACCTTTCGAAACACCTGCTGGTACCTTAGTAAAATCAGCATCTTCTAAAACAAGCACAGGGTTTTTCCCTCCCAATTCTAAAGTAAACTCTTTAAGTAACTTGGCCGAATTTTGCCCAATAATACGTCCAGTTTCTGTAGATCCTGTAAAGGTAATCTTAGACACTAGTGGGTGATTAATTATCGCTTGTCCCGTTTCATGTCCTGTTCCTGTCACAATATTAATTACACCATCTGGTATATCAGCTTGTTTTGACAATTCTGCCAATCGTAATGCAGTCAAAGGTGTTTCTTCAGAAGGCTTGAAAACTATGGTGCAACCACAGGCTAAGGCAGGTGCAATTTTCCAAGCATACATCATTATTGGTACATTCCATGGAGCGATTGCTCCAACTACGCCTATTGGTTCTCTTTTCGTAAAAGCAAAATGGGGCCCACCACTAAGAGAAACATCGATTGTGGATCCCTCAATTTTTGTGGCAAACCCTGCATAGTATCGAAAGCAGTTCACCGCTGCGGAAACTTCTTTTTTTGCATCCCCCAACAATTTGCCATGTTCAAGGACTAATAACTCCGCCAACTCTTCTCCATTATCCTCGATAATATCTGCATAGCGGATAAGCATTTTTTCTCTTTGATTGGAAAGTAGTTTCGACCATTGTCCTTTTTCTAATGCATGATAAGCTACCTGAACAGCTTCGTTTACGATTTCGCTGTTACATATATCTACCTCAACTAAAGTTATCTCCTCAGCCGGATCAACCACAGGAATCGTTTTTCCACTTCCCTCATTTTGAAAATGACCATTTATATATGCACTTCGTTTCTTCTGACTTAAAAATGCTTTTACTGATGCTAGCATAAAATTTATTTAAACAGTTAATATTCAGTTTCATTGAAAAAAATGATTCAAGAATCTATATTTCGGCATGACTAATTTATGTATTAGTCAACCATAAATTGCTACTCCGATTTTAACAAAAAAATTATGGTGATCTTTCTACTATACATTGGAACATCACAAGTAACAGATTGCACCTTTCCAATATAAGAAAGCCGTACATGTGATTTTTAATCCTTGTACCTCACTGGACTATAGACGTCCATTTGGGCAAAAAAGTAAAGATTAATTTTATAAAAACTCTTTGATTCTAGCTGTATATAAACACTTAGAATTCATTCTTTTTCATACATCCACAATTCAAAAAAATCTCTCTATAAATAGTGAGGTTGTTTTCAGAACGAACTGAAAACAACCTCT
>CALJVI010000227.1 GCA_937974575.1 uncultured Saprospiraceae bacterium | reverse complement strand
TGATATCTCCTACTCCCCAAATCTTGACAGAGCAATCTTTTTTCATATAGAAATCAAAGACTGGCGAAGTAGTCTCTTTGTATACTGCTAATCTGTTTGCGATTATTTTTTTATCCTTATCATCTGCTCTTCCGGATGTCTTGCCTCTATTCAACAGTCTCTTTGTCAACTCTTGATCTGGTACATCTAGCATCAATAATTTGGAAATACCACCTCTCTTGGTCATCAGCCTATTTAATGCTCTAGACTGCGCTAAATTCCTTGGGAACCCGTCAAAGATAAATCCTTTTACTTTAGGGTTCGATTCTACTTTTTCCTTAAGCATTTTGATAGTTATGCGATCTGGGACCAACTCTCCTTTATCAATATACTTTTTAGCTTCGATACCAAGCTTAGTTTCATTTTTGAAATTGTATCTAAAAAGATCACCAGTAGAAATATGTAGTAAATTATACTTCTTTACTAACTTTTCTGCTTGTGTTCCTTTTCCAGATCCAGGAGGGCCAAATAGAATAATATTTATCATATTGTGATTTTTATTTCAAGTTATAATATAAAAAAATAGATTTAAACGAGCGTAAATTCATCGCGATCATTCAAGAAATTAAATTCATTTCTGAAAGCAATCATTTTCGTTTTGTCTATAGTTCCCTTCAAGGTAGTTATTTCATCCTTTAAGATGGCCACATCTACACCTTGGTAATCAATGATGGCAGTGTCTCCGATATAATGAAGCCCTACGCCATCTGTACCTACTCTATTGACTCCACATACATAGCAAAGGTTTTCAATAGCCCGGGCACGTAGTAGTTGTCTCCAAGCACTAGCTCTGGCATCTGGCCAATTTGCTACATAAAGTAATAGATCAAAGTCTTGAGTATTCCTACTCCATACTGGAAATCTAAGATCATAGCATACTAAAGGCATAATTCTATACCCTTTGTATTCCACTATGAGATGCGAGGCTCCAGAACTATATACTTCACTCTCTTTGCCATAGCCAAAGAGATGTTTTTTGTCGTAAAACTGTATACTTTCGGATTCCACCCAATAAAATCGATTTACGTATCGGCTTTCAACTTTGGTGGGAATACTACCGCAAATGGCACAATCATATCTGTTGGCTATATCAGACATCCATTGTACAGTTGGTCCTTCGTGTATCTCCGCAATATTGGAAACATTGATGCTAAAGCCAGTATTAAACATTTCTGGCAGAATAATTACATCGGCAACAGTTTGGTACTCAGAGATTACTTCTTCTAAATACTTTCGGTTTGCTTCAGGAGATTCCCACTGAATATCAAATTGTATAGCAGCTAGGTTTAACATAATCGTTAAAATAAGAAAAAGGCAGGAACATAAATTGATCCTGCCCTTTTATACCGTTTCTAATTTAGCAGAAAAGGTATTAAATTATATCTCTATAGAGCTTTTCATCAAGATATGATGAAAAATTGTATTTCTACTATTCTGCTGCTGGAGCGTCTCCTTCTGCTGGAGCATCACCTGCTGCAGGTGCTGCTACTTCAGTCTCTGCGTCAGCACTCTTAAGGGCTCTTGGAGTTTCTACGATAGCTACTGGAGTTGCACCTGGCAACATCACTTCGATACCATCATTGATTTCCAATTCTCTTACTCTTGCTGACATCCCCAACTCAAGGTGGCTGATATCGACAAATATTTCATCAACCAAGTTTTCAGGACTAACTTTCACTTTGATTCTACGCATCAATTGCTGAATCTTACCCCCTGTTTTTACACCTGGAGATTCACCTTTGAAACGAATAGGCAATTCTAAGATCATTCTCTTAGCTGGCACCATTTCTTGAAAGTCGACGTGAACCAACTCATCAGAAACTGGGTGAAATTGTACATCTTTTAAGACACACTTCTTTACAGCACCGTCAATATTGATTTCTGCTATTTTAAAATCTGCACTATAGAGCAAATCTTTAAATTCTCTCTTGTGCGCTTGAAAGTGAATATTTTTTTCACCACCATATATGACAGCAGGAACGTTTTTCTCTTTACGGATTGCATTTGAGGATTTTTTTCCTGTTGCAGATCTCAATTCTCCGTTGATGCTATGTGATTTCATGATAAATTTATTTAGAATTATCCATTTCTATAAAAGGAATGCAAAGATAGGATTTTTTTGTCTTTTATGCATCTAGCTCGCCTTTTTTATTATGCTGGCAAGCCACATTCACTAATACTAGATAAATCCTTGACTATTATCCATTTACAAATAAGGCAGAGATAGATCTATGCTCATGCGTGTTTCTAATCGCTTTAGAAAAGAGTGTAGCAGTAGACAAGACTTTGATCTTTGTACTTTTCTGCTTGAGTGGAATAGTATCACATACGATAAGCTCCTCTAAATGAGAGTTCTCTATATTCTCGTATGCTTTTCCTGACAAAACAGGGTGTGTACATATTGCTCTAACACTTTTAGCTCCTTTTTGCATTATTATTTCGGCTGCTTTACAAAGGGTACCAGCGGTATCGACAAGATCATCTACCAATATTACATTTGCATCCTTAACCTCTCCTATCAAGGTCATCTCTGCTATAAGGTTTGCTTTTTCACGGTGCTTATCACAAATTACCAGCTCAGTACGGAAATGCTTAGCATAATTTCGAGCACGCTTTACTCCTCCAACATCTGGAGACGCAAAAATGACATTATCCATATTTTGCTTTGCCAAATAAGGAATGAAAATAGCCTCACTCTTCAAGTGATCTACAGGGATATCAAAAAATCCTTGAATTTGATCTGCATGGAAATCCATGGTCATGATACGATGAGCTCCTGCAGCCTGTATTAAATTTGCAATTAGCTTTGCTGAAATTGGAACCCTAGGCTTGTCTTTTCTATCCTGACGTGCATACCCATAAAAAGGAATGACTGCTGTGATATAACCTGCCGAAGCACGCTTTGCAGCATCAATCATAAGTAGCAACTCCATCAAATTTTCAGATGGAGCAAAAGTCGACTGAATGAAAAAGACATACGTCCCACGAACAGATTCATTTATAACGGGCTGCATTTCGCCATCGCTAAACCTAAATAGGTCTACGTCACCCAAGGAGCGTCCGTAGTGGTCGGCAATTTTAGAAGAGAGATATTCTGAGTTTTCACCTGAAAATATTTTAACCTCCATCTGATTCTTTATAGTATTAGTAGATTTGTTATGACCTAACACGTGATATAGTTTCGTGAGGCCAAATGTACAAATATTTTCTCAGAGAAAACGCTACAGCTTCAATAGGACTTCGCCTTTTTCTACAGCTTGCCCAAGCGAGACTTTAATGTCTTTTACTATTAGATCGTGTGGGGCTTTGATTACGTTCTCCATCTTCATGGCTTCCAAGATAAGCAAGCCTTCCCCGCTACTCACCTCATCTCCGCTTTTGACTAAGAGTTCTAGCACCTTTCCTGGCATAGGAGCTTTTATTTCTTTCTTCTTTGCACTCTTAGCTGACAGTAGACCCATCTCCTTAATCATCATATCTAACTGACTAGAAACATGACATGTATATTCTTTGCCATTCATAGATAGGGTCAACTCCTTCTTTTCAATATCTATATGGAGAACTTCAACGTGATAATTTATTGCATCATGAATCAAGCTATATGTACCATCTACTTTCTTGCGCAGATCTAATTGATCTGTCAAAAGTACATCCACTGATGTACTACCATTCACAAGAACATTCACTTTCTGTTGATCAATCATCTTTACCTAACCTTGTCATAATGTAAACCTCAAAAATAGTATATATGGTGTAAATACTGAAGAAAGGTATAAAAAAGAAATTATTGGTTGGCTGACATGCTTTCACATAGATGGCAACGAGTAGAATACATAGAAGCATCTTGGTCATCATAACTAAGAGAACTACACTGGTGAAAGTATTTTTATTTTTTTGTTTTGCAGCGTAGGAACCCATCATAAATATCAATGATGTAAGCGCTACAAATATAGCCACAGTAGTCCAAGATAAAACTTGGGCAGTCACCATTTTGGGATGAAAATTAAGCACTAGGACAAACATTGCTGTCAGTAGTGTTACGGCTCCAAGCTTAATTAAAAATTGGCTAGCATTCATTTGTCTTGACTTACGTCGTTGACTAATTTAATCATAAATGAGCTGAGAAATAATATCAGTAGACCTATAGCAAAGACAGGTTTTTCAAATCCAAAATAGTTATCCAGCCATCTGCCGCCAAAAAAACCAAGTGCAGTAGCACCAGCCATTTGGCCTGCCATACCGGAGTATTTCATAGCTGGATTGATTCTACGCTTTTCAGCTGGATCAGCTGGTTGCTTTTTCGGCAATTTTTTGTCCTTTTTTAGTGAAGGAAGTTTGTTCTCCCATATTGCAGGTTACATTAAATTCTGCCCCCTGATCTACAATGAGTTTATCTGTACTGATGTCTCCATCTACTTTCGCATTTTCTTTGATATGCAATGTATTACGCACGATCAGATTACCTTTGAAGCTTCCTTCAATAAGTGCATTTTCGCATTGGACATCCCCTTCTATACTTCCTGTAGGTCCAATAATCATTTTTGATGCGCAGTTCAAATCTCCAGAGAGCTTACCATCTACTCTAATATCGCTATCACTGGTAACTGTGCCACTTACTACTGTTCCTTGCACTAAACTATTCAATGCATGCGAAGGGCCTGCTCCTACATTATTTGATTTTTTCACTGTGGGCTCGTTCTTTTTTGATCCAAACATAGATAATTTTTAAAGTGATTGAATATGTGTCTAAACTCTAAATGAGCTTCGAGATATTCAATCTGCCAAATCTAAACAGATAATTAGGCTTAAACTGAAAGATGTCTAAAAATAATAATTTAAAATGAAATACTCCTTATCAGCGAGCCGATAAGGAGTATTTAACCCACATCTATAAAGAATACGATTAGAAGTTAGGGCAGTATACATTTCTCTTTTCTGGGCCACATATTTTGTAGTTCACAGAAAACTCAAATGCACCATTATAATTTGATGCTTGATTAAGTGTGGATGTATTCAAATCATAACTGAATCCGATTCCAAAATCTTCGTACTCGAATCTTGTAGTTAAGATCAGTGCATCCATATGTGTTTTATCGTCAAGCTTGTGTGTGATTCTTGCCCATGCTCCTATTTGGAATGCTTGGTAATATCTTCGGCTGTTGCCAAGTCTAAAACGAACTGCTGTACCTGGAACTAGCTGCCATGAAGGCCCTTGAAAGAAGGTAACAATATTAGGTACGATAGCTACTCTTGATCCATTTCCTGCAAATTCACCACCTGCATGAACTGTGATCTTAGTATAAAGCGACTCAGCATCTTGGCCATTAAAAGAGATATTGGCTCTATTCAAATGTGAATATGCACCCCCAATAAAAAAGCTGTTGTTCTCATCTAATACAGAAAACCACATCAATCCAGCAGAAAGATCAGCAAAAACAAAATTGTCCCTTGGGAAGTTTCCATCTTCTAATGAAGCTAAAGTGGGATCATATCCTCCTTCTCCATCATGTTGAGTCCCCCATCTAAGCGCTAATAAATCAATATTACGTTGAGATACTCCAGCTTCAGCACCTAATACTAGATAGTGAGATTCATTTCTGTATCCTCCCATTCTTTTAGAGTAAGAGCCAGATAACTTAGCTGTATTTGTTGTAAATCTTGAAGTACCGGCAACATCTCCCCAAAGGGTAAGGCCTACTCCAAAGAAATCATATCTACCTACTGGAATTTTCTGATCGTAAGATGCAGAATAAGTATTAAAAGAATTTTCAAAACCAGTAACACTGGACCATTGGTTTCGGTAATTGGCTGTTAGCCTGATATTACAATTCATCACACCGGTCAACGCTGGGTTCAGGTTGGTTGGTGACATATAAAACTGAGAAAAGTGAATATCCAACTGTGCATTCGCCGTGAAAGTCATCAGCCCTATAAAGCACAGAATAAATAAGTGTTGAACTTTTTTCATATTAGATTTTTGTGTATCCGACAACCATAGTTATATGTCTTCCACGTGTTTTAACCTCTCTTACTCACTAGGTAACGTTGCTAACGCACCTAAATAGGTAGTAATAATAGGGAAAGATACTCTTTTTAACAATAATATTTAGTTAAAAATGCTGATCTGCCCACTAATATTCTTTAGCCCCCAAAATATAAATAAACCACAAAACCAATATGGTATTCTCTCAAAATATATCAACTATTGGTTTTCAGGCTTCCAAGCGGCTCCAAACTCTTCTACCAAGATATTATCGTAATGATCTGCCTTTTCAAAAAGTGTGTTAAAAAACAACCTACTAGTCTGATCATCAAAGTATTTATCATAAATCAGCAAGGATAAAATGATGTCTTGGCCTTTGACCGAAAAAGTTAAACCGTCAAGTTTATAGTTCTCTTGCAGCATCATATTGTAAACAGATATAATGTCCGACTCGGGAATAGTACACAGATAAGCGTCACCCATGATCAATCCAGTTTCTTCATGATAACTGATGCGAATTCTAGCGGAGCCGCGCTTAACTTCCCAAGAGTTCATCCCCCTTCTAGACAAGCGAACTTCATAGCCCAACTGGAGCAACATATTTTCAATAGTCACACTCATACCCAAGGGCTGAAAAGTATCCACCTTATTGGGCAATTCCACTTCACAACCACAGTTGTGACAATATTTGTTCTCAATCTTGTTTTCACAAACAAGAGTACGACATGAGGTACATATGGCGCTTATCAAGCTACCCTCTGCGATAAATTTATCGATATTCTCCTTTACATAATGAATAGGTAAGGAAAAGCCTATTGAATTACCTTCTACAATAGTAAAACTGTTTACTCCAATAATTTCTCCTTGAAAATTAACCAATGGTCCACCGCTATTGCCTGGATTCAAGGCCGCATCATGCTGAATAAACTGCAAGTTATTTCTGACAATACTTGGATTAGAAACAATACCCTTGGTAAATGAAAACTTGAGGCCAAATGGATGTCCGATGGCAATAACCTCCTCTCCAATCTTTACTGTTGCTTCAGCATTTAACCTACCAAGATGGCTCTCTTTCAAAAGGCTACCATCTAAGAAAGCTAGATCTAAATGCTCATCTACAAATAATACTGGAGAAAGATGCTCATCAAAAGAGTTACCATTAACGATAACACTTTCATTGCCTCTGATCACATGCTCATTGGTGACAATAAGTCCATACTCGGCCAAGTAGAATCCTGTACCAAGTGAGTAGGGCGTTGCTATTTGCACTACAATATGTCTATATAAGTCGATTATTGTCTCCATTACCTCTAAAGGGAAGACGAAATTACAGCTTTAACATCACTTATGATACCGAACTATTCAAATTTAATTGATGAATCATTAAAAGAAAGGACTTTGCAAAGGATTGCCTGTCACGATATTCCAAGTTTCTAGTATTAGGATCGAGGCTAGGAAACTCTTTCCTGTGCCGTTTGCTAATGATCCCGATAGCTTTTTTTATAGACTTAGCATCTAGCTCGTTCTCCTGCACATATCCAGTAGTAAAGCCAAGGTCAGCAAAGTAGTCGTACTCGATAATCTGATAGTATAAAATAAAATAATCTCTAATTGGTTTAGGTACAGCATAGTTAAACATACAATAGCCGATAATGTATCCCGGCACTGCAAGAGAAACTTCAGGATGCCCATTTTCCTTGTACCAATCCATGTTATGAATCTCCCCTGCTATAAAGGAAGTAACCTTGGATTGCTCTACAGAGGTAGTAATCCCAAAGGTGGCCGAGACATCGTACATCTCTTTGAAATAGTCTTCCTTACTGCGCTCTAATAATTTTCTAAACTCTTTAACCAGAGTCATATTTCGCTCGACCGTCTTCTTCGTACTTTTAGCAAAATAGATTCGGTGAATACGCTCAAGAGATTCCATCATGAATCCTTCTGGCCTAGTAAGACAATCCATCTTATAGCAAAGATTCAAGAGTAGATACGCTACTCCACCAGGATACTCATTGACGATGATATTGTTTTGCTCCAAATAGGTAAGCACCTTTCGGATTTCAGTGACTATAAACTGATACTTGACTTCTTTTTGGCTTGCATCGATCTCTGTAATACAGTCCGAGTCTACCGCCTTGAGTACATCAAACTCGTCCAGCAAGAGGTCATCTATCTTATCCGCCTGGGTAGAAAGTTCTTTTAAGGCATAATATAACTTATAAGGAGAGCAGTCAATCAAAAAAGAAGTAAAGACCAAGACTATATGATTCTCTTTATCCAAAGCGAAACGACTATACTTGAGGTCGTAATTCTTTTCTACCAAACGTCGCATGAAACCAACGCCGGGAGCTTTAATCTGCGCTACCTTTGTTTCTACTCGAATAAATTTTTCATCAACAGATCCTCTTATTACTTTAGAACCCTGCAAGATATCAAACTCCAAAACACCCTCTTTATGCTCCCAAGAAACATTCTCTTCATCCTCATTATATAGGTATTGAAAAAAATGCTCATATGCCTCAGTATATGTCTTTTGATCAAATAGCTGCAAAGACTTGTCCCAATGAGCGTACTGTTCTTCAGATTTATACGCATCCGAATATCGGCCAAATTTCATTACTGGCTGGTCCTCTAGAGGAATATCTGTATTAAATATGCGATCAAAAAATCCCATTTACTGTTGAATTAGGTAATTTCACAAAATTAACAAACTTCGTTAGCTTTCAATCATTATGCTGCCATTCAGGACAACTTTGCCTTCATTTAAGCCCGGATTTGAGATAGACCATCATACATCTATGATCTGTATGGGTTCTTGCTTTGCTCAGCATATGTCACAGCGACTGCAGCAACTCAAATTTTCTTGTACCTCCAATCCATTTGGTATACTCTATCACCCCCAAAACATTGCCAATTGTATCGAGATGATTTGCAATAAGTACCCATACCAAGAAAATGATCTGGTAAAACGGGATGAACATTGGTTTTCACTATGGCATCATAGTCAATTTAACAGCAAAAACGCTTCGGCACTACTGACCGAGTTGCAATCGAATCAAGAGGAAGCCTTAACCAAAATAAAGACCACGGACCTATTCATCTTTACCTTTGGTACCGCCTACTACTATCAGCATATAGCTACTGGAATAGATGTTGCCAACTGTCATAAATTACCTGCCGGCCAATTCGCAAAAAAAAGGTCCAGTGTAAGTGAAATCGTAGCTTCATTTACGACTGCAGTCCAAAAAATAATTTCTCTTAAGCCCAATGCCCGATTTATCTTTACCGTAAGTCCTATTCGTCATATAAAAGATGGGATCTTAGAAAACACAAAAAGTAAAGCTATCCTTCATCTTGCCATTGATGAGCTGATCGAAAAATTTGATCAGGCTTATTATTTTCCTGCTTATGAATTATTGATGGATGATTTACGGGATTACAGATTTTACACTTCAGATTTATTGCACCCTTCGGAAGTAGCTGTAGATTATATCTGGAATCATTTTCAGCAACATTTATTTTCTGCATCAGCAAAGCAAAATATAGAAAAAATAAATTCAATAATTCGTGCGCTTGCGCACAGCGCTTTTTATCCTCAAAGCGAAGCTCATCAAAAATTTTTGGCCCATACTTTAGAAAAAATTTCTTCTCTAGAATCAGAAAATACAATGCTTGACTTCAGTATAGAAAAGGAGCGTATAGTGGAAGAGATGAACCTTTAAATTTTAATTAAGTTAAAGTTAAAAGGCTCAAAAAATAATTTCTGTGTTCTTCAAATTTATTATATTTAAGAATGAAGACAAGTCCATTATTATTACTCCTATTTTGCCTACTTCCTTTCTCCTCCTTTGGACAGACGATTATCACAGGTAAAATAATTGACAGCCAAACCAAAGAGACACTTTCGTTTACCTCTATCGCAGTCCCCAACAGCACTACTGGAACCATGAGCAATGCGCTTGGAGAATTTGAACTCACACTCAAAGAGGATCAAACGGAAATACAAGTCAGCTACATTGGCTACTCCGACAAAGTTATTTCTATTGAAGAAAAAACGGAATATACCATTGCACTAGACCCATATGCCTTTGAGCTCACTGAAGTAATCGTCAAGTCCTTAACCCCTCTGGAGTACATTCAAAAAGCACTTGAAAAGCACCCTAGCCTTATTCCAGACAGCCCATTCACTACCCGTTCTTTTTTTGCAAGTAAATCATCTGTAAAAAACGACAAAACCAATTCTTATAAACTAGATCAAGCCGTTTTTAAAACCTTCTATTCGGATTATGCCAACGATACTTTGAATGAAGCATCACAATTGATATTGCATCATGAAAAAAACGAAGGTGATTTTTCTTCCATGCTGGAAAGAAATAAGAGGATCAAAAAGATGTCAGGTGATCAAGACAATGAAAGTAATATTGATACTATCCAAAGTAAAAACGGAAATGTAAATGTTAGTATGAATGGTGTCACTGGCGCTGGCCCAGCACTTGCTCTCGAAAAAATAAAATCCATAACTAATCTTGATTTTTTCAATAGTGAATATTTTGACAAATTTACATACACCTTTGGTGATCAAACACATTATCAAGGTAGGGAACTTATCAGAATAGACTTTTTAAATAAACGCAAAGTAGATCACACCAATTATACTGGTAGCATATACTTGGATCATCAGGACTTAGCAATTGTTGCCATTGACTACAAGGCAAAACTAAAGGTTCCTTTTTATGTAAACGCTTTATTGAAAACTCTAATTGGATTTACTATATCCGATGTAAAAGGTGACGTCAGTATACGCAATCAGTTTCTTAATAAATGGTACCCAAAGGAACTGGTTTATGATCTTGATATTATCTTCAAACAAAAAGGAGAGATAGAGGAAATGTCCATTGCTCAGGTACTAAACATAGAAGAAATAATTTATCTGGATCCCTTACCTATAGAGGAAATAAAAATCTTTGATGAGTCGAAGGAATATCAAGAACAAATCTTTCCTATCGAGGGAGTAAACTGGTCAGATATCAACATCATAAAAATAGATTAATAGCAAGTCAAACTCTAAATTCATGGATTCTTTTTTGCGTAAAGGATAGGAGTGATGACGCCCTCTTCGGCGGCAGTCCTAGCAGAGCATTGGCGGGAAAGCAAAGGACCGAAACGGACGTGGAGTCACGCATAGCCTGGTCCATATCGTAGCGCTAGCGGAGATATGGATACGCCCAAATCAAAAAAATAAATGTACTAGAATCAATCGAGTTCTCCCATTTTGTGCAAGAGCGGAAGTTGACCTCCGTAGGTACGCTTGATGTTTTGATCATTGAAGGTAGTCTCTGTTGGGCCGTATGCAATGAGTCGCTGATTGAGCAGGATCACATCGTCAAAATAGTCCTGTACGGAACTCAAATCGTGATGCACTACGAGCAAAGATTTACCCTCCGCAGCGAGCTTTTTGAGTATGGTGATGATCTTCTCTTCGGTCAAAATATCTACTCCAACAAATGGTTCGTCCAGAAAAAATATCTGTGCATTTTGACAAAGAGCACGGCCTAAAAATACACGCTGCTGCTGACCACCAGACAGCTCCCCGATCTGCCGATCGCGAAACGACTCCATGCCCACCTCTCTGAGTGCCTCCATTGCTATCTCCTTGTCCTCTTTGGTGATGCGTTGAAAAACGCCTTTGAATGGATACCGACCCATGAGCACTATATCCATTACAGTAGCCGGAAAAGACCAGTCTACATCGTTTTTTTGAGGCACATAAGCCACCGCCTTCCGCACCTCACTGGGATCTTTGCCATTGATTTTGATGAGCCCCGTATTGATATCGATGAGTCCCAAGATCGCTTTAAATAAAGTAGACTTTCCAGCACCATTGGGACCGACCACACCTACTACTCGGCCACCTTTGAGCTCCAAAAATATATTGGATAGCACACGCTTGCGTTCGTAAGAAACACTGAGCCCTTTGACTGAAATAGGAATTCTATTCTCCATTATTTGGATCTTTATTTA
>CALJVI010000226.1 GCA_937974575.1 uncultured Saprospiraceae bacterium | reverse complement strand
TCAATCTTTTTCTGAGTGTATTTTGCAATCTTCTTGGGATCAAATCCATCAAATACTTTTCGGTAGTGCGCCCTCTTTTTGAGAATAGTGATCCAGCTGAGGCCAGCTTGTGCACACTCGAGATTGAGTATTTCAAAGAGTTGCTGACTATCGTAGACAGGGACTCCCCACTCCTCATCATGGTAGTTCATATACAAGTCTGAGGAAGTACACCATACGCATCGTTTCTTATCATCTGACATAGTGCTTATCTTTTGAATAGTTTACCCTTGACATGTTGTTCTAAAAAAGCTTCCTTATAGGAATTGCCAAGCGGGATCTCTTCCTTACCAATAATGATACTATCAATATCAATAGACTCGATGGTGTCGACATTGACTAAATAGGATTTGCTGACTCGGGCGAAAGTTGTTTTAGGCAGTTGGGCAAAAATGGTTTTGATATTTAGCGCAGTCATATACTTTTTGGTAGTAGTGAAGATCATCACATAGTCTTTCATACCTTTGATATAGTTAACCTCCTTAAAGTATAGTTTTACATATTTTCTGTCGGCTTTGATATAAAAATGATCTTCCGTTATCTTCTCAATTTCTGTAGTGCTTTGCGACTGTAGCTCTAAAATGTCTTTGGCTTTATTGACAGCTTTGAAAAAACGTTCAAAACGAATAGGCTTCAATAGGTAGTCCACCACATCCAACTCAAATGCTTCAATGGCAAACTGTGGGTAAGCCGTCGTCAATATGATAAGGGGACTTGACTTTAAAGACTTGATATAGTCTATGCCATTGATGCCAGGCATTTCGATATCCAAAAAGATGAGATCCACCGTATTTTTTTCCAGAAACTCATTGGCTTTCATGGCATTTGGAAACTGACCCTTGATCTCTAGCCAATCTAGTTCTTTGATATTGAGCTCTATTCCTTTGCGCGCAAGAGGCTCATCATCGACGATTATACAGGTTACGGTATTCATATGTTTTATATATCTAGTAGTTCAAGATGTACACTAAAGGTATCGTTTTCTTCTTTGATATTTAGTGTGTGTTTATTGGGGAAGAGTAGCTCAAGACGTTTCTTTACGTTGTCCAATCCAAAGCCACTATACTCATCATCATTGATAAAACCTGATCTACTGCCTATGGAGTTGGAGCAGTCGAATATGAGTTTGTCGTTTTCTTTGGACCATTTTATATGGATCCAATCTTTATTGGACGTTGTCCCAGAGGAGTGTTTGCAGGCATTTTCGATAAAGGATAAAAATAGTAGGGGAGGTATACTGATATTGTTCATCGAGCCATGGCTGTCTATCGAAACTTGGAGATGCTCTCTCCTCATCTTTTCAAAATCTATATACTGGTTTATAAATTCTATTTCCTTGCTCAGTGCAACCTCGTTTTTGCTGGCATCATAAGTTTGATATCTCATGAGATCTGAAAGTTTGAGTATCGTCTCAGGAACTTCGGTTGGCGACTCCTTTGACTGAACGTACATATTGTTCAACACATTGAATAGAAAGTGTGGGTTGATTTGCTTTTTCAGATTGTTGACCTCTGCTTCATGTTTTACATATTCGAGTTCTCTAAGTTCTTTTTGTTTGGTAAAATTAATTTTAGAGATTTTGGCAGCAATGGCTAAGCCTAGTAGCCCCGAGGTAAATGCCAATGCAAAGATAAGATCATAGACGAGTTCTAGTTCCTCATATTCGTCTACATGATAAAAAATACCAACAACCAGGATAATATTAATTATTAATGATAAGCCAGTGAAGAGTATGTATGAAGAGATCTTCTTTTCATTGAAAAACTTTGGTATGAGGTAGTATAAATTAAAATAGACCATAACAGCATCCAAGAAGAATCCTACCATAAACTGGTCAAGTGGCACGGGCTCTACAATTCCAATGAAAGAAAGCAACTCATCTATATAGATAAATGACCAAAACAGGGCATGCCTGAAAAGCCAAAATTTGTTGTTGTAGAAGAAATCGTATATGCGCATGAGATCCTTTTTGTATGATATACAGCAAAGTTAGTCTTTGCTAGCATTGGATACAATCGCAAAGTATAATAAAAAGCTTGCTTTGTATAAAGAAAGGTACCCTATCTATAAAGTCGCCATTTCGAACATTTATCTCCTCTATATTTGATCATACAACAGATGAAATTAGTCATATGAAATCAAACATTACTTATCTAATTCATTAACCTTTTAAACTAATTATTATGACAGTAAGATGGAAAATGTTCGCGGCACTAGTTGCAATGGTATTAGCAATGAGCTCATGTAAAGATGACACAGATGCTTTGCTTGAGATTGATCAAGTGGCGCAAGAACAAAATGAAACGCATACACATGCACTCACCAGTAGAACATGTGCACTAGACCACAAAATGGAAAGCTTGATGCAGGACGCTGATTATAGAGCAACTCATGAGGCTAAATTCACGAAAATTAACAAGGCATTAGAAAAAATAAATGCCAGAGCATCCTGTAGCACCCCAACGCTAGTACCTATGGCTATACACTTTCAAGGTGTTACCAATCCTGATGAGGCTTGTCTAATCGCATTGGCACAAAGCCAAGTCGATATACTGAATAAAGATTTTACAGGCACCAATTCTGATATTACAAATTGGACCAACCAAGCCTCTAGCTTTTTTCCTGGTGTATCCAATGGAGAAGCTTGTGTGCAGTTTTGCCTTGCAGATCAAAATCACCCAAATGGATATGGTGTAGCCAATGGATCTCCTGCAGTAACAATAAATAAAACTACTGGAGATACTGATGCAGCATGGAGTGGGTACATCAATATTTTTGTACAGCCCAATACTGGTTTATTAGGCTACTCTCCACTAGGAGGAGCAGGTAATGGTGATGGAGTAGTGATAGATGCAAACGCTTTTGGATCAGGCAGTGGATGTGGCAGTATTGCACCTAATGCACCTTTCAATTTGGGAAGAACTTTGACACACGAATTAGGGCATTACCTTTTACTAGATCATATCTGGGGTGACGGATGTAATGTAGATGATGAGGTAGCAGATACTCCTGACCAACAAGGGGAAAACTATGATTGCCCAGCGCAAGGAACATCATCATGTGGATCAAATGATATGCATATGAGCTATATGGATTACACCAACGATGCATGCATGTATATGTTCTCTGCCGGCCAGACAGCTAGAATGGAAGCATATATCAGCTCTAGTTTATCTAATGTTACTGCTAATGCGGTCAATGTTTGTTCTACCAGTGGAGGTAGCACAGGTGGAGTGAATACAGGCGGAGGGAACACTTCTGCGTGTGATACACCAGGTACAGCGACAGTGACAAATCTTACTCCTACTTCAGCAAAGTTAACTTGGGCGGCAGTAGTAGATGCAGTAAAGTATGGAATTCGTTACAGAGTACAAGGTACAAATGCTTGGACTACAGTAAATACAGTGCCTTCGTCTAAAACGATTCAGGGCCTTACAGCAGAGACTACATACCAGTATCAATTAAGAGCAGAGTGCCCATCTGGATGGACAGCATGGTCTAGTACGGCTGCATTTACCACAGCAGCAGATACGCCTCCGCCTTCAGAGTGTGTTACACCTGGAGTAGCTACAGTAGAGTTGATCAATCCGACCAAGGCAGTCGTATCATGGGATGCTATCCCAGATGCCATCAGATACCGCATTAGATATAGAGCCGTAGGTACTGCAAGTTGGATGGTTTTTTCACCAGCTAATCCTACAAGAACCTTATCCAATCTGGATCCAAATACGACTTACCAATTCCAACTGAGAACAAAGTGTCCAGCAGGATGGACAGGATGGAATAGTATGGATAACTTCCAGACAGATGCTGAGCAGACTTCTTCAAATGCTATTACTATTAGATTGGTATTGGATGATTATAGCTCAGAAACATCATGGGAGTTATTGGACGAATATGAAAATACAGTGGAGTCCGATGGCCCATTTACGGACGGCGCAGCTGGTACAGTGGAGGCTAGTTTATTTGAGTTGGAAGAAGGCTGCTATACACTATTTATAGACGATAGCTATGGTGACGGTATCTGTTGTGATTATGGTGATGGTTCTATACAAGTTCTTATGGACGGAGAGGTGATCGCTGAGTCAGATGGATATTTTGGATACTATGATTATATGGATTTCTGTATCACTACAGATGGATTCACTACAGGAGAGCATAGAAAAGATGAAAAGCAAAAGCGAACATCTGCTAAGCCTGCACCCAAAGTAGTCAACAGATAAAGGTGAATTAGAATATAGAATATGCTGAAGCGGTGCAGGACTTTCCTGCGCCGCTTTTTTAGTTTTTAATGATCTTTTGCAAGTGTACATGGTTGTTTACATTGCTGCTTACACGCACCAGATACATCCCTGCAGGTAGGGTAGAAGTATTGATCGTTATCGTATTTGATCCAGTGAGTGTCTGGAATGTCACGCCAGAAGCATCTATTACTTCCACAGTATATGGCGCTAACTCTCCTTTGATTACAAAGTAGTTGTCTACTGGGTTAGGATATATTTCTATACAGGGTGGCGTAGCAGTAGTATACACATTCGTTATGATAGGCACCTCCCTTAGATCTAGTATATCTGCGCAGGCTGCAGTGCTAGTATTGCTATTGACAGTCAAGGTATGCATGAGGTCATTGTACCCCGTCGCAGCATCCCAGCCTGTACTATGCGCCAATCGAACGCTATATGCTGGACTATCGTAAAGGGAAGGGTGCGCATCTGCAAGATTCAAGTACAGCTTATACTGACCCGCTTCCATATCTACGGGTGTACAAAAAGTAGCACTAAGGGTACTGCTAGTATTGGAAGCCCAACTTCTAGGATCTACCTCTAGGTCACCAAAGTACTTTTTGCCACTGCCTATATTTTCGAGTATGAGCTCCACCAGTCTAGGATTATGCATTGCTGCAAAACCATCATTGACCATATCCATACTTACAGAAAAAGAATCGCCCTTGTCTACCTGATTTTGAAAAACAGCCTGCCCGATGCGTAGTCGATAGCCCAAGTTTAGTTTTACATCATCCATACATACATTCACCCAGTTATTATTTACTAGATTATTGTAGTCCGAGTTGAGATAGGTATAGTGAAACTGGATCATGTCGCCATCCGCTCTGCCACCTTCTGCGGCACACTTTATATCCACTGGGGTTTCTGTGTTTTCAAAACAAGTCTCTCCACCTACTACCGTATATTTGGAGTCATCCGCTTTATAGCCCCTGAGCCTAGCCAGTTCTGTCGTACCGCCAGCAGTATTCTGATCATAGTTTGCAAAAGTTCCAAAGTCTGTATCACCCGCAAGAAAGCAATCGTTATGAAATCCGATACGCGCTGCATCAGAGACAGTATAGGCGACAGCCGCCCCTATAGGAGGGCTCAAAGCAGGATCGGTAGAAGCGCCATTGCCATATAAGTACTTTTGCTTGATCTGCGGATAACGTACTTGTACCATTACATTTTCTGGAACGGCACGCAACAAGCTATCCAGTACCTCCGATCGGTCATCCCAGTTTTGAGCGGTTAAGTAAGTAGTCGTAGGATCTATTCCTCCCGAAGCATCACCAAAGTGATCTGAGTAATATTGCTCTCCCCATATTCCGATAAAACCCATTTGTACGCACGAGATCACATCTGCATGATTTACAAATACCTCTTTCAGCTGTGCGATATGTTCCAGAATCCTGGTCTTGTCTGCATCGCCATAGGGTGGACAAGCAAAACTACAGTTCGGATTCTGCGGGTCAGGACTAGACGCATTGATATAGCTAAATCGGATGATCAGCTTCACTCCAGCATTTCTTGCGGTATTAAAATCAGTTTGTATAGTATCCAGATAGCTACTACGTATCGGTGCATTTACAAAATCATCCAACACAAAATATCTAAACACCAGAGATGTTCTTACATCATAAGTAGCCTGCCAAGGGGTAAAATAGTTGGTTCTGTTGGCGATTAATTGACTTTCCGATAGTGGAGTATGATTGCTAGCATACGTGACAGTAGGGAAGTAAAAACCTCTGTCAGGATTTACGATATCTTCATTACTCATAGAATAGTTGATCGTACTGGTTTGAGCAACAAGTGCACAATGGAGCAATACACTAAGCAGCAGGAGTGTCATCTTCATATACACAAGTTAGAGATTATCTCAAGACATCACAAATAGGGTTGAAGGTGTATTTCTTTTTGGCGGGCTCGCTTTTGCTCTCGCACAGGCCATGCACAGCGACCGGGCTATGCGTAGCTCGGTCCCGATGAAAAAAATCGGGACTGGCCTCCTACGTCGTCCACTACTCCTATCCCTACCCGAAGAGAAAATTTGAGGACAATAAATGAATATAATGGTATTGACATATGCGAATTGTTATAAAATTCAATCTGCTAAAGCTAGTAGTCTTATCAATAATTAAGTTGATTTATTATAACATATTGAATATCTGACATTTAGAGTTTTAAATTAAAGGAAGTGCTAAAACTAGCGAGAGGTCTAAAAACGTGTTAATGGCATTATATTTGAAAATTAATAATATATACAAAACTTGTAAAAACCAAAACCTTCTTTATGTTTAATTTGATAAATTTTAAAATACTGGCTTCCATTTATTTTTATCCTATACTCTTTTTAGGAACATTTATTCTTTCAAATCCAGTGGATTTAAAGGATACGAAGCCTAACGAATTAGCAAAAGGAGCAACAGTGGGCACAAATTGCTACGATACCTGCTTACTCCAGCCGGGAGAAGCTCTACTTACATGTGGTTCGGGGCAAGCGGAGAATAATAGTGTAGTTACTCATCAGAATCTTGATGATTATGTACTTGCTATATTTGATATTACAGATCCAGTTGGCGATGGGGCAACTCAAGCTAGTAATTGGACTGGTCCACTTACTAGAGGAGTATTCCATGATAACTCATGGACAGCACAGGAGTTAGGAGAAATTTTTGGTTTGACAATTAAACCAAATGCGGCAAATGGCTGCCAAGATTTTTATGTAACACAATGGGGGCTCACACCTGGACGAACACATACAGATTCGCTTTGGTACCAAGGTGATTTAGCTGCTAGTTGCGAGGGAGGAGCGGTTTTTAAGGTTGATGGCTCTACAGG
>CALJVI010000225.1 GCA_937974575.1 uncultured Saprospiraceae bacterium | reverse complement strand
ATTCCCGAATCTAGTAGACGTATCTTAATCAATCCCCATTATTAAAAATTAGAAATCATTAGTCATGTTACTATTAGATAGTTTTATAAATATTTTTCTCAAGGCCGCTTTTTTTGAAAACATGGTCTTGGCATATTTCCTAGGGATGTGTTCATTCTTGGCAGTATCAAAGTCTGTAAAGACTGCATTTGGTCTAGGATTGGCCGTGATCTTTGTACTTGGCTTTACGATGCCGATCAACTGGTTGATCACTACCTATCTATTAAGTGATACGGGTATCTTAGGTACTGATCTTACGTTCTTGCGTTTCATCCTTTTCATTGCGGTGATTGCCTCTATGGTACAGCTCGTGGAAATGGTTATTGAGAAAGTATCACCCTCTTTATATAACTCACTGGGTATATTTTTGCCCTTAATCACGGTAAATTGCGCCATTTTGGGTGGATCTTTGTTTATGGTAGCTAGAGAATACAACTTTACAGAGTCTGTTGCATTTGGTTTAGGTGGAGGTTTTGGTTGGTTCTTGGCAATCCTTGCTTTGGCAGCGATCAGAGAGAAGATCAGATACTCCGCAGTTCCTGCTCCATTGAGAGGATTGGGGATGGCTTTCTTGATCACGGGATTGATGGGAGTCGCATTTATGAGTTTGATGGGGATCGATCCAGCGGCTCTATCAGGTGTGAAGTAACAGAGACACCTTATAATTTAGAATTTAAGTAATTTAGAATACTATATAGATGGATATACAAGTAATATTATTTGCGCTTTTGGTTTTTGTAACCATTATCCTATTGCTTTCAATTATGTTGATCGCAGCAAGAAAAAAATTAGTTCCTCAAGGTGCGGTAAGTATCGTGGTCAACGGAGATACGGAAAATCCGATCGAAGTGCAACCAGGAGCAACGCTATTATCTGCTCTGTCTACGAAGAGCATATTCTTACCTTCTGCATGTGGAGGTGGAGGAACTTGCGCAATGTGTGAGTGCCACGTAGATGCAGGTGGCGGAGATGTACTGCCTACCGAGATGAACCACATGACTCGTAAAGAAGCAGCTGAAGGCTTGCGTCTTGCTTGCCAAGTAAAGGTGAGAGAGGATATGGAGATTCGTATTCCTGAAGAAATATTTGGTATCAAGAAGTGGGAATGTGAGGTTATTTCAAACAATAACGTTTCTTCTTTTATCAAGGAATTTGTGGTTAGATTACCTGACGGCGAAGTACTAGACTTCGAATCTGGTGGATATGTTCAGATTGATGTACCAGAGATTGTTTGTGATTTTAGTACGATTGATATTGCACCTAAGTCCAACGATCCAGCAGGGGAAGATAAGTATAAATCAGAGTGGGACAAGTTCAACCTTTGGCCATTGAAGATGGTAAACGAGGAGGAGCAGTTTAGAGCTTACTCTATGGCCAATCACCCTGCCGAAGGGAATATAGTGAAGCTGAATATTCGTATCGCTACGCCACCATGGGATAGAGCAGCCAACGATTGGATGAATGTGAATCCTGGTGTGTGTTCTTCTTATATATTCACAAGAAAGCCTGGTGATAAAGTAACGATCTCGGGACCATACGGTGAGTTCTTCATCAAGCCTACTAAGAAGGAGATGGTATATATCGGAGGTGGAGCAGGAATGGCGCCATTGAGATCTCATTTGTTCCATTTGTTTCATACTTTAAAGACCACAGATAGAAAAATTTCTTACTGGTACGGTGGTAGAACAAAGAGAGAATTATTTTACATTGACGAATTTAGAGCAATAGAAAAGGAGTTTCCAAACTTCAAATTTCACGTAGCACTTGATAATCCACTTCCTGAGGATAACTGGAAAGTGAAAGAAACTATTGACGATGAAGGAGATGGTTTCAAAGGATATATCATGAGCGTTGCTTATGAGAAGTACCTAAAAGATCATCCTGAGCCGGAAGAAATAGAATACTACTTCTGTGGACCACCGATGATGAATCAGTCTGTGATTAAGACATTAGATGATTTAGGAGTACCTGAAGAGAACATCGCTTTTGATGATTTCGGTGGGTAATAAACGTTACGCAGTAAATTTGATCCAGTGGATCAAATTAGTTTAGAAACCGAGGCTCCAGCCAAGGCATGAAAAATATTTTTCTAATAAGCCTACTCAATTTAGTTTGAGTAGGCTTATTTTTTTTGTGTAGAGATAGTTATTCTTGATAAGGTTTGGAGTGTGGACACACATTGCTATACATCTTTAAAGAGGGTCATTTTCATGTTTCTTTGACCAGGCGATTGGGTTTTGTTCGATGTACCTGACGACATTGTCAAGCGCCCTTTGATCACGTATGATGATATCATAAAAGCGTGTTTGCCACCCGAAGTGTGGGTTTATTTTTCGTGATTGCAGGGTTACAGTAGATTTGTAGCCGCGCATGATAGAGGATAGGTTTTTGCGTTGCGGTCCGTAGGTTCCAGATGTCATGGATGGGATCGGGATCGACGGTGGTGCGTCCGATGGGATCGATACGTCCGATGGGATCGGGGTCGGTGATGGGACCGGGATCTGTGTAGAGACGCATTGCAATGCGTCTTTACCAAGATCCCCGTCTTTACCGAGATCCCGATCCTGACCATCACCCGCCCCATCACCCATCCCACCGCCATTATACGGATTCGCACCGATAGACAGGACCGCGTGCATATGATCAGGCATGACGATGTGCGCATGGAGGGTCAGATTCATATCAGGACGTAGGGAGAGCGTTTTCAGCCATTCGACATAAGCGATAGATCCGATTTCTGACAAACACATCCGCCCATTATGTACATGCCCTAAAAAGCGGATACGATTTTTTGTGTTGACCGTGACGAAGTAGGTACCTTGATCAGCATAGTTTTTCCATGGAGCCCGTGCAGAGGGGATGCGGTATGTACCATTATATTTTTCCAAGACATCAGATTTTTGTTAGTCTAAGATAATAAATAAATGAAATATTTGGGGCCATCCACATGTCGCAAAGATCATTTTGCTTAGCAGCACATGATCATTGCGCCAGTGGTCGGGCTCTCTGCTATATGATATGCCCATGCACTAGAGCCGCATTGCAATGCGACTCTCTACCAACCCAACCCGCCATATCATGCCGCTGCCGATCCCTTGTCCTCTAGGGCTTCCGGCTATTCGCCTCGCCTGTAAGAAATGGCTGTCTATGAGACATTGTACCAGCGCTTATTTTATGTTTACCATGAACCCAACTATTTTAACGATAAAGTAGTCTATAAAACTAAAAGCCTTATGTCAAGTCTTAAAGTTTTAATGTACAGCTGTTTTCTATTGCTTCTATTTTCTTGCAATAAGGAAGCAGCTAGGAATGAATGTATCCAGCATTTTTTGGATGAATATAAGATGGTGGAATACAATGATGAGAGCCTAGGTTGTAAGAACTATATAATTATGTATGAGAAAGGTAATACTTCATTCGTAATTCTAAATAACCGATGTGCAGATATGATGCCGCAATTATTGATAGATTGTTCAGGCAATGAGCTATGTACCTATATCACTGATGAAGGTTGTCCTGAAATGGTGAGAAATTCTACTGTTGTTGGAATAGTAGGAATAACTCAGTAAAGAAGACATTAGTTTTATTTGATGAACTAAAGAATTGAAATAGATACCCAAAAAAAATGCCTTCTAGCAATCGACTAGAAGGCATTTTGTATGAGCAAGAGAGTTTTTATCAATGCATTTCTTCCTTCAATAACTCAGGAAACTTAGCCTGAAATCTCTTCAACCTAGGAATGGAAACCCCTTTGATGTAAGGATGATTAGGATGCAGTTTTTCATAATCTTGGTGGTAGTCTTCACCTACCCAAAACTTTTCGAAGAACATCACTTCGGCTGCTACTTTATCTGGAGCTAGCTCTTTGTTAAGAACTGCGATTTTATCGTTGATAACTTTTTGCTCTTTTTCATTTTGGTAGAAGATGATGGATCGATATTGAGAGCCTTTATCATTTCCTTGTCCGTTGAGCTGAGTTACATTTTGTGAGCCGAAGTAGATGTCTACTAGGGTAGCAAAGCTTACCACATTTGGATCATAGTGAATCTCTACGGCTTCCGCATGTCCTGTTCTCCCAGTATTAGAGCTCTCGTAGGTAGGGTTTTGAGTATGACCGCCAGAATAACCTGAGATAGATTCATCTACGCCCTTAACGCTTTCGTAAATCGCCTCCACACACCAAAAACAACCGGAAGCAAAGTAGGCTTTGGATAAGCCATCTTTGACTTCTTTTTTTTCTGGAGCCTTCTTGGTACTCTTTGCTGATCCGTCCAGTTTTGGAGTGCAGCTAAGTAATACTATACTAATGGCGATGATGAGAGTTGGGAATAGGTATTTCATGATCAGGTAATTTGTTTTATAAACACT
>CALJVI010000224.1 GCA_937974575.1 uncultured Saprospiraceae bacterium | reverse complement strand
CCCCTTGCTGAATGGCGCTGAAGAAATAGCGTGGTGGGTCATCAATGATTATGGTAATATACATACGCAATCTAATGGATCTGCCCTAAGTTTTCAACTTCAAATTACGGCCTCCACATTTTCAGATACTGATCCTGCTATCAATAACTCTACGATATACAAAGTCAAGTTGACCAATATGGCAGAAGAACTCCGAAAGGATTGCACCTTTGCCTTGTGGATAGATTCTGATGTGGGATGCTTCGAAGATGACTATGTGGGCAGCCTTCCCGAAAGTAATTTAATCTTTTTTTTATAATGAAGATGAAATCGATGGGAGTAATGGAGATAACTGCACAGGTGGAGTGCCCACTTATGGTGCAGCGGCTCCTCTCATGGGTATAAAACTGGTAAAAGGCTTCTTGGATAGCGAAGGTGAAGAATTGGATATGTCCGCATTCACTGTGCAAAATACTTGCTCTGCAGAATATACTAACCTAACTACGCCGTTTGCTTTTGTAGGAAATCCTGCTGAGCCTAAATCTGGTTCTATGTGTTCATCATCGCTGGAGATACCGCAAGGAGACCGTAGGACAATAACTTCGTATGGTAAATTTGACTTAGCACCAGGCCAAAGTAATGAAATGGTTTTTGCTTTAACTGGTGTGGAAAATCCAGTCTTGCCTTGTCCTGATATAAGTGATTTGATTGATTATACGGATCAAATTCAAGATTTTGCCATAGAACAAATAGAAGCTGCATCTGTCTCCACTCAATATCAGATTTCTATAAACTCTAGTGAAGTTTTGATTTACCCTAATCCGCTATCAGATGGCAATGATCTTTCTATCCAAATGAAAAATCAAAAAGAGAATATCTCTTCTATAAGAGTCATAGACCTTCTCGGAAAAACTCATCTTTCTTTTGAAGACATTAATTCCACCGAGTTCAGAATAAATAAGACTGCCTTGAAAAAAGGGATTTCTTTTATTGAGCTCAAAAGTGAATCTGGGAAAATATCTCTATCGAAAGTAGTTGTTCAGTAAATAATTGCAACTCGAGTCGAGATAAGCTAAAAAAATATGTGATGCAAGAATGGCATCGTAGATTCAATCTAGACAACTGAAACTAAAAACCCTTGGACAAGGGATCGATAAGGCTTGGTCACGATGTAGCGCAGCGAAATCGGGACGGGAGCGAAGCGCACCCTGACAGAGCCCGGTCACGCTCCTTCAGCGTGATGGCCCCCCACCCTAATTAAAAATTAGTGCGGCAAGCAACCCTAAATAAAAATTTAGTGCGGCAAGTAACCCTAAATAAAAATTAGTGCGGCAAAAAAAACGACCCCAACAGAAAAACTGCTGGGGTCGTAAAGACAAGGCATGCTTTGTCTCTCTTTATCTATATACTATCTTAAGCCATATCAGTTATCCCTTGAACCAACAAAGAAACCTCGTTGTGCAAGACTTCGATAAAACCCTTTTGGATTTTGAAAGTCATCTTTTCGCCACCTGCTTTGGTGATTCTTACTCCACCTTCTCCTAGTGAAGAAACGATGGCTGCGTGATTGTTGAGGATCTCAAATTGGCCATTGATGCCAGGCACCTTGACCGCAGTGATCTCACCGCTAAACAATTCTTTATCTGGACTAAGTACTGAAATATTCATGTCTATCAATTATGCTTCTTCGGCTTCTGCCAACATTTTCTTACCTGTTTCAATTACATCCTCGATAGAACCTTTCAAGTTGAAAGCCGCCTCAGGATACATATCTACTTCACCGTCTAGGATCATGTTGAATCCTTTGATCGTGTCTTCGATAGGAACCAATACTCCCTTCAATCCTGTAAACTGCTCTGCTACGTGGAACGGCTGAGACAAGAAACGTTGTACTCTTCTCGCTCTGTGTACAGCTTGCTTATCTTCTTCAGATAATTCTTCCATACCAAGGATCGCGATAATATCTTGAAGTTCATTATATCTCTGTAAGATCTGCTGAACCTTTCTCGCTGTGTTGTAGTGCTCCTCACCGATGATCGCTGGATCAAGGATACGTGAAGTTGAATCTAGAGGATCCACCGCTGGGTAGATACCTAGAGAAGCAATCTTTCTACTCAATACGGTAGTCGCATCCAAGTGAGCGAACGTTGTCGCTGGTGCTGGATCCGTCAAATCATCCGCAGGTACATATACGGCCTGTACAGATGTAATCGATCCACGCTTGGTAGAAGTAATACGCTCCTGCATCAGACCCATCTCTGTAGCCAATGTCGGCTGGTAACCTACCGCCGAAGGCATACGCCCTAGGAGTGCTGATACCTCGGAACCCGCTTGTGTAAATCTAAATATATTATCTACGAAGAAAAGGATATCCTTACCACCCTGAGGGTCTTTAAGATCACCATCTCTGTAGTATTCTGCTACTGTCAATCCTGAAAGTGCTACTCTTGCACGTGCTCCAGGAGGCTCATTCATCTGACCGAATACGAGTGTTGCTTTTGAATTCTTCAAAGCATTGAGATCCACTTTATCAAGATCCCATCCACCGTTTTCCATAGACTCCAAGAATTCGTGTCCGTAGTCAATAACGCTTGACTCCAAGAATTCTCTCAATAGATCGTTTCCTTCTCTAGTACGCTCCCCTACACCGGCAAATACAGAGATACCTTCATATGCTTTGGCAATGTTGTTTACCAGCTCCATGATCAGTACCGTCTTACCTACACCTGCACCACCAAACAATCCAATCTTTCCACCCTTTTGGTATGGTTCGATCAGGTCAATTACCTTGATACCAGTGAAGAGTACCTCCTTTTCAGTAGATAAATCCTCATATTTAGGTGGCTTTCTGTGGATCGCTCTTGCGTCATCGCCTTTAGGTACAGCACCGATACCATCGATTGCCTCCCCTACTACGTTAAATAATCTACCCTTGATCGCATCTCCTACAGGCATTGCGATTGCTTTACCGGTATCAATAGCATCCATACCACGGGTCAAACCATCTGTAGAATCCATCGAGATGGCTCTTACACTGTCCTCACCGAGGTGTTTTTGCACTTCAAGGACTAGTATTTCACCAGTACTTCTAGTGATTTCTAGTGCGCTAAATATTTCTGGAAGCTTAGAATCCTCAGCAGAGAAGCTTACATCTACTACTGGTCCAATTACTTGCTTGACCTTACCTACGTTTGCCATAAATTATTTACGTTTTGACCTCTTTTTAAAAATCGCTGCAAAGATAGATTATTTAGAAGCAGATTCCAACGATTATAGGGCTCTTTTATAAAGATCCTTTTAAGGTGGCTTTTAGAAGGTTTTTGATCGCTTTTGGGTGGTTTTAGATGATTTTTATGGTCTTTGATTGTAATTATTGCCCGCCGCACTAAAAATTCATTTTTAGGGTGGGGCCATCCCAACGGTTTTTGGGCCTACGCCACTGAGACGCATGCAATGCGTCTCTACCCCACGCACAAAAAACCTTGGGTCGCGTCGTCCGTTCCTACATCGACGAAAAAGTCGATATACCACTTCCACCGCTTGTCCTCTAGGGCTTCCGGCTGAACCGCCTCGCCTGTTGGGGTTTTATAACTTCTAGAAATTAATGCGCCCCTGACGGAGAATTTTGCAATCTATTTTGGATTTTCAAAATCCACGGGACATTGGGGCACCACCCTATTCTCATAAATCGTAAAACCTACTTCCCTAACCAGCACATCATCCAAAATCTTCCCAATGGTCATATCATAGGATTCCTCAAACGTTACTAACATCTCCTTGATCTTTTGTCGCTTCTTGGCTTTAAAAGACTTTCTAGTGAAAAACTTTAGCCTTTGTTCAGCAATCAGAAAGGTAGCTATAGCATTATTTCTCTGCATATTTCTGGCATTCATGTTCACAGCAGCCTTTTTTTGATCCTCTGTTTCGAGCTTGGCAATAGAAGCCTCGCTTGATATAAGCCTACTTTTATCATTTAAGTTGAATCGGCTAGCAAACATATTCTGATACCACATCAAGTACAGTTCAACGCACTTCTTTCTAGCTTTTATCCAATCTTCAGATCCAACACTATCCACAGGTACACGTATAGGTAGTATCTGGCCCAGTAGTATCAAGTCATCAAGATTATCAGTTGAATATTCCATCTTCAATCTTTCTTCCAAATCTACCAGTGAATCCTGGGCTGATAAAAAATGTAGTCCATACAATAAGAATAACAGTAAAGCGATCTTCATAATTTTTGTATTTCTAATTTTTAAATATTCGTTCATGAGCAAGTAAGCTTGATTTGGATTTCCAATCAACTCACAGATTGCTATAAGTCAGCAATTCAATCCTAATTAGAAATTTGTTCCCTATCTTCGATTTAACTATGTGGGAAGAACTCAAAAAGACGGCTTTACTAGGAACAGATAGACACCAAATACCTGAAAAGGAATTGGCCTATCTTGCTAAGATGAACTTGGACCTGGAGCAAGATCCTGCACTCGTGCTGCTCGATGCATTGACCATCTGGAACAACATGAAAAAAGTGGGTTTAAATCTCCAAAAATGGGACACCCTGCTAGAAAATCCAAGCGATAGCGATCTTCAAAATCCTACGCTTAAATTAGCTGACGCTATCGCTGCCTTGTTCAAGTACAATGGATTTGAGATCCTAGTCCCGCAGACGATCCAACTACTGAGTCAAAAAGGAATCGCATTTCCAAGTGAGCTGTATCCAGATCTGATCGCCTATTTCGATAAACATCAGCAAGAATTTTTAAGGGTATATGAATCTCTAGATGATCGTTTTTATTGGCTGATCAAACAAAATAATGCTTGGACTGCATTTGATTCCGAGCAAACCGAGGCACAAATCGAAAAGATAAAAACGCTAGACTTAAAGGCATTGGCTTTACAGCAATTTGCCCATCAAAAGGGAGAGGCTGCTATTGGGTATATATACAATGAATGGGAAAGTTATAGCAAACCATTTCAAAAATCATTTTTAGCACATTACACTCCTGAAAGCTCCGCTGTCTTAGATAGCCTCTATGATAAGATTGCCTTGGAGGGAGATAAAGACACCTATCGATATGCCTTACGGTATTTCGCGAGATCCCATCACGAGCCTTTTCTAAATGATATAAAAGGATTGCTCTCACAGTTGATTTATTTCAAAGGCAACAAGCTCGTGGTGAATGAAGATGCGATCAAACAATTGAAAAATCTCTTCTTAAAAAAGCA
>CALJVI010000223.1 GCA_937974575.1 uncultured Saprospiraceae bacterium | reverse complement strand
ATTTGAGCAATCTCCTGATCTGTCAAGAAATTTTCTGACTGAAATCTAGAGTAGTTAGGATCGGGCTGCCAAGGAGGCATATATTTAGATTGCGTGACACTCTTGATCGTTGTAGCCCAATTTTTCACCTCTTCATAACTGGTCAAAGACATTGGCCCTATTTCTCCTCCACGGTGACACGAAGAACAATTCTTGTATATAATTTTTGCAATATCATTGGCGTAAGTGACATCTTGCGCATGGACCATGAGATTCAAACCCATCAAGGCGCATAGTGTTAGGATATATTTCATGCTTATCTTTTTATTCAACTTCTTTATAGTTAATGAAGCAACCAATGGCCTCTGTTTCTTTTTGTATTATGGCTTGGTCTGTAAGTATAGCACTCAATGCTTCATGCAGATCTCGCTTTGTTATAACTCTTCTTCTGTTACCTACCTCAAAGTAAGAATTGTCAATTCGCCCTCGATACAAAATTTCTTTTTTGACCTCATCATAGACTACGACTTCAGGCGCTACAGTAGCTCCTAGCAGCTTGGAGCGTATCTTCTGATAGTCTGATACACATTCAAATGGCAACTGGTAGTCTTCTTTAAACGACACGATGCTTTCTTCGTTAGAAGCAAGATTTGGAAAGTAGGCTTTAAACGAGAATTGCTCAGATGTATATGATTCAAAGATGGTTTTCATCTCCGCAGTCATATTGATGCTGATCTTACACTCATCCAGCAAAAAGAAATTAACAGAAATATTGTTAGAGTACTTTTGCGCTTTTAATCCTCCGGAAAAGCAGAGCAATGCAAGGATGAAGAAAAGTGTTTTTCGCATAAACATCGATTATGATCAATTCAAAGATAATACATTACACGAGCCATCCAAACATATTATGATTTGTCTATATGGATTTAAGTATTCTTTTTTCAAGACAAAATCTTCAAACACTTCTGTTACAGCTTATTCAATGCACGCTCCAAATCATGGATTAGATCATCTACATGCTCTATCCCGACACTCAGTCTGATCAGCGAATCTGTAAGTTTTACTTTTGCTCTTTCCTCTTTTGGGATAGAAGCATGCGTCATAGTAGCAGGATGCCCGATCAAAGATTCCACACCGCCAAGTGATTCTGCTAAGGTGAACACTTTAGTGTTAGATAGTACCTTTTTGGCTTCAGCAAAAGTATCGACCTTGAGGTCAAAAGAGACCATGCCTCCGAAGTCTCTCATCTGCCTTTTGGCTATTTTGTGTCCAGGATGTGTTTTGAATCCTGGGTAATAAACGTTCGCTATTTTGGGATGAGTCTGCAGGTATTTTGCAATGCGCTTAGCATTCTTACATGCACGCTCTACTCTCAGGTGCAGCGTCTTGATACCACGCAAGGTGAGGAAACAATCCTGTGGCCCCGGTATGGCACCACTTGCATTTTGAATAAACTTCAGTCGCTGACCCAATTTAGGTTTTTTAGTAACTACAGCACCAAGGACGACATCGGAGTGACCATTGATATATTTGGTAGCCGAGTGCAATACAAGATCGGCACCTAGGTCCAATGGATTTTGCAAGTAAGGAGACGCAAAAGTATTGTCTACACAGACCAGTATACTCCGTCGTACGGCTTTCACGCGCGCTGTTATTTTTTTGATGTCGATCAAGTTGAGCATAGGATTGGTCGGTGTCTCTATCCAGATTAGTTTGGTGTCCTTCGTGATATGCTCCTCGATGGTCGTAGCCTCGCCCATGTCTATGTATTTACTCTTGATGCCAAACTGTTCATATATCTTGGTGAGCAGCCTGTATGAGCCTCCATATAGGTCGTTGCAGGAGATGACTTCATCGCCGGTTTTCAGTAGCTTGATGACGGCATCCATAGCAGCAAGGCCAGATCCAAAGCAAGCGGCATCCTTACCGTTTTCTAGTGCTGCTAGATTGGCTTCTAGTACGCTTCTAGTAGGGTTTTGGGATCTAGCATATTCAAATCCCTTATGCACGCCAGGGGCTTTTTGCTCATAGGTAGAGGTTTGGTATATGGGCGTCATTACTGCGCCGGTAGCTGGATCAGATGTTATGCCAGCATGTAATACTTTGGTGCCGAATTTCATGTATTGTCTTTTTGTGATGTGGTAAAATCTCTCCTTGGGAGGAGATGGGCTTTGCTATATCCAAAGGTATTATTTTGGCAGATAAAACAAAATAGGACTTGACATATGGGCATTAAAAAAGAGGCAAACCTAAACAAGGAGTGCCTCTCTTTTTTTTCTTACAAGAAAAGATTAGTTTACGCTAGTCGTAAGTTCTTTTCCGGGCTTGAATTTAACAACTGTCTTTGCAGGGATGTTGATAGATTCTCCTGTTTGAGGATTTCTACCTACACGAGCGTTTCTTTGAGCAACTGAGAAAGTACCAAAACCTACTAATGAGGCTCTGTTTCCACTTTGAAGTGTTTCACTGATTGCTGTAAGTGTTGCATCTAAGGCTTCGCTAGCCTGTGCTTTTGAGAGATTAGCTTCTTCAGCTATTTTAGATATTAAATCTCCTTTGTTCATGTCCTTTTATTTTTTAATTAATTCAAAAAGTCGATCAAAAATAACTGCATTTACCGCATATTCAAAGGATTACACGCTTTATATGTGATTTTTTCCTAAAATGTAGCGATTTCAGTCTTTTATCCCCTGAAATATACTTTTTGGTCTTATTTTCGTTTCATTTATACTTGTATTTAACAGTGTTTTAGCACCTTTCAAGCCATTTTCAATATGCGTAGATCTTATTTTGTCCTTATTATGTGTGCCTTCATGGGCCTTTTTATGATTTCCAATTCTTCTTGCAATAGAAAAACGGGTTGCCCTGTCAATGAGAATGCACACGTAAAACCCAACCGCAAAGGGGAGCTGCCTACCAAGCGAGGCCGATCAGGTGTCATGCCTCCAGGTATGAAAAAGAAGAAGAAAAAGAAAAGAGGCTAGATCGACTTTGGCTATCCTGTCTGAACTAAACGGTTTATCAAAATTAGTGAAGCTTACTACTTTAGAAATATTTTTTTGGGCGTGCCCCAAATTCCCCTGCTACAGCCATGCCCATTTGGGACCGTGCTATGCGTGACTCCACATTCGTTGCGGCCCACGTCAATGAAAAAAATGACGCAGTCTGCTCCCTAAGGGTCGCATCACTCCTATCACTCACGCAATTGCTAAAATTTTAATTTTTTTTTCTGAATTTAGTTTTTAGTCCATCTACATATTGGGTGTTAAAGTGTGTTATCGGACAGTTGTAGCTTTGATGGTAAATTAGGTGACTCTTTCGCTGGCGATGTCCAACTTGTAGCGTGTACAAATCATGTCACCCTTCCAGGGTTGAAAATCATTTGTTGCGCACTTTTTGCTACAATCGTGTCACCCTTCCAGGGTTGATTTTATTTCTGGGCACTTTTATTTAGCTAATAAAAATTTTATTTGTACCACGGATAGCATAGCTTTTTCGCTGGCGATGTCCAACTTGTAGCGTGTAGAAATCATGTCACCCTTCTAGGGTTGAAAATCATTTGTTGCGCACTTTATGCTACAATCTTGTCACCCTTCCAGGGTTAATTTTTATTTCTGGGCACTTCTATTTAGCTAATAAAAATTTTATTTGTATCCCCCAGCAAACGGATTGCCTAGCTCTTTCGTTGGCGATGTCCAACTTGTATAGTGTTGAAATCATGTCACCCTTCCAGTGTTGAAAATCATTTGTCATGTATTTTTTGTTACAATCTTGTCTCCCTTCCAGGGTTGATTTTATTTCTGGGCACTTTTATTTAGTTAATAAAAATTTTATTTGTACCACGGAGAGCATAGCTTCTTCGCTGGCGATGTCCAACTTGTATAGTGTTGAAATCATGTCACCCTTCCAGTGTTGAAAATCATTTGTTGCGCACTTTATGCTACAATCGTTTCACCCTTCCAGGGTTGATTTTTATTTCCGGGCACTTCTATTAACCGATAAAATTTTTATCTGAATATCTGCTTGCTGGGTAGTTAAGTTGCTTTAGACATTTCTGAATTTTATATAGTCAAATACCAGCTTTCAGTTGCAAGATAGAGCGGCTTAGGTGTCTTGTGTAATTAAAATTAGCTTCTTCTTAGGTGGTTTCCCCTCCTCTTTGAGTGGGATAGGCGCCAGCGAAAAAGCTGCTAAGTATAGATCTAGAAACTTATTCGACCACCCAGTATGCGGCTAGTCAGTAAATTTTATTTGTATCCCCCAGCAAAGGAATTGTATAGCTCTTTCTCTGATGATGTCCAACTTATATTGTGTTGAAAACATATTATCCTTGTAGTGTAGAAAATCATTTGTTGTGTATTTTTTGTTACAATCGTGTTACTCTTCCTGAGATCGAGCGATGTGTTTTGCTATGATTTTCAAACTAAGATTTGATCTTCAATAGGGGGCAATATTTTTTGCGGAAGGGGTATGTAGGATGGGCGCGCAGCGACCAGTGCGCAGCACCGAGCGAGTAGCGAGTCCGGAGGGGCCCGACCATAGCGCGCAGAGCATGGTGCGCAGGCAGAGCTATGGATCCGCCCAAATAAATAAAACTAGAAATGCAGCAAAATGGTAATCCTGAAAATATATGTGCTAGGATCTGTAGATACTTCTGATTTTGTCGCCGATGATATTGAAGGAAACTACACAAACGAAAATCATAAGACCAGGAAATAATGCCAACCACCAGGCACTTGGTTTTTGTCTCGCTTGTGCCAACATCTTACCCCAGGACATAATTTCCTGTTCGATGCCAATCCCTAAAAATGAAATAGTTGCTTCCAATAAAATAGCACTGGCTATGCCGAAAGCCATCGTGATATAGATGGGCGTCATGGCATTGGGCAGGGCGTGTCTGATGAGTATTTTGAATTCGCTGATACCACTGCTACGTGCAGCTTGTATATATTCTGCAGCACGGATCTGAAGCAATTCTGCACGGACAAATTTTGCAATCCTGGTCCACTTGATAAAGGCGATGATGAATATGATAATCCAGATGGACCTAGATGTAAACATACCTGCGAGTACG
>CALJVI010000222.1 GCA_937974575.1 uncultured Saprospiraceae bacterium | reverse complement strand
TTAGAGATGCTTCATGCCAATGAAGAGCTCGAATATATACGCAGTTTTAATACCACCGACAAGTATGGTAAAGAAAGGACATTGGCCTTATTCAAAACCAAACTATGGTTATAAATCTAAAAAAGCGATCAGAAGCATATGCATTACAACTAATTTGTAACTTTGCGCTTATTACCTTTTATCAAAGCCTTCTTCTATGAGATTATTTAGTATCCTTATTATTGTTTCCTGCCTATTCCCTTCTTTTGTATCCGCTCAAATTTGGGCAAAGAAGGGATTGAAATTTCAGAAGAATCTGGATAAATATTACCAAGACACTTTGACCTCTCCCCTTCCTGCTGCGGATGTAGCAGACTTTAAGGGGCATCCGTTTTTCGTGCCTAATAAGAAATTTAAAATAAAGGCTAGTTTTGAAAGAACACCCGATGCCAAGCCATTCCAAATGCCCACCTCTACGGATCGTCTGCCCATCTATACACAATATGGTATAGCTACATTTACGATTGATGGGAAGGAGTATACCTTGAATGTCTACCAAAATCAAAAATACAAAGAGACCTTATTTCTTCCATTTTATGATTTGACCAATGATGAATTTACTTACGGCGGAGGTCGATACCTTGATCTAAAGTATCCAAAAGGGGGGAAGATAAAACTGGATTTCAATCAGGCGTATCACCCATATTGCGCTTATAGTGACCAGTACTCCTGCCCTATTCCTCCATTTGAGAACAGACTAGATCTGGCGATAATGGCGGGTGTGAAATTGGCAGAAAAGTATAAGCACTAAGACCTTGTATGGCATAGTCATTTACAAAGAAAGATTATGCAGCTGAGCACTACTTCTGACCAAAACCAATACCCCGTTTATTGAATACGAATCCGCTCTTGTCGAGCTTGAATTTACTAGCATCCTCAAGGGTAATTAAATTTTCTGTTTGAGCATCCACATAGTCCATATCGGCTAGTCTGATGTTTTGATACTTTATGGTTTCAGAAACCACATTTCTTACAGTACGTGCATTTCCAAAATACTTATCTCGATGATCGTAGATATATGAAAGATAATTTTGCAGATGTTCTCTTGCCTCTTCCTCTAGGATATATTTCTTCTCCTTAAACATGGTTTCCGCTATCTCCATCAATTCTTTAGGGGAGTAATCTTCAAACTTGAGCACCTTATCAAAACGAGAATTCAAGCCGGGATTAGCTTTAAGAAATTTCTCCATATTGTCTGTGTATCCAGCAGCAAAGACAAAAAACTCACCGCGCTGATCTTCCATTCTCTTGAGGATGGTCTGAATAGCTTCACTCCCAAAGTCACCTCTATTGTCTCCAGAAGCAGAGGTCAAGGCATAGGCCTCATCTATAAATAAAACACCACCTATTGCTTCTTCTATTTTATCATTTGTCTTGATCGCCGTCTGTCCCACATAGCCTGCTACGAGTCCTTGACGATCCGTTTCGATCATCTGACCTCGCTCTAGAATACCCAAGGCTTTATAGATTTTCACTAGGATTCTAGCAACAGTCGTTTTACCCGTACCTGGATTTCCGACAAGTGCGGTGTGCATACTAAAGGTATTGAGTACATCCTTGCCAGATCTAAAATAAAACTTTACCAAGATGACCATTTGGGCAATCTGTTCCTTTATATTTTTTATACCGATCAGATTGTTCAATTCATCCAAAGCCTCATCCAGTAGCTCCTCATCAACAGGTATCTCTGGCTTCTGCTTTTTACGTTTGAGCTTGATATTCTGAACGTCTTTCAGTGTGATCTGTGCCAACTCTTCAGATGTGTATACATTGGGATTGGGAGATTGCATGATACGCAATCCTAGATTTAATTTGGCCTCTTCAATTATGTCAAACACAAATCGAGCATTCCCAAATGTACGATCACGCGATCTATATGCTTCTGTGATGAGCTGATCTATTTTGAGAGAAGCATCCTTTTCGAGGACTACTTCTTTTTCTATGCAGGCAAATTTTGAAATCTTCTTCAACTCTTGAGGAACATAATCTGCAAATTCGAAGTACAACTTAAACCTAGATTTCAAACCCGGATTGGAGTCCAAAAAGTGGGCCATTTCCTTAGGATACCCTGCTACTATGACTACTAGATCTCCAGGGCCATTAGACATTTCTTTGAGCAAAATTTCTATCACTTCCCGACCAAAGTCTTTGCTATCATCATTGGATCTAGCCAAGGCGTATGCCTCATCTATGAATAAAACACCACCTCTTGCTTTTTCGATATTCTCTTTTACCTTCGGTGCTGTCTGTCCTATGTATTCTCCTACGAGGTCTACCCTATCTACTTCATGGACATGACCTTTGGTCAGCAAGCCCATTTTTTTATACAGCTTACCCATCATCGTAGCCACCGTCGTTTTACCCGTACCAGGGTTTCCGATAAAGACAGAGTGCACATTTATTTCTTCCTCCTCTTTGAAGCCTTTGTTCTCTCGCAGTTGCAAAAACTTTATATAGTTGGCATGATCACGTACCTTTTGCTTGACATCTGTCAATCCAATCAGGTCATCAAGATTCACCATAAGCTCATCAAAGGAAAGGTTCAAGTCCTCTTCTTCTTCTAGTACTAGTGGCGTAAAACCATCTGGCATGAGGACAGGTACACTACCCTCTTCAAATACTTCTCCTACATGATAAGGAATGATTCCGATGACTGCATCCATAAAAACTATCTCCGCAGTATATTTATCTTGACGCCAAGAGCCCTTTACATTAGAGCCCCAACCCGCAGTGAGCTTTATCAAATCATTGCCTTGATCTACTCTTTGCAGTCGCACGACTTGCCCTTTCAATTCTCGAGCATTATTATAGAACTTGGTAAACAATTCACAATACCAATTCGCTTTTGCATTGAGATTTTTCAGAATGATCTCGACATAGATATATCGGGTCTCTTCCGCATTAAAAGCTTTGGAGTAGGTTCTTTCTTCCTGGATCACATCATCATAAGGGCCTTCATACAACTTAAAGGACTTCACTTCGAGATACGGATTTGCCAATTCCAACTCCACGTTTTCAGGCTCTTCTACATAGAAGTACTTCGTCGCAACTTGTACACCATCTATCCAAGCCTCCCAATAGTAGGTTCCTTTCTTCCAAAACTTACCTTCCTTTTTATTGCCCCAACCTTCCCGTATGTAAACTACATTATCATACTTGGATATGACCTTCTTTTTCAGTGGAAGGCTGCATAGTTCTACACGATCATTTTTGAGTTGAAAACATTTGAGCTCGATCTCTACTTCCCAATCCTCCTCGTCATAAAGCTTATTGAAAAATGAAAGCTCAGCATAAACGTAGCTGGTATCGTATCGGTCAAACACCTGACGATATTTTTTCTTATTATCTGCAAGCCATTCTGTAGAAGAATAGACCTTCAACTCTCTGAACTTGTAGTTAACAATATTATCTGGTGACTGATACCCCTCTGACATTCTATTTTTTAGATTTGTGACCTCTTACAAACAAGCTTAAATATATAAATTTAAGTATGAAATGAGACCTTTATATTAACGCTATTTTTCTCAAACCGTTTCCTTGAAGTGCTATTATTTTTAGCAAGTTTAGAATGCTTCATATTTGGTGGTGCCGCCAGTCCCGAAAAGGGACGGCGTCGGGTGTTCCGCTCTTGCTCACTTGAAAAAAAGTGAGCCCCGCTTCACCCCCTCACCTCTGGCGCTCTCCGTTTGCAGGGCTTAGGCTATTCGCCACGCCGATGGTATAAATTATGCTCACTCGGCAAAAATTTATAGGTACTTTCTGAAAATCTATACCTAACATCATAGAAAAACCATCATAAAAGGCTTTATCAAAGATGATTTTGGTCAAAATTGCCACTTCACGACCTAGTAATGTGATTATTTGCTTGGTCTTTGAGACGTATATAGCTATTTTACGATACCTAAACCGAAAGACAATAATCATGAAACAAAAAGCAATTCTTACGATTGTACTCCTTTATTTCGTACAACTTACTTATAGTCAAGGCTTTAACATGACTCTTGAAGGCACCTGGGACAATTCAAGCTACTCTTTTAATGACTGCTGGGGATATACAGATGCGTTGGGTAATGAATATGCCATTATGGGGTCACGAACCAAAGTGATCTTTTTTGACATTACGACTCCTAGCTCGCCTACTTGGATTGCAGAGTTTACGGGCTCCTACCCAGGTATCAATGGTGCCAACAGCATTTGGAGAGATTTCAAAACCTTTGACAAATACGCTTATGCGGTTGCAGATCAGGGTTCAGAAGGTCTTATGGTTTTTGACCTCAGCGATAT
>CALJVI010000221.1 GCA_937974575.1 uncultured Saprospiraceae bacterium | reverse complement strand
CTAAGCTAAGTTATCGAGTGCAAGACACCCAAGAAGAACCAATTTGTTTTGAACAAGTAAAAGCAGCTAAGGTTTCTTGAACACAAGAAAGCTGCCTCAGGTGTCTTAGGTGGTAAAACGAAACGCTTACGGAGAAGAGCTGTTTTTTTTTGAACAAGCAAACTTAGCTTAGGTGTCTTGTACACAAAAGAAAAGTCTTAGGTGTCTCAGGTGCCTTAGGTGGTAAAACGAAACGCTTAGCGTGCTTGGCGAATCACACGCTGGCGAAACCACCTAAGACACTTAAGCAATGCTACAGTGCTGAAGACACCTAAGAAGAGCTAATTTGTTTGAACAAGTAAGAGGAGCTTAGGTGTCTTGTTCGCAAAAGAAAAGTCTTAGGAATCTTAGGTGGTAAAAAGAAACGCTTACGGAGAAGAGCTATTTTTTTTTGAACATGCAAACTAAGCTTAGGTGTCTTGTACACAAAAGAAAAGCCTCAGGTGACTTAGGTGGTAAAACGAAACGCTTACGGTTCTTTCTCTGTCCCACAATAACGCAAATACTCAAGACACCAAAGAGGACTTTATTATATGACATTAAGCTTGGCAGCAGAGCCGCGAGAGAGATAGTAAGGAGCTCGCCCTTTTTGGCGAGCGTCCGCTAGGACCGCAGCGGAGCGGAGTCCTGCATAGCTCGGTCTTTGATGGCTGGATGGTGGTGCGGGATAAGTAGCGGCCAGCAAAGGCTCGCCCAAATAAAGAACAGGAAAGAGACACCGAAACAAAAAAGAGCAAACCTAAATTAATAGATTTGCTCTTCCGTATTAGTATTAATTATTACTATTTAGCTGGTACTATGCATCCTTCGGTACGAGTGCCTTTGCAGACAATCTGTACTTACCAGACTTAGGATCGATTCCTACCAATTTCACTTTCACAGCATCACCTTCTTTGAATACGTCAGCAACGTTATCAACTCTAGTGTGTGAAATCTCTGAAACGTGAAGCAATCCACTCTGTCCCATAAAGTCAACGAAGACACCATATGTCTGTACTGAAGCTACTTTTGCGTCATATACATCGCCCACTTCTGGTTGGTAAGTGATCTTCTTGATGGTAGCCAAAGCTTTATCGATATCATCTCTGTTGGAACTTGAGATCGTAACGATACCTTGATCATCTACCTCTTCGATATTGATAATCGTATTGGTCTCACGCTGCAATTCTTGAATCACTTTTCCTCCTGGTCCGATCACTGCTCCGATAAATTTCTTCGCGATCTTCAATTCGATCAAACGTGGTGCGTGTGGCTTATAGTCATCATTTGGCGCAGCTATCGTCTTGTTCATCTCATCCAAGATGTGCAATCTACCGACCTTAGCTTGATCCAATGCTTGTTGTAATATTTCATATGGTAGACCGTCTACCTTGATATCCATTTGGCAAGCAACGATACCGTTCTTAGTACCGGTCACTTTGAAATCCATATCTCCTACTGCATCCTCATCTCCAAGAATATCTGTAAGGATTGCATTTCTAGTTCCGTCCGAAACCATACCCATTGCGATACCAGATACACCTCCTTTGATCGGCACACCTGCATCCATGAGTGCTAGTGAACCCGCACAAACTGTTGCCATTGATGAAGAACCATTTGATTCTAGGATATCAGAAACTATTCTTACTGTATAAGGATAATCTACTGGCATCACTTTCTTGATAGAACGTCCTGCAAGATTTGCGTGTCCTACTTCACGACGACCAGGTCCTCTCATCATCTTTACTTCACCTACAGATAATGCTGGGAAGTTGTAGTGTAATATAAAACTCTCGTAGTGGTTGTTCAAAGCGTTGTCGATCAACATTTGATCTGTCTTTGTACCCAAGGTCATAGAAGTAAGCGCTTGTGTCTCCCCTCTTGTGAAGATCGCAGAACCGTGCGCAGATGGTAGGTAACTTACCTCTGACCATATGTCTCTCACCTCGTCCAACTTACGACCATCCAATCTGATGTTCTCCGCCATGACCATTTCACGGATCACTTCCTTCTGAAGTTTACCGAGGTACTTCTTGTAGAAGTCCATGTTCTCTGCCAAGTGCTCCTCATCCATTTCTTCAGCTAGCTTAGTCTTCATCTCTTCCTTGATCGCAGAGAATCCGTCTTTTCTAGTAAACTTGTCATGGAAACCTTTGCAGACTGCATATATCTTATCATGAGCGAATGCTCTTACCCATGCTTTAGCTTCTTCGTTTTCTGGAGCTGGCTCTATAACACGCTTGATCGTAGCTTTGTCCCCTACTTTCTGTGCTAGATCCAACTGTGCTTGACACTGTACCTTGATCGCAGTGTGACCATACTTGATCGCTTCGATAAGATCTGCCTCAGACACCTCATTCATTTCACCTTCCACCATCATTACATTGTCCAATGTAGCGGCGAGGATGATATCAAGATCAGCATCTTCCATCTCTGATCTCTTAGGATTGATTTTAAGTTCTCCTTTGATTCTCGCTACTCTTACTTCTGAGATAGGTCCTGCAAAAGGAATATTTGAAACTGCCAAAGCAGATGATGCAGCCAATGCAGCTAATGCATCTGGCATATCGTCTTTGTCTGCAGAGATCAAGTTGATGACCACCTGAGTTTCGTTCATGTATCCATCTGGAAATAGAGGTCTCAATGCTCTATCTACCAATCTAGATGTTAGTATTTCGTATTCTGAAAGTCTTGCTTCTCTTCTAAAGAAGTTACCTGGAATTTTTCCAGCTGCAGCAAATTTCTCTTGATAGTCTACTGATAAAGGGAAGAAACCTTGCCCTGGTTTTGGTTCGTAAGCACTTACCACTGAGGCAAATACCATGGTGTCACCCATTCTGATGACTACAGATCCGTGAGCTTGGTCTGCTAATTTACCTGTTTCAATGATTACTTCTCTACCATCTGGTAGGTTGAATGAAGTAGTAGTTGGAATCTTTACACCCATGTGGTTTTCGATTTTAAATTTTGATTATCTAATATATTCGCACCTTTTGGAGGATTGCTTCTCCTAAGGATTTTTAAATGCATGCTAAATAAGAAAATACACTAAGACGTATTTGTTGTCGTCTTAGTGTATTTTCTGCGGGCTTCTCTATAAACTTTAGGTAAACTTAAGTTTTAAGCACAAAGCCTAGATATAAATATATAAGCTTCGAAAAAATGTTCTAATTAAGGAACACGGCAATAATAGGGAAACCCTTTGAATTACTTTCTTAATCCAAGCTTCTCAATCAACCCTCTATATAGAGTGATGTCTTTTCGGCCTAGGTATTGGAGTAATCTTTTACGCTTTCCAACCATAGTAAGCAATGCTCTTTTGCAAGAGTAGTCTTTGTGGTTGATACGTAAATGGTCTGATAAGGCCTTGATTCTGAAGGTTAATACAGCTATTTGTCCTTCGATAGAACCTGTATTTTTTTCACTTCCTCCGTACTCTTTAAAGAGTTCTTCTCTTTTTTCTTTTGTAATGTAAACTGGCATGTTTTAAGTTTTAACCGTTAGTAATCACTGAGATCAGTTACAGCGAGCGCAAATATATGCCTATTTTACCTATTTCTCAATGTTTACTGCATACTTTCATGCTTTTAGAGACAGTATATGTGTATTATTTGGTCTTTGCCTCATTCCACAGCGCATCCATTTCTGCTAAGGTCATATCTTCCAGTGACTTAGGCGCCTTTTCTTCTATATATTCAAATCGAGTTTTAAACTTGATATTCGTCTTGGCTAGAGCCGTTTCTGGGTCTATTCCTGCAAATCGGGCATAATTCACTAGTGAAAACAATACATCTCCGAATTCTTCCTCCTTACGCTCCTGTGTTTCTGCATCCTTGATCGTTTCATGCAGCTCTCCTACTTCCTCTTTTACCTTTTCCCAAACCTGATCGATATTCTCCCATTCAAATCCTACTTGCGCAGTCTTGTCTTGCATACGATAGGCCTTCACCAATGCCGGTAAGGATTTGGGCACACCGGACAGTACCGACTTCTTCCCTTCCGCCTTCTTGAGCTGCTCCCAGTTTTTCTTCACCTCATCCGCATCCGCTACTTCCACATCTCCATATATATGAGGATGTCTATGGATCAGCTTCTCACAGCAAAAGTTCATACTATCCGCAATATCAAATAAGCCCTGCTCCTCGGCTATCTTACCATAAAACACCAGATGTAGCATGATATCACCCAACTCCCCTTTCATCTCCTCATAGTCCTTATCCAATATCGCATCCGTCAGCTCATAGGTTTCTTCTATGGTCAAGTTGCGTAGGCTCTCAAAGGTCTGCTCCCGATCCCAAGGACATTTTTCACGCAGGTCATCCATGATATCTAGAAGACGTCCAAAAGCTTTTAATTTCGTATCTTTGCTATTCATTAGTCGTTAAATTTGCTTGACAAAAGTAAACCGATTTCTACTGATTTTGTTATATATAATAACTAAAGACATTTGATCATGGAGTTTTTATACGTTTTAGGTATCATCTTTTTTACATTCGGGATTTCTTTCGTTCTCATCAATTTGAGAGGCGTAGTTAAAGGGGAAGATTTTCGTGGCACTTGTGCTACCAACAATCCTATGATCAAAAACAAGTTTGGCGATTGCAATGTCTGTGGTAAGACTGCCGATGAAGTTTGTAAGATGCCGGATAAGGATAAGCCAAGTCTGGCTTAGGTTTAATTTTTCAATGTGCAATTTTCAATGATCAATATTTAATGTTCAATTTTCAATGTGCAATTTTCAATGTGCAATTTTCAATGTAGATACGCCCAGAAAAGGTTGACAAGAATATGGTTTATATAAACTTGTTAAATTTGACAATATGTCTAAGAAACAAGCAAATTCCAGTAAAACTCGGCCAACCTATACAGAGGCGGCCAAAAGAGCAATAGTAA
>CALJVI010000220.1 GCA_937974575.1 uncultured Saprospiraceae bacterium | reverse complement strand
GTTTACTGTAACAGCAACGGATGAAGCATTAATTAGTGATGATATGTGCACAGGCTCTGGATCAGTGACTAGAACATACTCTCTTTCACTTGGAACAGACATTGTCTCTACCTGCACACAAGAAATCACCTTAGAAGATACAACTGCACCTACATTTGTTAATACTCCTATAGCTGTAACAGTGGATTGCGGAATGTTGCCTGACGCAAGCATAGTATCCGCAACAGATGGATGTGGAGCGGTTACTCTTCCGACTCCAGTTGATATTGAAACTGCAAGAGATTGCAATACTGTTACTCTTGAAAGAACCTTTATAGCTACTGATGATTGCGATAATAGCTCATCTATTATGCAAATAATTACTGTAGAAATCGAACCTATAATAGTGAATTTTGCAAATGATACTATTGTTGATTGTGCGGAGCGCAATACCTTTATGCCAGCATCACCTGTTGTTACAGTTTCATCATGTGCTATTAATACCTCCGTTATTACTGGCCCCCTTGTTGGTGATGAAGGGGTAGATTCTGACGGTAATCCGACTAAGACATTTTCTTATACTGTGACCGATGATTGTGGCCTGAATACAACCAAGATTACTACAGTTACATTTAAAGATTGTTGTCCGGCAATGAACGCCAATATTATTGGTTTTGGAGAAAATTGCATCAACGGTTCGGGTACAATAACTGTAAATCTAAATCTTCTTAATGGTACAGTATTGAATGATGTTACTATTCGAATGTTTAATGCTTCTTTAAATCCCGAAGCCTTGGTTCTAACACAGACTGGAAATAATGTTTTTGCAATAAGCCAAAACCCAGCTGAAGAAATTGAATATAGATTTGAATCCTTCGTTACGGGAATGGAACCTATGGGTGAGTGTCCAATCTCTTCTGGTAATAACACTTTTGGATGTGTTTCAAACCGCATCGCAGGACGAGTCTTCAACGAAGAATTCACAGCACTAGAAGAAGTAGAGGTTGAGCTAATGAACACTGAGATCCCTATGAGTATGACTGATGTAGAAGGAGAATTTAATTTTGAGGGTCTAGAAGATCAAGCATACACTGTAGCGGCACACAAAGCAAGCGATCCACTCAATGGGATTTCTACTTTTGATTTAGTCGTTATGGCGCAGCATGTATTAGGTATCAATGAGCTCGATAGTCCTTACAAACTACTAGCAGCAGATATCAATATGGATCAGAAGATTGACATTAATGATATGGTAGAGATGAGACAGTTGATTTTATATGCTATCAATGACTTTACAGTCAATACATCTTGGAGATTTGTCAATGCCGATTACATATTTCCAGATCCACAAAATCCATGGTTAGAGACCATCCCAGAAACCTACCGCATGGAAGCACTTAGATCTGATACTGAAGTAAACTTCGTAGCCGTTAAGATCGGTGACTTAGATTGTTCTGCAGAGACTAAGATGTTGACTTCTGATCTTGCTCCACGAGAAGCACAATCATTAGTGATGCATGCAACCGATGAAGCTGTGAAAGCAGGCAATACATTTGATGTTGTCTTACGCGCCAACCAAGAGCTTACTTTGAGTGCTGTACAATTTACCTTAAACTTCGATCCAACATTGGCTTCACTTGAGAAAGTTAGTTCGCAAGCATTGTCATTAAAGGATGGACACGTGAGTCAGAAGTATGCTGCTGAAGGATTGATTCCTTTTGCATGGTATACACATGATGAAGTTGACTTTGATGAAGCTGCAGAGATTACTTTGACTTTCACAGCCAAAGAAGATTTATCTGTAGCAGAATTTCTTGCGATCAACTCTTCATTGACTGAAGCGATGGCTTACACACCGGAAGGTATCGAGTATGATCTTTCACTTCAGGTGCAAGGTGCTCTTGAGCAAGATGCAAAGAATGGTTTTGTAGTTTATCAAAATTCACCAAACCCATTCCATGCTGAAACTTTGATTGGCTATAAAGTAGCACAAGACGAGTTGCTTATGCTTACAGTATTTGACTTGGATGGTAAGTTGCTTTTTACAAAGCAATTATCAGCAGTAGCAGGATACAATTCAGTTGTACTTACTAAGCAAGACATACAGAAGACAGGAGTATTATTCTATCAGATAGATGCTGCTAACTACACGATGACGAAGAAGATGATCATTTTGGATTAATCTAAGGTGTATCTTTTACCAGATACGGTAATAGTTTTATAGCTCTAGCTCTTTATTGAGTTAGGGCTATTTTTATTTGGGCGATCCCTTCGGGCCAGGCTATGCAGTGGTCCGCTTCGCTCCCGTCCCGATGAAAAAATCGGGACCGCCGAGAAAATTCGGCGCACTTTCTATCCTTATCGCATTTCAATTGATAGGATTGTGTTTCTTGATCATATTCTAAAACAGAAATGGTATTAGAGACTCCTTTTTTATAGTAGACAATAAATATCTGAACTCTTTTTTTTTGGACAAGCGCTGTGCAGTAGTGCTGAGTAGGGGAGGCCTGGTAGTGCAGGCTCAGCAGTCCGCGCCTGGGGATGTCGGGCAAGCAAAGGACCGAGGCGAATGCCGAGCTACGGATACATAGCGACCTCAGACTTTTTTTTGGCTGAGGATGCCCCCAAATATGCATTGCTGAAATCTATAATATGTTAAAAAATACCCCAAAGTAGGTACGTACATATACATATATAACTGTATATTTGCGCAACAATCGAACAATTGTTAGTTGTTTACTTTTTAGCAGAAGCTCACTCAACACATTATTACAATCCCTTTTTTTTCTGACAGATCATCTACTGCCTGCAGTAATTTTCTGAACAGATTTTGTTACTCAACAGTTATTTTCCAATCATTTCATATCAAAAATCATGGTGCAAACGCATCATATGATATTTATATAAATATATAATTATCAGTAAAAAGGGGAGCATATTTAGTTATGTTCCCTTTTTTTATTCTTTTTAACATTTCTTTTTCGGTTCTTAATTGACTAATAATCAGTCATTTGCATGCTATCATGAGCATTTGATCGTCAGCTATGTCACTTTTTTACCATCCTTAGCGCAACCACTCACAATAATCCAAGTACAATACTAAACACATTAGGAAAATTCTAATGTATCGTTATGGCTATATCATTTCTGATATAAACCATCTTCATAAACCGACATAATATATACCCATTTTCTGTGGGCTAGTATCAGTATTGAATGTGTAGAGCTTCTGCTACCTCACTCATGCCATCAGGTTATTCAATATTAGGCTCTTCAGAAATTTAATTGTTGATGTACATGCATTGGCACTCACTTAAGGTATTTCCTGGTTGGTGCTGTAGTCATGATCAGTCTTCTTTGTAGAGATATTGCACCTCTACGACCTGGTCAGTTAATGCGTCTATGCTTCATATGGGTATCAATAATGAAAAACATAAATTATTTATATCACTAAAATCTTGAACATTATGAAGCACGTTACAGCTCCCTTATCAAAGCAAACAGGGACTACAACTTCAAATTTTAATTCACAACCCATTAGAAGTATTACTTCTTTGGTTGGGAAAATTTCTTTGATGCTATTGTTCCTATTTGCAGGTCAAGTAGGAGTAGTGGCACAAATTTGTAACGCACCAACAGTATCTGATGCGAGTGCAACTTTGCCGAGTAATTGCACTACTATTCCAACTATTTCTGGACAATCTGGAAATGTGTTTGAATTGACGATTAATCCCGCTAACAAATACACATTTGAACTTTGTTTTGCAGCTACAAGTGCTGGAAATTCACAGTATCCACAAGCAGAATTGTGGGATGGATTACCAGGAAATTTTTTAGCAGGTACGGGTGCAGCTACAGCCAACTGTACAACAGTTTCTTACATTCCTAAAACGCCATGTAGTATAGCAAACAATAAAATTTATTTGGCTACTTACTCACATCAATGTATTAGTGATTGGAGAGACCTTACGATCAATGTGACTTGTGAAGGTTGTACTATCGAATGTGGAGCTCCAAGTTTTGCAGCTGCAAATAATACAGGATGTACAGCTTTTGCATTTGATGTACCAGCTCCAGTAGTAACAGGATCTTGTGCTGCAAGTGCGGTAACTTTTACAGAAAGTGCAGGGCTTACAGGATTTGCCTCAGCAAATGCAAATGGAAGTGTAGCAATTGCTGCAAATGCACCTGTTGGTACACACGTAATAACATACTCATTAACTGACTGTGCTGGCACAGTAGTTTCTTGTGAAAAGCAAGTTGTAATAGAGCCAATAATGGCTTGTGACGATGTTGTTAATGTAACGCTAAGCCAATTCTGCGAAATGCAAATTACACCAGGTATGTTACTTGAAGCAGAATGTGCAGATGAGTCACAGTACACTGTGAATATTTTAGGCTCAACAAATGATATTATTTCTGCTCCAGGTATGTATGAGGTGCAAATTATGTATACACCATCTACTCCAAATAGTGCGAGTGGTACCTACTGTTGGGGGTTCATAAATGCAGAGGACAAATCAGGACCTGTTTGTACGCTAGAAAATACTCAGATTTCTGTAAGCTGTGGAGAAGATCCTAATGCTGGAGATCC
>CALJVI010000219.1 GCA_937974575.1 uncultured Saprospiraceae bacterium | reverse complement strand
TGTCTTATATGGTTAAAGAACACGCTCCTCTACCGTAAGAATCAGAATTTACAGAATTAAAGAATTTTCAGGATTAGTTTTTTGGTAGGAGTGAGGTATTGATCTTTGTAGATGCTCTTGCTACAAAGGAGTAAGGTTTCTTTCATGTGCTTATATGTGTTTCTTAAATGTCTTATATGTTTAAAGAACACGCTCCTCTCCTGTAAGAATCAGAATTCACAGAATTTAAGAATTTTCAGGATTAGTATTTCGGTAGGAGTGAGGTATTGATCTATGTAGATGGCTCTTGCTACAAAGGAGCAAGGTTTCTTTCATGTGCTTATAAGTGTTTCTTAAATGTCTTATATGGTTAAAGAACACGCTCCTCTCCTGTCAGAATCAGAATTCACAGAATTACAGAATTTTTAGAATTTGTATTTCGGTAGGAGTGAGGTATTGATCTTTGTAGATGGCTCTTGCTATAAAGGAGTAAGGTTTCTTTCATGTGCTTATATGTGTTTCTTAAATGTCTTATATGTTTAAAGAACACGCTCCTCTCCTGTAGGAATCAGAATTCACAGAATTGAAGAATTTTCAGGACTAGTATTTCGGTAGGAGTAAGGTATTGATCTTTGTAGATGGCTCTTGCTATAAAGGAGTAAGGTTTCTTACATGTGCTTATATGTGTTTCTTAAATGTCTTATATGTTTAAAGAACACGCTCCTCTCCTGTAGGAATCAGAATTCACAGAATTGAAGAATTTTCAGGATTTGTATTTTGGTAGGAATAAGGTATTGATCTATGTAAATGGCTCTTGCTACAAAGGAGCAAGGTTTCTTTCATGCGCTTATATGTGTTTCTTAAATGTCTTATATGTTTAAGGAACACGCTCCTCTCCTGTAAGAATCAGAATTCACAGAATTGAAGAATTTTCAGGATTAGTATTTCGGTAGGAGTGAGGTATTGATCTTTGTAGATGGCTCTTGCTACAAAGGAGCAAGGTTTCTTACATGTGCTTATATGTGTTTCTTAAATGTCTTATATGGTTAAAAAAACGCACGCCTAATTTTGTGCATCGCGAAAGGCCGCAGGCCAGTAGCTCGACAAGCGGAGCGCGTTAGAGACAAGAGGTGGAAGTGGTATCGCACCTTCGCGATAGGAACGGACGACTCGGTCACGCCCTTAGGCCGTGATGGCACATGATCAATTGTCAACGTACAATTTTTAATGCTAATTACTAACGATAATTGCAAATTGCAAATTGTTCATTGCGAATTTAAAAAAGCTCCGCTCTTTTTCCCCCAATCAAGCAAGCCATAAATAGAAACTCCAAAATAGATGACCATCATCACGGCATACATCATGAGTCCACGATCGTAGTATAGCCAGATAGAAGTGCCATTGATGAATATCCAGAAGATCCAACTGGAGAATATTTTGTGTGCCTCCATGTAGCTGGCGATGAAACTAAATATCGTCGTTGTCGAATCTACATAGCTACGTTCAGCATCGGTCTGGGTTAGAAAAAATAAACCTAAGAGATAACTCAAAATAGAACCGATGACCAAAATAGGAATGTGCGTCATCCAAGACCAAGTCTTGACCTGCAGTTTTTCTTTGCTGCGATTGTTCCACACGTACCAGCCGTATATACCGATGAGGACATAATATATGTAAAGTACAGCTTCTGAATAAAGCTTGTATTGATAAACAACGTAAATGGTAAGTATGGAAGAAACGATGCCGAAGGGCCAGCACCATTTGTTTTCACGGATAAGGAGTATAAGGAAGGTGAGACTAAGTATAACGGAGGTGAGCTCTATGCCTTCTAGTGGAGTCATTGCTTATTGATTTAAAATGTATGGCTGTTCTGTGGTGTTCGTTTTACGCAAAGTGCGCAAAGATAAAAATACGCAAAGATCGCAAAGCTTATCTTCCTAATGCAAAGATATAAAATAGAGTAGTGGTATTAAATTCTGAATGAAGGAATACCAAAGAATAGTCTTTACGCCCTCTACGAGAACCCAAATCACTTACAGCTACACACGCAATAAATACCGAATCACCAAAGTGTCCCTAAAACAAACAAAGCACCTAAGAAAATCTTAGGTGCTTTGAAAATGTATTACTAATGGTGTACTTATTTCTTAAACGCTCTCTTCAAGATATCTTCTTGCTGCGCTTCATGCACCTTCTTAAATCCGGTTGCAGGAGAAGCTGAAGCCTTTCTAGAGATCACCTTCAGATCAGGATATTGCATGTAGACAAACTGCCATGCCCCCATATTTTCTGATTCTTCCTGTACCCAGTATTGCTCTGCGTTTTTGTACTTTTTCATGATCTTGTTGATCATATCTTTTGGGAATGGATACAGCTGCTCCACTCTTACGATAGCAGTAGTTTTATTATCTAACTCACGCTTACGCTCTAGTAGATCGTAGTAGATTTTTCCTGTACAAAGTAAAAGACGCTTTACATTCTTTGATGTTCTGCTTGTGAAGTCAGGATCGTCATAGTATTCGTAGAAAGAATTTTCAACACTGTCATCAAAAGCTTCGATCGGAGATACCGCTAGTGGGTGCCTCAGTAAAGACTTGGGCGACATATTGATCAGTGGCTTACGGTAGTCTAGAGCCAACTGTCTTCTTAGTGCGTGGAAAAAATTGGCAGGAGTACTAATGTTAGTGATGATCATATTGAAGTCGCCTGCCATCTGCAAGAAACGTTCAAATCTTGCACTGGAATGCTCAGGCCCTTGACCTTCATATCCGTGAGGCAATAGCATAACTAGGCCACTCATCCTTCTCCACTTGGACTCTCCGGCTGAGATAAACTGATCGACCATAGATTGCGCACCATTATAAAAATCTCCAAACTGCGCTTCCCATACGACTAATGAATTAGGAGAGGCAAGTGAGTAACCATACTCAAACCCGAGTACAGCAAACTCCGAAAGTAGAGAGTTGTATATTCTATATTTACCTTGTTTCTTTTGGATGCTGTTAAGACGGTTGTACTCTTCGCCAGTGTCCATATCCGAGAAGACAGCATGACGATGAGAGAAGGTACCTCGCTTGACATCTTGTCCAGACATACGTACATCCTTATTCTCTAGCAGGATGGAACCATAAGCAAGTAACTCTGCCAATGCCCAATCCATTTTTTCCACGTCTATTAATTTTTTCGCTCCTTTGAGCAGTCGCTGTACCTTGCTGATCGTATTGATCTCCTCTGGTATGTTCATCAGGTGCTTGAGGATCTTGTTGATCTTAGCTTTCTTGATGCCCGTAGGAGGGGAGATGGTATATG
>CALJVI010000218.1 GCA_937974575.1 uncultured Saprospiraceae bacterium | reverse complement strand
TTGATTAAACCATTACTCAATGTGGAAATCCAAAGGTTATTTTGATTGTCCACAGTTACACTAGCTCCTCTCGCATCAGTGAAATATTCATCAAGATGGGCATCTTCAGATAGCGGATCTTTTATTCTGAAAAATCCATTTTTCGTAGCTACCCAAAGATTTTTATGGTTGTCTAGTTCAAAGTTGATGATATTTGAGTTTAAATAGCTTTGATACTTCTCAAGTATTCTATGAAAACTTGAAGTAGAATAGTCAAAGTAAAACATTTTTTGCTCATAGGTAAAAATTGTTTTCTGATCATCATACCGCAAGGCATCAGAGAAAAATTTATGAATATTAAATTTTGAAAATGAAATTTTCTTCTCTTGCTGAGAAAAACTAAGACGGTCATTTTCTACCCGTGTGGACTCTAAAGAGCTTAAAACGCCTAGCTCCTTTAGTACTTTAACATGCTCTTCAAATGTATGTACTTTGTATTTTATCTGTAGATCATCAATACTGAAACCTGTAGCATCAAATCCGTTTCCTTCCGATAGCCATAGATGTCCAAGTCCATCGAGGGTCATATAGATTTTTTTATTTTTCGGCCCAAGATTTGGAAAATCTAGTCTATGCAGCTTGCTTTTTACTATATAATATACCTCTCCAGATAACGCGAGGAGCCAAATTCGACCTTTCTTATCTTTCTTGATCCTGATAATCTCCTTGTTGAATAACTCAGGAAATAGATCTGTTTGAAAATTATTGCCATCGAAAGTGCATATGCCTGCTTCAGTGCAGATCCATAAAAAACCGGCATCATCTTGCACAGTGTTGTAACAGTAGTTGCTCGGAAGTCCTTCTGATTTGGTATATTTAGTTATAGCATATTCTTGCCCAAATAGTGTTATTTGGATAAATAGGAAAGGAAAAATAAGGCACCAAAATCGTGTTTTCACACTATAAAATTACAAATTCTATAGCCTCAATTCACAAAGAGTGCAAAAATGTATGATTAAAAATATAAAAATCTGTTTATCAGGCTTTTACAGAATCATAATTTATTAAATAATTGCACTTTAAACCATTGTCATGTGCTTATTTTCTAAGCAATATTTTGTATTTTTACGACTATGAGTGAAGATAAAAAACCCAAAAATAGTGCTGATTACGGCGCTAATAATATTCAGGCCCTAGAAGGGCTCGAAGCCGTTAGGAAAAGACCAGGGATGTATATCGGTAGCACCGATACCAAAGGTTTGCACCATTTGGTATGGGAGGTAGTAGATAATTCTATAGATGAGCATCTCGCAGGGCATTGTTCTGAGATCACCATGCACATCCTAGAAGGCAACTCCATCAAAGTGACCGATAATGGTCGTGGTATTCCAGTAGGGATGCATGAGAAGCTTCAAAAATCAGCTCTAGAAGTTGTGATGACAGTGCTCCATGCAGGGGGTAAGTTTGATAAAGACACCTACAAGGTATCTGGTGGACTACACGGAGTAGGGGTTTCATGTGTGAATGCCCTTTCCGAATTACTTATCGCAGAGGTACACAGAGATGGAAAGATTTATACACAATCTTATTCTGAAGGAAAGCCACAAACTCCAGTAGAAGAGGTTGGTACTTCAGACCATACAGGTACTACTATCACTTTTACTCCTGACAAAAATATATTCGAAACTTTAGAATACAAATTTGAGGTACTTGCTACTCGTATGCGTGAGTTGTCCTACCTCAACAAAGGGCTCAAGTTGATTTTAATTGATGAGCGCGCTAAAGATGATAAAGGCGAGTTTAAAAAAATAGAATATAAGTCTGAAGGTGGATTGAAGGAGTTCGTCCTTTTTATGGATGAAGGCAAAACTAAAATTATCGATTCTCCAATTCATGTCTTTGGTAAAGAAGAGAATGTTGAAGTAGAAGTTGCAATGACTTACAATGATTCCTATTCAGAATCAATTCGTTCATTTGTAAATAATATCAATACTCGTGAAGGAGGTACCCACGTATCTGGATTCCGAAGAGCAGTGTCTAGAGAATTTGATAAATATGGTAAAGAAAACGGATTCTTCAACAAGTTGAAAGATATCAAGATTTCTAGTGATGATTTCAAAGAGGGACTCACAGCCGTAGTATCCGTAAAAGTTCCCGAGCCACAGTTCAAAGGACAGACTAAAGGAGAGCTTGGTAATTCAGAAGTTACAGGTATCGTTTCTCGTGCAGTAGGAGAGGCACTCAAAACATTTTTGGAAGAGAATCCAAAAATGGCCAAGCGCATCGTAGACAAAGTGATCCTTGCCGCTACTGCTAGAAATGCAGCACGTAAAGCACGTGAGATGGTTCAGCGTAAGAATGTATTAGCTGGTGGAGGCTTGCCAGGTAAACTATCAGATTGCTCATCCAAAGATCCAAAGGAATGCGAAATATTTCTAGTAGAGGGCGACTCTGCCGGTGGGACTGCCAAGCAAGGTCGTGACCGTGTCTTTCAAGCGATATTACCGCTGCGTGGTAAAATTCTCAACGTAGAGAAAGCCATGGAGCACAAGATCTATGAGAATGAAGAGATCAAGAGTATGTTCACTGCCTTGGGTGTAAGCATCGAGGAGAAAGATGGTGAGCGCATACTCAACCTAGATAAACTTAGATACCACAAGGTAGTCATCATGTGTGATGCCGATGTCGATGGTAGTCATATTGTTACTTTGATTTTGACCTTCTTGTTCCGTTACATGAAGCCGCTTGTCGAGCAAGGTTTTGTATACGTAGCAGCACCGCCTTTGTATCAAATTCGTAAAGGAAAACAATCTGTATATTGTTGGAATGAAGAGGAACGTCAAAACGCTATCAACACTTACTCCAATGGAGAGAATGACACTACTGTCAAGATACAGCGTTACAAAGGTCTTGGTGAGATGAATGCCGAGCAACTTTGGGAAACCACTATGGATCCAGATGCACGTACCTTGCGAGGAGTGACCATCGATGATGCCAACGAAGCCGATCGCGTATTCTCTATGTTGATGGGTGACGAGGTACCACCCCGTAGAGCCTTCATTGAAGAGAATGCAAAATATGCAAACGTAGACGTCTAAGGCCAGACATAAGATATAGAATATCCAAAGTAGCTAGCAATTCATTTTGTTAGCTACTTTTTTTTGTCCCAAAAGAGAAATAGGAATATTGATTTGGGGCCTTCCCTTAGCTCCAAGCCCCGCTACCAGCTCCGGGTCGCTAGGTTCCATGGCTCGGTATTCACCTCGGTCCCGATCTGCCCGCAGGCCTCCGCACGGACTGCCGCAAAGGAGCGGCACCATTGCACAGCGCTAGTCCATTTTGATATAGATGTACTATGTATTTAGGACCAAATTGGAGAAATAGAAATCAAAGCACAATTGAGAAGAACTCTATAAATAGATGGTTTAATTCTTCTATGATCTTATATGCATTTCTTACATTTCTTATATGTTTAACAGATCATGAGACAAGAACACTCCAATGTAAGAATCAGAATTTTCAGAATTTTGATATAAGTGTGGAGGGAGATCTTGATATAATTGAGAAGAACTCAATAGATGTAAATCTTCTATGATCTTATATGCATTTCTTACAAGTCTTATATGTTTAACAGATCATGAGACAGGTACACTCCAATGTAAGAATCAGAATTTTCAGAATTTTGATATTGGTATGGAGGGAGATGATGATATAATTGAGAAGAGCTCAATAGATGTAAATCTTCTATGATCTTATATGCATTTCTTACATGTCTTATATGTTTAACAGATCATGAGACAAGAACACTCCAATCCGTTCTTATCCGTGTTATCTGCGTTCTCCCGAAGGAGTCTAGGAGAGATACAGTTGCTATAATACTAGAACAATCTCCCGGTTGTAGGCAAGCACTTTTTTTGGACAAGGGATAGGAGTCAATCCTGACTGAAGCGGAGCGGAATGTCAGGATGTGCGTAGCACCGAAGCAAAGCGGAGTGATGTATAGCCCGGTCACGCTTTTTTTAGCGTGATGGCCCCTCAAGAATAAAAGCCAAAGCAAAGGAAAACAAAATATCTTTTGACACACCTGCAGCGGCCTTCCCAAAGTATCAGCTCCAATGTTTTTCACAAGCTAAATATGAAGTGTAAAAGATAAAAATCTCAAAAAAAACATAAAAAATGTAGGTGAGCAACAACAAATGTTACAACACCGATGTTATAACATCAAACAATTAAAATTCAATCTTATGTCTACAAATGATTTTTATACCCAGATAGATGCTATCAGCTCCCCGCTAAGCAATTTTGCACTTAGCCTGACGAGAGATATGGAAGATAGCCGAGACCTTTTTCAAGAAACGGTTTTTAAAGCCTTGAAAAATAAAGACAAATTCAGAATTGGGACCAACTTCAAAGCTTGGATACTCACGCTGATGCGCAACACTTTTATCAATGAGTACCGAAGAAAGAAACGTAGCAAAGTCAAGACTGTAGCGGACAATAGTATAGAAATGATCACCAATACTAGAACAGTCGCTGCCAATGGTGGCGAAAGTAATATGGCGATGCAAGAGTTGATGGCCATGCTAGATCAGCTGGATGAAAAACTACGCCAACCGTTTTGGATGAACTATCTAGGTATGAGTTATCAGGAGGTAGCAGATGCGCTAGAGACTCCGCTAGGAACGATCAAGAGTAGAATCTTCTTTGCGAGAAAAGAAATGCAAGCCAAAGTACTGCAAGCAGGATTAAGATAATTGACTCTCTAAAAAAAATAGAATTATGTACCAAGCGTCAAATGATACATTCAAGAAATCAAACTTGATAAAGAGCATCATCCAAAGCTACCACAAAGTAGAGAGTGAACTCAGGAATTTTCTCAAACCCTACGGGATTACCTTGCAGCAATACAACGTACTCAAAATTCTGAAGGGCGCTCAAAAGCCATTGAGCACCTCCGTCATTCGTGAACGAATGATAGAACCCATGGCCGATACATCCAGATTGGTAGAGCGACTCTGCACCAAAGGTTGGGTAGATCGTAGCGCTTGTGAAAAGGACAAACGTCTAGTGGATATCACCATCTCTCCCGAGGGCGTCGCTTTTATCGAAAATCTCACTAATATGGACCATACGCTGGAGCGACTATACAGCAAGCTCAGCCCCGAGGAAGCAAGCACACTCAATAAGCTGCTCAACAAGATTAGAACATAATCGACCGTCTGCATAGGCAGGCTTCGATGTGCATACACTGCCCACCAATGCTCACTTTCTGGACCCAATTGGTATAAATATTGTCTTACAAAAGGTATCCAACTAGCGAATATTCGCTATAATGCTTTACTATTCAAAAAATTCTATATATATTAGCGAATATTCGCTTTGCTTATAAAGCGTTTAATGCATTACAACTGAATACCTAATACATAGTAAAAATGACAAAGAATCCAGAAATCACCGCAGAGGACCTCTTATTGAAAGGAGGCGAGTTTGTAATCAAAGACTCCACAGCTCAAGAAACTTTTATACCAGAAGACCTCAATGAAGAACAGTTGATGGTGAAAGGTATGATCGAAGAATTTCTAAAAAATGAAATCTATCCAAATACGGCTCGAATCGAAAAACAAGAGGAAGGCCTATCGGTAGCATTACTTAAGAAAGCTGCTGATCTCGGTATTATAGGTTCGCATATGCCAGAACAATATGGCGGTATGGAGATGGATACCAATACCAATACACTGATCTGTGAAGCGATGGGTCCATCGGGTTCTTTTTGCACAACATTTGCAGCGCACACAGGTATTGGGATGTTGCCGATCTTGTACTTCGGTACAGAGGCACAAAAAGAAAAATATCTTCCAGGCTTGAGCGCAGGAGATCTCAAGGCATCATACTGCTTGACTGAGCCGAGTTCTGGTTCTGACGCACTTGCGGCCAAGACCAAAGCTGTTCTCTCTGAGGATGGGAAGTCATATATCATCAATGGCCAAAAGATGTGGATCACCAATGCTGGCTTTGCAGATGTGTTTATCGTATTTGCGCAAGTGGATGGTGAAAAATTTACCGGCTTTATCATAGAGCGAGGAGCAGAGGGGATGACCTATGGAGCAGAGGAGGAAAAGCTAGGAATCAAAGGATCGTCTACAAGACAAGTGTTTTTTGAGAATGTAAAGATTCCTGTGGAAAACTTACTTGGAGATGTTGGTAAGGGGCACCTTATAGCCTTCAATGTGCTGAACGCAGGTAGATTTAAACTAGGCGCACTTTCTCTAGGAGGCGCAAAGCAAATCATAAACGAAGGTGTACAGTATGCCAACGAGCGTATCCAGTTTGGTAAGCCGATCTCCAACTTTGGTGCGATCAAGCACAAGCTCGCGGAGTCTGCGATACAAACTTTTGCAGGAATAAGTACTTTATATAGAGTGTCTGATCTCATGCAGCAAAAAGTAAAAATGCTCAAAGCGGAAGGCAAATCATTTGCAGAAGCGAAGCTTCAAGCCGCAGAGGAGTATGCTATAGAAAGTTCTATTCTAAAAGTAGCAGGATCAGAGATCACGACTTATGTAGTCGATGAGATGCTACAGACACATGGGGGGATGGGTTTCTCAGAAGAGACCAATATAGCTAGGGCGTACCGTGATATTCGTATCGGACGTATCTACGAGGGTACCAATGAGATCAACCGTTTGTTGATCGTCGACATGCTATTGAAGCGTGCGATGAAAGGAGCGTTTGATTTGGCAGGACCAGCATGGGCGGTTCAAAAAGAATTGGCAAGTATGCCTTCTATGGATGACATGAGTGGTAAGTATGCCCACGAAAAGAAAGCCATCAAAGATTTCAAAAAAGCCATCTTGATGGTTTCAGGTGCTGCTGTAAAAATGCAGATGGATGGTAAGATCAACCTCAAAGAAGAGCAAGAAGTGCTCATGAATATAGCAGACATGATGATCGATTGCTTCAATGCAGAATCCATGTTGCTGCGTGTCGAAAAACTCAGTAGCTATGAAAAGAAAGCCTGTGACCAAGACATCTACGATGCTGCCTTGAAGGTATTTATCCACGATGCAAACGATAGGTTAAGAAAGAATGCAACTGACGCTATAGCTTCATTTGCAGAAGAAGATTTGATCAAGACATTTATCTTGGGACTCAAGCGATTCACTGCTTATCCTCCTGTCAATGTGATGAAGCTGCGCCGCAAGATCGCAGAAATCGTGATCGCCGAAAACGCATATCCGTTTTAAGATATAAGAATAACAAGTAATTAGGAAAGAGCTGAGTAGTGATACTTGGCTCTTTTTGGTTTGGGGCTGTATTCTTATTTGGGGGTGCCGCCAGTCCCGCAAAAAAGGCGGGACGGCGTCGGGGCTTCCGTTACTACCGCCCGAAGGAGGGCGATACCACTGCAGTCCCTCACCTCTGCGCGCCTCCGGCTTTGCCGTGCTTTGACGCCTGCGGCGTGTCGCGATGAGAGTCTAATTGTTTTGTGGGATTTGGGAAAATATATTTTATTTCTAGGAAATACAATAATTAGTTTTATATTTGAAAAAGTTACGAGAGTCTAAATCGTAACAATAACTTAGATTATTAACCACTTTTAAATATTAAATTTATGTCAACCACCAACCACCAACCACCAACCACCAACCACCAACCACCAACCACCAACCACCAACCATCAACCATCAACCAGCTCTTAAGTACCAATTAGGATTCTCTACTAGATTATTGTGTTATCTAATGACATTGACCATTTTTATGTTTAGCTGTGAAACAGATAATTTATTACTGCCGAATAACTCATCACCATCGGAGCTTAAAAGGACCGTCAGTAATTCTGAATCTAACAGACAACCAGATCTAGCATCAGTTATGGAAAGTATGCATGAATTTGCAATTGAAACAGGAAGGGCGAATGCGGATGAAATCACTGATTTTGTTAATGGACAAATGGCTTTATTAGGTAATGATAACCTTTTGGATAGTCAGGAATTAGATGATATCATGAGCGAATATATGTTTGTGTCTACCAGTAATACATTAAAACCTTATCTAGAGATCCTTTCAAATCGGGGTAAAATCTCTAAGAAAGAAACAAAATTGCTTTTTCAATTAGACACTGATCTGTTTAGTAATGACCGTAGTGAAGCTCTTAATATTCTTACTTCTTTTAAATCTAAACTTAAGGAAAGAAATTTGAGTAGTGAAGAAAAGTTGAGAATGGAGAATATATCTACTCTAGCTTTTGAAATGTTACAAGCAAATAGTTTGGTTATAAACAATGATGAACGAGGATGGAGAGAATGTCTTGATTGTCTACACAGGAATGATATTAAAATTGGTTTTTTTGCCGCGATAACAGTGGTTGCTGCATTAGCTTTTTGCTCGGGTGCTGCGATTGCAACATTTGGGTTAGCCTTGTATCCGTGTTTAGCGATTACTCTTGGTATTATTTTGGCCGAAGCATTGATTTTTTGTGGTGGAGATTGTTTCTCTAAGCCACCACCTGAATGCAATAACCCAACTTGTCCAAATCCAGATGTATTTGTAAATAATGTAAATAACGGATTTCAGTGTTGTACAGATTTTATTGAAGGAATCACTGTTCTAACACATCCTAATGGGACAATATATTTAAGCCAACCTCCAGTGAATGGAAACTGTCCTCCTGGTTGGATTCCGGATGGTATTTTTGTTCCGCAATGTCTTCAGATAATTGAAGGTACATGGGAGAATTTAACAGTCGCAGGCGGCCAAGTTTGCGCTGATGCAATTTGTAACTAAATTATAAGTCATATTAATTTGCGTAGTAATTATGACTTGTTAGAGTTGTAATTACTACGTGTTTTTAGTTTTTAATTTTATGAAGCGATCTCATTTTTTTATTTTTGTTATTCTTCATTTCTTTTATCTGAATGTTTATTCACAGTCAATTAGTATTGGAGGTGGGTTGTCTTTTTCAAGTCATTCTTTTCTTGAATTTACGGATGCAACCTCTTTAGTATATAATCCTATAACTGGTGGAGATTTTGAAAGTTTCGGCCAAAGCTTTTTTGTTACAGTCAGCCCCAATACACTAGAGCACCTTTTTTCAGTTCATACGGGTTATGGGAAAAAACTTTTAAAAAAAGGTGGAGAAGAGTTTTTAGGAATTAGCTATTTAAAATTTGACTACACTTTTATGTACAACCTAATTGCAGTAAAGAATAGGCAGCCAGGAGGATCTTTTGGTATTGGTGTTAGTACGATAAACTCTTCTATTAGAAGGTCGTGGTTACAAGTACCAGCAATAGAACTTGGAGGTACATATGATAGGCAGTTTTGGGATGTAGGCTTTAATGCTAATTTTCTAGGATCTTATGGGTTAAAGTACTTTTCGATCTTCTTAGGAGTAAGCACAAATTATTATTTGAAAACTACCTTACTTGATTTGCATTCTAGATTGGGAATAATTTTTACCATTAAGAGGTGAAAATATTTCCCTTATGATCACCTCATCTCCGGTCCAATCTGCCACCTTATCTTCAATCGTTTCTCAAAGATCTTGTTGCTGTCCCACGACGGGAGGATAAAGTGTATTAATCAATATATTTTGATTTGGAATACTTAGAACTATTCCCTTCAATTCTGCGAGAGCAGCATGTGCTTTAGATAAGCTTTTTAATACTTTTTTTGTCTGTATATCTATTTGGGGAGGTGAATTCTTCAGAAGCCAAGTGTTATTGCCGTCCATATGTGAAAATTATACTAATGTCTTTACAAATAAAAATATTTGTGTTAAGGAAATCAAGTTTTCTGTATGTAAAGAATACTAATATATAAATATCGAATAGATGACCATCTTTGATTAATGTACTGCTTAGATTTAAAATATCTTATCTGTGTTAGTCCTCTAAATCTGTCTTCTTCGATTATATCATTTACCGCATCTTCTATCCAATATGCCACCGCATCTTCAATATCTTATCTTTGATCTTGGTAGTATTCCAAGAATAAAATGGATTCACTAGAAAAGCTGCATTGATTTAGTAGACTCTTATTTTTTTGTTAAATATTTTTGCCGCAATTGTACATTCGATTTAATTAGTAATTTTAAGAAACTAGATGGCTAAATGAAAAGACTTTTAATATCCGTTTTATTCTTCAAATTATTTTTTTTCTCGCTTTCAGCACAAAGTTTAGATTGCGATTTTGCTAAAAATTCAAGACTAGAAATCCGACTAGGTACCAGCGAAAAATTTATTCCCGACCCTATTATCCCTGAATACAATACCTTGCCGGGCTTCAGTCCAAGTGTCCATTTGACCTTGCCGATTAAACTTAGAGAAGGGAAATATATTTTCACCAAATTGATATTTGGAGGGAGTATCAATGATGTAGAATTTAATGAGAACGTAAAT
>CALJVI010000217.1 GCA_937974575.1 uncultured Saprospiraceae bacterium | reverse complement strand
TTCTTCGCGTGCATCTGCTATCACTACGCCCTCCATTTCCTTCAGCTGATCTACACTTACAGTGGGTACTGAAAATTTAATCAAGGATTCTACCTTTGCATCAAAAGCAGGATTATCACAGTGCGCTGTTCTCTCTGCTTGTTGCGCATAGCAAGCTGTCAAATTAAACACAAATACCAGGGTGTAGATAAAATACTTCATACTTGGAAAACACGATTTCAAAGTGGATAGTTTCATAACAGAAAGTTAAATGGTGATGAGCAGAAAGCAAAAAGGCTAGAAGCAAAAGGCTAGAAAAACAGAAAACAGATTAACAGATACACGAATTAACAAATAAACAAACCCCTACCTCACCTCCTTCGGCCCCTGCCCCACCTGATCTCCAATCACCATACCTTCATGACAAAGCGACTGCATTTCACGCTTAATAAATTCTTGCACCTGATCCTGATACTCCGCTGGATAAAGCACATGCGGATTGGGCCCTGCATCCAATGAAAAATATACGGGAACCTTGCTCTCCTCACGATAAGCCTGTAGTCGACTTATAGCTTCCAGTGTATTGGGCTCCAATAAGGTGAAAGGATTATCCGCCGCCATCATCATAGCGTGCAGACTCAGAGCCTCCCCTTCTACGATAGCCCCAAACTCTTCCAGATCTCCAGCCTTCATTACGTCTAGCAAGCGAGTCATTCTTTGCTCCGCTTGCGTATATCGACTAGCAGCGTATACATTGCCTTCCATCAAAGCATGCCCCTGTGTACTACTTACTTTCTTCTCTTTACGACTGATGATCAGGATATCATTTTTGTAGGTATGAAACACTGGATCTAGATGTTCTGCATAGGGTATCGCATAGTCATTCGTCGCTCCCTCTATAGAAGGATGAGCGCCCCAAACTGCTGCCACAGGATATACTGACCTGCATGCCGAGCCACTGCCCAATCGAGCCAGATAAGAGGCTTTATTTAACAAAGCAGCCTCACTATCAAACGGCTTTCCTATTTCATTTTCTATCCGACACAAGCACATCGCTACTGCACTCATCGCCGAAGCAGAAGATGCAATCCCTGCCGAATGCGGAAAAGAATTGGTAGATCGGATAGTCAGATGATGTGTCCTCAAAAAGGAAACTTCATCGATGATACTGTTGAGATATTTTTCCAACTTAACTTGAAAAGCTGCATTCTTTTCACCCTCAAAATAAAAGTCAATTGACACCTCCTTTCCTGCATGCGCACGCTCCTCATAGACCACACTCGTATCGGAGTAGGCACTGTCTAGCGTCAAACTGATTGATGCATTACGAGGATATTGTCTCCCATACTTACCCCAGTATTTTATCAGGGCGATGTTTGACGGGCTCGTATATCTGCATGTTTTTTCCGTTGCCATTTCTTGATCCTTTTCGTATCTGCGATTTTAATTATTCTAAGGCACTATAGGTCGATTATTTAGGAGTATCATTGGATCTACCCGCCTTGATAATAGCGAATTCTAAAGCCTAAATTTGTCAGAATTTACATCCGTTTCTATCTCAATATTAAGTGATCTTTTCCGTTTTATCAATTATTCGAAGAATAAGTTATTATCAACCAAAAACTAAGAAACTAGAATAATAATCATTAAACTATTAATCTGAAAATAGCTTAATTAAATATACAATTCCACAAGCTAGAGCTACATAAAATCCAATACCTATCAAATCATAAGAGCCTTGTTCTTTAGTAACATTCCAAAAGAGATAACTCCAAAGGCCAATAGCCAAAATATTAATTACTTGACCAATAATTACTACTGATTCCTTTTTAATCAATTCACCAACTAATACAAAAAAAGCACCCCCAGGTATCAAATAGAATGAATTGATTAAAAAGATATTTGATTCACTCCCTTGAAAAGCATTCATTATTTTCACCATTTCGTGCAAATCAAAACCATTTAACTTTATTACAGAAATAGAAAGATAACTTGCATCAATCCAGGATAATAGTAAAGATCCCATAGCAACAATTGAAACAATAATATTAAGTAAATCAAATTCAGGTGAGGCTTTAATTATTTGATTTATTATAATAGGTTGTTGTGCGCCGTGATAACTATTTACTGCGTTAGGGTTTTGAAATTGAACGTTTTCTACATGCCTATTACTAACTTGAGGATTGTGTTTGTAGAAGTCATTTATTGTTCCATTCGGGTTTTCTTTTTTCCAATCTTGGTAAGAATTCATAGTTTTTTTCCAATTTAGGTTAGTTACAGCTTGCTAATGATTAATTCATTTTTATATTTTTTAGTTCCAATTTGGACTATTATTTAGCTATTCAAAATCCAAATTAAAGAAATAAAGAACTCTAAACTAGCAGTAATATTGAGGTTTCCTAAAAATGCTTCCAACCCTGCGCCGTGATCGGGTGGATATTCCCCCCTTTAGTATGCAGCTTAATGCCATCTTTCTTAGGCACTACTTCACCCATGATATAGATGCCAGGCATATACTTCACCTTATCCACATCCTCAGGTCGGATCGTAAAGAGCAGCTCATAATCCTCTCCTCCACTCAGTGCGCAAGTGATCGGATCTATCTTAAAGTCGATGGCTTGCACCTCTGTATCAGGATGTATCGGTACGCCAGACTCTTCTACAAAAGCACCCACACCCGACTGCGAACAAATATGAAAAAGCTCCGAAGCCAATCCATCAGAAATATCTATCATGGATGTCGGAAGCAAACCGGCTTGATCAAAAGCTACGATCATATCCTTGCGAGCTTCCGGCTTCAGCTGTCTACCTACCAAATAACTTTGCTCTCCTAGATCAGGCTTCACACCAGGAGCCGCCAAGTACACTTGCTTCTCTCTTTCCAGTATTTGCAATCCCAGATAAGCAGCCCCAAGATCACCCGTCACACAAAACAAGTCCCCCACATTGGCCGTATTTCTATATACCTGTTTTCCTTTGGCGACTTGCCCGATAGCGGTGATGCTCATAGACAAACCCTTTGGCGAAGAAGTCGTATCTCCACCCACCAGATCCACCCCATACCGCTCACAAGCAAGCTCTATACCCGCATACAATTCCTCCAATGCCTCTACAGAGAAGCGGTTAGAAAAAGCTAAGGACACAGTGATCTGCTTAGGCGTAGCATTCATGGCATAGATGTCGGACACGTTCACTACTACAGCCTTGTATCCCAGGTGCTTGAGTGGAGTATACATCATATCAAAGTGGATCCCCTCTATCAACATATCTGTAGAGACCACCGTCAGCATATCCCCATTCTCAATGATCGCCGCATCGTCTCCGATTCCCTTCAGGGAGGACTCATTGAGCAAAGGAAACTTCTTAGTCAAGTGGTCTATCAGTCCAAACTCTCCAAGTTCGTTTACATCTGTTCTTTTCTCTTGATTCGGATCCATGCTATTTTTTCTGCAAAGGTAATCAAATAGCATAGTTCAGAATACTCCTGCTTTATAAATATATGCTTGAGGGGCCATGCCGTATTACATCGGCACCGCGTCATCCGCTATATGCTATATCTGCCAGCACACAGGCGCCAAAGTCGCCGCCACCGCCACCATATACCATGCCGCTACTACCGCTTGTCCTGCTCCCGCTGGTCGACTCGCTTAGTGGCCTGCGGCCAGTCGCAACTAAGCCAACATTATACACAAAAACCGTAATGAACATAGAGCAGCGACATCTTCAGCCATAATTCTTCAAAATGAACCCTTTCGTAAACTCCGGAGGAGTGCCAGGACTGTAGCTAATAAAGGATCCATCTACAGAAAACTCCAGAGGAGTGCTAGGACTGTAGTAAGAATAGGATCAACATATTATGGAACTCCAGAGGAGTGTAATGATCGAAAAACATTACGGCATATGAGCAAATAGAGGTGACCTTTATTCGGAAAACTCCGGAGGAGTGCCAGGACTTAGCAGTAATGATCGAATAACAATACGGCATATGAGCAAATAAAGCTACCCTTTATTCGAAAAACTCCAGAAGAGTGCCATGACTGTAGCAGCAAAAATCGAATAACATTAGCGCATATGAGCAAATTTGACGCAAACCGTGATGAGCATATAGGATCGATGGCGCAGCGAATCGACCAACAAAACAATAGAGATCTTGCGATGCCGTCACCATTCACGGCATCGCAAGATCCACCTTAAAACGTTCGTCGAGGTTTTCAACCTCGATGCTATACACGTATCATATGAACAATAAACGTAGACCAATACATTGCAAACAAGAATTAGAATCCAACCTTAAACAAGAAAATTTTACGGACTAGCGCTGCGGAGTGGTGACGACTGGAAGGAGGAAGACCGAAGGGCCGAGCAGAATTGCGAGCCACGCAGCATAGCGACCGCATATAGTAGAGACGCAATGCCTTGCGTCTCTACTATATGTGGTAGGCCCCAAATCAACCGACTAAGACTCCTTATCCAGATCCCCCTTCGTATGTTCAGCCACTACATTCATCAGCCAGATAAACTGCTCTACGGATACACGCTCAGGTCGTTGTTGAAAAAACTTATCCCCCAAGATCTCGGAGTCTTTCAGGAATGACTTCATGGTATTGCGCAGCATCTTCCTACGCTGGCTGAACGCCTGCTTGACGATCGCCTTGAATAATTTGGGATGCATAATGTCGAAATCCTCTTTCTTGCGGGTCAATCTGATCACGCCAGACTCTACCTTGGGCGGTGGGTCAAAATTTTCAGGGCCTACATCAAAAAGGTACTCGCCATCATAATAAGCCTGAGTCAATACGCTGATCACACCATAGGCCTTGGAGGTCGGTGTCGCGACAATACGCTTAGCCACTTCCTTTTGGAACATACCCACCATCTGAGGCACTAGATCCCGATGATCGATCATCTTGAATACGATCTGACTAGAAATATTGTAAGGATAATTGCCGATCAACATAAACGGCTGATCTTCAAACACCTCTTTGAGATCTAGCTTTAGAAAATCTACCTCCAGGATACGTTCTTGCAAGGACTCAAAAGTACGATGTAGTATGGGTATCATGTCGCGGTCAAGCTCCACTACTTTGAGGTCGTAGCCCTTGTCTATGAGGTACTTAGTCAGCATCCCCTTACCTGGTCCTACCTCCAACACGCTTTGTGTTCCGTTGTCACTGAGCAGACCATCGGCGATACCTGCTGCAATATCTTCGTTGGTCAGGAAATGCTGACCAAATGATTTTTTTGCTTTCATAAATCGAGTACAAAGCTAATAGGTATTAGGAAACTTAAGTGAATTGATAAGCAGTGAATTTGAGTTTGCTGGATTTTATGCGATATCCCACTGAGATTATGGCGTCAAGATTGTAAAATATTTGCTTTCTTTTTACTTCTCGGCTTCCTTCGGTTTGAACTATTAAGAAATTCTTAATAGTTCGATTTTCTTCCAATTCTCCTTCTTCAAATATATTTTTAAGGTGTAAACTGATGTTCGAGACAGTGGTTTGAAACAGCTCGGCCATTAATTTTTGAGTAAGCCATACCGTCTCATCTTGAAAACGAACATCTAATTTTGTCTCCCCATCTTCAGTTTGATATATTATCAATTGAGATTTGTTTTCTTCCATATTTTTAAATTAACAATGGCCCATTTTTTATTGATGAAGTTCCATTTTCTGTACCAAGATGTTGCATCCGTTTAATGTGGCATTTTTCAAGTTCAAAGCATGACTGCCGATGCAAAGTTATATTGGCCTTAAAGATCAATATAAGCTATACCTCTCCAACTCATTTTTCCTGAATTTAACGAAAATTTGATGCAAAAAAATCAGAAAATAAGTAATTATCTAAAACAGAAAAGTGTAGAATGAGTTTAAAAGCCTAATATTCCTGCTTTGCCCAATATTGTGATAAAAATTAGGCTATCTCTAATAAACCCTTAAATATGTTATCTTTGCGCATCGTTTTAGGGCCTAATACGTAAGAGAATACACGGTCAGATTACTATTACCAATTAAGATTGAGAATGAACACCAAAGTAAGCATAGTCAAATCCTTCAATAAAAAAGACAACTTAGTTGTTTTAGCAGAAAAATCTAACCTAAGTTGGGCGAGCGAATTGCTAGGAAAAGAAGAAATTCAATACTTGAAATCTGCCATCAAAAACGAGATCCATCAAGTTGTTTTCCCAAAAGGCCAACAAATCATTGTCGTACAAATACTCAAATCAGCTGGTACACCAGCAGAACAAAGAGAAGAGGCTAGAATCTTTGGTGCTGAAATGCTGCACAAGTTAGAGCAGCACAAAGCAAAGAAAGTAACTGTAGTCAACAAGAGAAAAAGCAATCATGTCCTCGACTTTATCGAAGGGATGGTCTTGGCCAACTACCAGTTTTTGAAATACTACACGGATAAGAAGGATATGAAAAACCATCTTGAGGCGATACAGATCACTCAAGATATTGCGCCCGCTAAGGAGCTAAAAAATTTGATCGCCACTTGTGAAGCGGTGTATGTCGCGCGTGATTTGGTCAACGAGCCTTTGTCTTATCTAACAGCTTCACAGCTCAGTCTAGACATCAAAAAATATGGCAAGACGCATGGCTTCAAAGTGAGTGTCTTTGACCAGAAAAAAATAAAGCAACTCAAGATGGGCGGTATC
>CALJVI010000216.1 GCA_937974575.1 uncultured Saprospiraceae bacterium | reverse complement strand
GCTGGTTTTGTAATTGATCATGTGACTGTAAACATGTGGACAGCTACTGATGGAAACGGATTTTCTAGTAGTTCATGTCAACAATTTATATACGTATGGAGACCATCCACAGTAAACCCCCCTTTACCTTCTATCACAGTGGAATGTGGATCGGCTATCGATCAGACTACACTTGCGAATTTAGATCCTAGATATGTACCTAACTATCTTAATCCTTTGTACGATACGGATACAGATCTTACAAACGATTTAGAATTTACAAAAGTTGATAACGATGGAGATTTACAGTTTCTTCCAATTACAGATGTAAATCACGCAGCTTGTAAGTTTACTGTTTCTTCAGGTGAAAATCTTGTAGCAGAACTTTGCGGAAACACTGAAAAATATATCCGTGATTTCACGGTTATAAATTGGTGTGATGGATCTATTGAGCTTGATGATTTCACTCAAGTGATCAAAATAGAGGATACTACTGCTCCTGTATTTACAGACTGTCCAACTACGAGTTTCGCAAATCCTGATACCTTACTTATCTCAGAGAACCCATCTGGGCAGTGTGGATTTACGGGTCTATTGACTCCTCCTGTTGCTACTGATTTTTGTAGTTCTCCAGTGTCTTATTCTGCAAATATTTATACATCAGGCGGAACTGGTACGGGATATGTGCTTGTATCTCAAGTACAGGACTTGTCTAATAATGTTTCTCTTCCTGCAAGAGATTACTTGGTAGAATACTTCGCTACAGATGCATGTTTGAATGTCTCTGCTGCTTGTTCTGTTTATTATGAAATCGTAGACGATATTACACCTATCGCTATTTGCGATCAGCAGACAACTATTTCATTGACTAATGCAAACAATGGTGTTGCTGATGTTTGTGCTGACAATTTGGACAGTGGATCATATGACAACTGTGGTATCACAAGCACTATGGTTAAGAGAATGAATACAGATGATGCTTTTGCTTCATGCCTTTCGGTAGATTGTACGGATGTAGGCCAAGAGCTTATGGTTGTTCTACGTGTAGTTGATGCAGCAGGAAACTCAAACACTTGTATGGTATCTGTAGAAGTGCAGGATAAGGTTGGAGCTAGTATTGTATGTCCTAGTGATATTGAAGTGACTTGTTTAGAATCTACAGCAGTAGAAGCAACAGGTACGGTTATAGCTAATGCATCATCTGCTAGCGGTATCGACGGTTACGCTTTTGACAACTGTAATGTGAATTTTGTTGACTCAGACATTATCTCTAACACAGTAGACTGTGGTTCTGGAGTTATGCAAAGAGAGTTTACCGCTTTCACAAGTAATGGAGTTGCTACATGTGTACAGAACATCACCGTAGTACCTGATTACAACTACTTTGTTACTTTCCCAGCTGATATTACTATCAACGATTGTGCTGCTTCTGCAAATGTAGACATGGTTGGAGAACCAGTTATCTCTGGTGTTACTTGTGGTGAAATAGGAATCAATGTTGAAGATGAAACTTATGTGATCCAGTCTGGTGCTTGCAATAGAATCGTTAGAACGTATACCATTAAAAACACTTGTCTTGATGTTGTTCCTTCTACAGCGACTGATGGTGGTATTGCTGTTGCTGGTTCTGATTACAAATTCCAAGATGATGGTGATGGTTACTTCAGATATACTCAAAACATTGATATAGTTGATGAAGAGAAGCCAGTATTTGCTAATTGTGGAAATAGATTCTTCGAAACTTTTGAAAGTAACTGTACAGGAAATGTAAATGTAGATGTATCTGCTACAGATAACTGTAGTAGTGATTTGACTTATTTCTGGAAAGTTGATTTTTATTCTGATGGATCAGATACTGATGCAACAGGTGCATCAAATAATATCAATGGAGTTTACCCTGTAGGTAACCATACTGCATATGTTGAGGCAAGAGATGGTTGTGGAAATGTAGAGACATGTAGCTTTACTATTTCTGTGAAGGATGTTAAAAATCCAACCTTGATCTGTGTTGATCTTTTTTCTGCTATTATGAATGGCGATGCTCAGTCTGTAACGATTTGGGCTTCTGATTTTATTGTAGCGGGTTCTACTTTAGATAACTGTACTCCAAGTAGCGATTTAGTAGTTACTGCTGCATTAGGTAATACTGCAGGTGTAGAAAGTTCACAGACTAATATTGTGGTTACTTGTGCTGATATGAATAGAGATGCTAATGGTAATGCTATTGCAACTACAATTCCTGTTCGAGTATTTGTTACGGATGCTGCTGGTAATTCAGATTTTTGCGAAACAAATATTAGTGTAACGGATAATGGAAGTAACTGTGGTACATCTGCTACAAATTCTTCTGCTCAAATATCTGGTAGAGTTTACAACGAAAATGACGAAGACATCGAAGATGTAATGGTTCAGGTAGAAAGTAATACCATGAACATGAATCCTTTCCTTACAGAGACAGATGGTTTCTTTGTATTCTCTGATTTGGATATGCACGGTGATTATGCGATACTTCCTACAAAGGATATCAATCCTGCAAACGGAGTTTCTACTTACGATTTGATCTTATTAACTAGACATATCTTAGGTTTGGAGCAATTGGATAGCCCTTATAAGGTTATTGCTGCTGATGTAAATGGAGATGGTACGCTTGATATTAATGATTTGGTTGAAGTAAGACAAATGATCTTATACTCCATACAGGAATTCACATCTGCTAAGTCTTGGAGATTTATCGATGCAGAATACCAATTTAATAACCCAGCTAATCCATTAGCGGAATCTTTCCCTGAGATTATCGACTTTACAGATTTAACGGCTAATGCTAATGCAAATTTCTTAGGTGTAAAACTTGGAGATTTGGACGGCGACTCATATGCAAACAGACTTTTGGATGTAACACCTAGATCATTCTACCCAACTGCAAAATTGATCGTACAAGATCAAAATCTTGAAGTAGGAGAAACAGTGAATTTACCTTTCTCTGTAGCGGGTATGGATAAGATGTCTGCTATGCAATTCACAGTAGAGTTTGATCCTAGCAATCTTGAGTTTGTTGGTGTAAATGCAGCATCTCTTGATGTAAAGGAAAATAACTTTGGATATACTATGATCGAATCAGGTATACTTACTTTCTCTTGGAATTCATTCTCAGGAAAGACAGTTGATACTGATGCATCAGAATTGTTCTCCCTTTCATTTGTAGCTAAGACAGCATCGACTGTAGCGAAAGAAGTAAGAGTTACTTCTCAATATACAACAGCTGTAGCTTTCAATAATGATGGTCAGTATAACGTAGCGCTTAACATTCAATCTGAAAATGGTGCTTTGGTAAATAATGATGAATTCGTTCTTTATCAAAATGAACCAAATCCTTTCAGAGGAAATACAAGAATCGGATTCAGCCTTCCTGAAGCTGCGCAAGCAACTTTAAGAATCATGGATGTTTCTGGTAAAGAATTAAGAGTGATCACAGATAACTTTAGTAGAGGATACAATGAAATCAATCTTGATATCAATGCCCTTAACGCTAATGGTGTTTTATATTATCAGTTAGAAACTGCTAAGTATGCAGCAACTAATAAGATGATTGTAATAGAATAATAGCTTTGAACTAGCTATCACTCAAGATAAATTTTTAGTTCCAATTAGGGCTTGCCCTGAGGAAGAACTAGGGGTCTCAAAGTTCATTTGTTCAACCTCTTCTCGCTTGCGAGGAGAGGTTTTTTTTATATGTTACAATAACAATTTGTATACATCACTGAATTTTAATGACGTATGAACTGTTTTCTTAAATTCTTAAATTATTACTATATTTAGTGACCATTTATAGGTTTGCTTATTAGGGGAGCCCATAAGGCATTCCGCTCCTTTAGAGCCTATTTTTGTTCTTATTCAGTACTGAAAATTAATATTATGAGATTTCTAGTTACACTCTTTTTATTTGCATTGTGTTTTTCGGCTGTCGGTCAAACAGGTACCTGCGCTGATCCATCACCACTTTGTATTTTAAATACCTATGATTACCCTTTAGGTGGTAATATTTCTGTGACTCCTGGTAACAGCTATGGATGTATTCCCTTTTCTCCTTCACCATCTGTGATGGGCTATTTTTATGCTGAGGTAAGAGGGCCAGGACCTATGGACTTAAAATTTGATAGCGATAACAATTTGAGTGTGGCTGCTTGGGGGCCATTTCCAAGTTTGGCAGCAGCTACTGGCTCATGTGGTGCTTTAGCCAATCCCAGTGCTTGCAGTGCTGACCCTTTTTCAAATGCGGAAACAATTACCCTATCTGGTATGGTAGGGGAGTTCTTTATAATATTTGTAAAGGGAGATGCACCTCCTGCCTATGTAGGGCAGTTTTCGGTGACACAAACCAATGCTGGATTTCCAGGTGCTGGTGGCTTAGCATGTAGAGATTTTACAAATGAAACTATTGCTTGTCCAGGAAATATTGTCATACAAGAATGTGATGAAGTAGTTCCTGACCCTTACGATAATATATTTCAGTTTATAGCTGCTGGTGCAAATGTTGATAACCTTTGTACAGATCGTATAGCGATCAGAGTTGATGAATATGAAAATGGAGGATTAGGATGTGCTGGTGACCCTCGCATTCTAGAAAGAAGATATTGGCTGCAGGATCAATGTGGCAATTTGGCAACCTGTCTACAGCAGATTGCTTACCCAGTATTAGACGAACCTTTAGAGCTCGCTTGTCCTTTAAGTAATGCGCCGACTCAATTGGTGACCTGCCTAGATGACTTGGTGGTAAATGTCGAAGACATCGTTGCACTTAATGCATGTGGTATCGAATTGTCTTTTAATATTGGCGAACCACAAATTAATGATTCTTCTCTCGGTTTGGAATGTGATCTTACCTGTCTCCATTATCCTATCACCGTTACAGATGAGTGTGGTAGAGTAGGAGAGTGTACCTTATCCTTTACTGTATATGGAAATAAACCTGAGTTTATATATGACATCAGTGAGCCTCTAGAAGAATGCAGAATCGAAGCATTAGATATTGAATGTGGAGATGGTATTGATTCGACCATCGACAATTGGTTAGATACTTTAAGTGTATTTAGCACTTGTGGTAATAGAATGAATCTCAAAACAGATTTTGATGAAGATAATTTTATAGATGTATGCGATGAATCTGTATTCAGATCGCAAGAAATTGTGATCACTGCTACAGACGCGTGTGGTAGAATTAACACCTGTCGAGCTGCTATAAATGTAATAAAAAGCGAAGGGCCAAAAATTGCCAGCCAAGCAAAAGATAAGTGGGTCAATTGCTCGCAAAATGCAGACTCGATCTTTCAAGCTTATATTGCAGACAATGGTGGAGCCATAGCTTTTGATTACTGCTCAGCGACTACCTTTAGTACCAATCCTGCAAACCCAGAATACTTTGTGTCTTGTGCAGATGAGGATGGACTGACTATAGAGTTTATTGCCTCAGATGCATGTGGTAATACCAACATTACCTCAGGTGTATTCAAAGTGCTCAACGATTCAGAACCTACCATAAGTATCGCTCCAAGTGACCAGGTAATCGATTGCGATGATGATCTCAATGCTACTTTTGATAACTTCATAGCTACTCAGGCGGGTGCTCAAGTATTAGCTTGTGGTGGCATATCATGGACAACAGATCCGGTATCTCCTGTCGCACCAAGTCTGAATAACCAATGTGAAGAAGCTTCTACCATAGTTACATTTATCGGTACAGATGAGTGTGGTCAACAAACCAATGTGACAGCTACATTTACCATTATAGACAATACAGCTCCTTTGATGAATGGTGGCGATAATTTGGATGTGGAGTGTGATGAAAATATCACCGCTAGCATACAAGATTGGCTTTCTAATAATGGAGGAATTGATGCTTCTGATGTTTGCTCAGCTGTGAGTCTGACAAATAATTTTGATCTTAATTCACTAGACCTTAGTAACACTTGTTACGAAGATCCAATCGAGGTCATTTTCATTGCTGTAGATGCTTGTGGCAATGAATCTACCCAAACATTCAATATTAATATCTCTGACAATACACCACCAGTATTCACATTTGTACCAACAAATATCAATGAAGAAGCCATGGCTGAGGATGCTTGCAGTGAAGTGACTATTACTACTATGGATGTTACCAACGGTGGACAAACGATAAGAACCTATACGGCTACAGATGCTTGTGGAAACAGTACATCAGTATCCGTAACCTTTGGAGAGTTAGACAATACACCTCCGGTTATTACCTTTATTCCTGCAGAAGTAGGATGTGATGGTGTGCTGGATCCAAATGATATTATTGCCACCGACGATAGTGGACAGGTCACCGTTGTGGTCAACCTTGTTTCACAATCAGGATCTTGTAATACAGGCTATACTTATATCTACGAAGTGACAGCTACTGATGGAGCCAATAATATAACTACAGAGACCGTGACCTATAATATACCAGCGGATAATACACCTCCAGTATTCACATTCGTACCAGAAAATCTTACTTTCTTCTGCTCTGACCTTGTCGATATTCCGCTAGCCATAGCAACAGATGATTGTGATGATGTTACCATCACTTGTGTGGAAACATTGAACGATGGTGCAGTGGTGGACGATTGCAATAATGGATACGGCTATGATATTTTTAAGGTATGGACAGCTACAGATGCATGTGGCAATACGGCTACAGCTGTTACAGAAGCATGGGTAGTACCAGATGATTATATTGGTCCAAAATTCGAATTCGTTCCCGAAAGTAAAATCATGGAATGTGGTGAAGATGCTTCTTTTGGGGAAGCTATTTGCACTACAGCATGTGGTAATCTTCAACTTACATTCATAGACGAAGTCTTGCAAGGTGATTGTCATGAAACTGGACAGATGATCAGGACTTGGACTGGGATTGACGATTGCGGGAATGTTACTACTGCACAACAAATTATCACTATACCTCCAGATACGGAAGCACCAGTTTTTACCATAGTACCAGAGTCGATGACTATTCAGAATATGGATGATATGAATTTTGGGACACCTACTTGCGAAGACAATTGTGCGACCATCAATCACCTCAATATAGACTATGTAGATATACCTCTAGCTGAAGGCTGTGGTTTAGTGCGTACATGGACAGTAGCGGATCTTTGTGGCAATGCTACTGAAGCTAGCCAGACCATTTGGTTTGATGATCAAGAAGCTCCGATTATTTCTGATATTCCTAGCCAAGTAGATGTCATCTGTGGAGACGAGATTGTATTCTCTAATCCTGATATCACAGACAATATGGATTTGGTAGATGTTACCATCCTTGAGCAAGTCCAAGAAAATAACTGTACGGGTCTTCCGATATTTACACGCACATGGGTCGCTACCGACGGATGTGGAAATGTAAATACAGTGACACAAACTGCAACTACAATAGATGATGTGGCTCCGAATTTTGAAAACCTAACTACTGAAAAAATATACACTTGTAATGATGAGCAAGTGTTTGATCAAGCCATTGCAGTCGACCACTGTACTGAAGTAAGCAGTCTAGATTTTGTAGATGAAAAAATTGAAGATTCTACATGTACCAATTGTGTAGAAGTGACGCTTCGTACTTGGACAGCAATCGATGCATGTGGCAATCAGGCTCAGGTCTCACAACTTATCAAAGTACTTGACCAAGATGCTCCTACGCTTGTAATTAACGGTTTAGCTACAAGCGAATTTACTTGTGGACAAGAACCATCTATAGCATCACCAACGACAATGGACGATTGTAGCGATGTAGATTTACAATATGAAGATGCGATAGATTCAGAAACTTGCACTGCTATAGCCAGCTTTACTCGTACCTGGATTGCTACCGATGCTGTGGGTAATGTAAGTACAGCAACTCAGCGTTTTGAATTTGTAGATAACACCGCGCCCGTGTTTTCCAATGTGCCTAGTACTATACAGTTGACCTGTGGGGAGTCTATGGAGTTTATTACTCCAACTGCCAATGATAACTGCTCAGAAGTTAGTACTACGTTTATTGACATTCAGCAAGAGTCAACTTGTATTTTATTACCACAAGTATTACGTACTTGGACAGCCAC
>CALJVI010000215.1 GCA_937974575.1 uncultured Saprospiraceae bacterium | reverse complement strand
TCATCATCTGAGCGATACAGGGCATGAAAACCGCCTGATGTGTTCGCCTGAGCTAGGTATAATATATCGTCGTCAGCTGCAGTGACAGCCATCATAATAGCTCCATTATTGGCGTATGGACCAGTGAGATCCGCAAAGCTCTGACCTGCATTTGTAGACTTTACCACCTTGCCATATCCAGAGGCATATACAATGTTTGGATCGGTAGGATGAAACTCTAAGTCATACATATTGTCATTGTGATTATAAACGGCTGTCCAGTTGGAGCCTCCATCAATGGACCTAAATATCTCTCCCGAAAACTGACTCACAGCCAAAAGAATATTAGGATCCGTAGGGTGCATAGTGATCGTATTTATCCTTTCTCCACTGGTGCCACTAGTTGTAACCCAGGTAGCTCCGCTATCAGTCGTTCGTACTATACCATTACTTGTACCTACAAAATAATGCGTAGCATCGTCATGACTGATCTCCACCGAAAATACCCTCAATATCACTTCATCATCAAAGATGGTAGACCAAGTTACGCCCCGATCATTAGTTAACCAAACTCCACCAGAAGGCGATCCTACTATAATGTGATCTTGGTTATTGATGTCTATGCTGATGGCACTTACCCTTCCAAGATGGGAGGACCATGTGCTGGTATTGGTAGCAGAGTAGGGCCCCATTTCTTCATATATACCAGACGCATTTCGATTTATATGAGTGGGAAATTCCTTTTGATATTTTTTGATTTCTCGATGGATAGCCTGGTTAGTGATCACGGTACCGTTGGCATCCAGTGCTCGACGATTCCAGTATTCCCAGCGTTTAAATTGACTGTAACCTAGACCTCTTTCTCTACCGACTTGATCAAAGTAATTTTCCGTCTCTTCGACAATTTCTTCAAGCGTCAAAGCGCTTTTGTTTTGCAGATCTAAATGTAATTGGCCAGTAAGGTTGGTGCCGAGATGGATACAAGCCATCAGCATAATGAATCTACCTAGTTTGTTAATGCAGTTTTTAGTTTTCATATTTGGTATTAGAAGGTGTTTTACCTTCTCAAGATAGAAAAAAAATGTCTAAATATTATGTTTTTGGGCGTGCCCCTATCGGGTCAGGCTATACCGTACTTCGCTACGCTACGGTCCTAAGGGACTCCGCCATACTGGCGGCTACTTTCTATCCTTCACGCTTTAGTTATCGAACCCTTTTATTGTCTTTATGCAGACATGAAATGGCCTAAGGAAATATTGATAACAACATAGGAAGTCCTGCCTATTTAGACACAGTACATTGAAGGCATCTTTGTATGGTAATTAATTTATTAACACAATAATTTTCAAAAAATGCTTAATTCAAGATTTTTCTCTTTAGTAATAATGGTAACATTTATATTTTCAACAGCAATAAATGCACAGGTAAATAAAATCAACCTTGGCCAAACTCCAAAAGAGTTTACAGTGAAGAGCCTTACACTTTCACCAGGCGATTATCAGTTTGAAATTGCAAATAATGGGATTGACCATGAGGTTGGTTTCGTATTGGCTCCAAAAGGTAAAACAGACCAAGCGAATCACATCAAGGCTGCATATGTCAGTGCTCCGGTAAAGAACGGTACTTCTTCTCTTACAGGTGTTGTATCACTTGCAGCAGGTGAGTATGTATACTTTTGCCCTCTTAATCCTACTGCAGAATATGTACTTTCTGTGAAAAATCCAGTAACGAAAATTTCTTTAGAGCAAGTAAAAGGAGCCTTCACTACGGATGGTTTAACCTTAGAGGCAGGGGACTATCAATTTGAAATCATAAACAATGGTGTAGACCATGAAGTAGGTTTTGTGATTGCTCCAGAAGGAAAGACAGATCAACCTAATCATTTGGTAGATGCTTATGTTAAAGCGCCAGTTAAAGATGGTAGTAGCTCTATGACAAATGTAGTATCATTAGCTCCTGGCAACTATGTATATTTTTGCCCTTTGAATCCAACAAAGGAATACAAACTTATGGTAAAGTAATCTCCTTAGTTATGTAAATAAGAAAGTCCTTGGAAGCATTATGCTTCCAAGGACTTTTTTATTGAAAAGTAAAAGCTAGAGGTACTCTAAAATTAAATATTTATGAAAGACAATAGAAATCCCAAAACTGCACCTCCTAAAATAATCCAAAGCGTATTTATTTTCTTGAAATAAAAATATACAAAGAATGAAATGGCGCATATCACTGCAGTCTTCCAATCAATAAGAATGCTTTCGGCCATCTTTATACTAACCACTACCATCACTGCTACAGCGGCTACATTTACAGCCTCTAAGAAAGACTTTAAAGGAGCACTCTTTCGCATTTTATGAATGAGTGGATTCAGTGCCCAGACATAAAAGAAAGATGGTATAAACATTCCAAGGGTAGCTAGTATAGCACCGGAGAAACCACCTACTTTGTATCCAATAAAAGTAGCAGTAGACAATACAGGACCTGGAGTGACTTGACCCACAGCAATAGCCTCGACTAAGTCAGAATGTGTGAGCCATCCTGCTTGCTCTATAAGCTCTCCATCCAAATAGGCGAATAAGACATATCCACTGCCAAAAAGAACGGCACCTACTTTCAAAAATATGAAAAACAATTTCCATTTGGAGTAGGGGATAGCAGCCGCAGCGGAGAACAATATTAATGGGGCTATTGTGCTATTCAATTGGCTTCTATTCATAGCTAGGTGAAACAACAATACAAGTACACCCGCAGCAAGAATACAGAGGATTTCATTAATCCCAAAGAAGGAAGCTACAATAACGGCAATGCCAATCCCGGCAAGGAATTTAGTTTTGACTGCTTTTTTACCAAGTTTGATAATGGCTCCTGCGATAAAAGATAGAACGGCTGCTTTGATCCCATTTATGATAGGTACTACCCATTCGATATCACTAAACTTTTCAAAGAAGACAGCTACTGCCAGGGTTAATAAAACGGCTGGAAAGATAAAGCTCATTCCAGCAACAAATAGACCTGCTGCGCCACCTCTGTGATAACCGCAATGCATAGTCATTTCTGTTGAGTTCGGGCCAGGGATTAGATTAGTAGCGCCCATATAGTCAAGAAACTCTTCAGTAGTAAGCCACTTTTTGCGTTCTACCAAATCTTCTTCCATCATAGCAACATGTGCAGCAGGACCACCAAAAGCCACAAATCCAAGACGTAGGAAGTATTGAAATATCTCTTTCATATGTTTAGATTTTCATTTTCTTATAGAAAGAGGTCTTATCTATTGAAAGACAAGACCTCTTTTTGAGGTAAATGAATTACCCTTTCAATTTTAGATTATTATATCTCTCCGATTATTGACTCGGTAACATTGATAATATGATCTCCAACCTTCTCCAATGATGAGAATACATTATTGTAAATCATTGCAGTCTTAGAGTT
>CALJVI010000214.1 GCA_937974575.1 uncultured Saprospiraceae bacterium | reverse complement strand
TCAATCCAACACATCTGTCGCTAGATACTTTTCATTACTGTTGTAATACCACTTTCTAACTTTGGGAATCTTGACACCATCAATGATTTTTTCCTCTTCAAATAAGATGTACTCTCCATCGTTTTTTGATTCATCCTTAAAAAACTGATAGGCCTCCAGGGCGTGAGTGCTAGGATTAAAGTAAAAATACCAAGTATCGGTTCCTACCGCTTGATCATAAGTGACTTTTATTTTATGGTATTGTTTACCATAAAATTCTACGGACTCTACTTTAGGATCTAGCTTAGTACCAGGGTCCTTGAGCTTCATAGGCATACCATAGAGATAAGTATAGTAGTTGCGATACATGGTCGCTCGTTCTGTTTTAATTTTATGCTTTTCGACAGCCTCCGCTGGCACCTCAGCACTATCATTCCATAAAGCAGTCGGAGTATCATTTTCTACAAGATACTTTAGTGTGCCGTCTTCATACGGAGCAATAAAGGCAAAGGTAGCCTTCTTATTGTCGATGCGTACTGTTCGTTTTGCATCATCTCTACCAGGAAATAAGACAGTAAAATTTAGCTCGCCTTCAAATGAATCCCAATTTCCTTTTGGATCATGGTAGGCAATACTTTTATCGAGCAATTGAGCAGCGGTTTGCTGAGCGGATAGGTAAAAGCAAACTAGGGAGAAGATAATTAAGGTAAATGTTCTTTTTAGCATACCCTAAAGTATAAAATAAATTGGAATCCATGCAAAAAGGTACACCCTAAAATACATAGCCGATCAATCTCAAAGAGAAAGATCGGACTATATAACCATGAAAAAACTTTAACCAAATTATCCTATTCTTCAGACGTATTATCGTCTATGCTTGTCAGTAGCATTATTTTATTACATACTGGACATTTGGCAAGCTTTCAGGATGTACTTTTCTTACAACAACTTCTTCGACTTCTTCATTCATCACCGTTTGTAAAATATAGGTGCCAAATTTGAAGTCTGTAAAATTTACAGAAATCATATTTTCGCCTGGAACAATAATTAATTCTTTTTCAAGCTGTACTTCACGTTTTTGGTTGAGTACTGCATATTTCATATTTCCCTTTAAATTGGATTCGATCAATAGCGTAAAGTGTACATCTGTAAAAGGACTTGACATCGACTTGAAGGCGTAGTCATTGCTATTCGTTCTCTGAAAAAATATAGTATGGGTATATGAAGAGTATTCATCTAATGAAACCATGCGTAACCTATAGTACGCTTCATCTACCCCCATCTTCATATCTAAAAATTGATAAATTTGGACTTCATCCGAGGTTCCAGCAGCAGAGGTTTCCCCAATAGCATTAAAAGAAACGCCATCAATAGATTTTTCAATAATAAATGTTCTTAGACCAGACTCCGTCAGCGTAGACCAACTGATAATATTGCCGATTTGAACTTCTTTTATTTCTACTGGCTTATAAAAAATGCAATCTGCAAAAAGAGAAGTAGATAGCATCCATAAAACCACTAGTGTGATAAGTGTCTTTTTCATTGTAACTTAGTGTTTTACGTTCAAAGTGAGTGAGAATTAGTGTTTTTTTGACTTAGTCTACTAACATTCAATCCTTAACATATAATAACAATTTCTATACCAAAAGAAAACCTCCACTATGATGCTTCAAAGAAAAACCCTAATTCTTATCCTCATTACCTACATTGGCCTTTTGAATGGATGTCGTCAGCAGACTAGTTACCAAGGATATAGCAGCCAAAAAGTAGCTGTCTCAGATCAAGCAATGGTGGTAGCGGCGCACCCTTTGGCTGTCCAAGCGGGTATCGAAGTGCTAGAAAAAGGCGGTAATGCCGTAGATGCGGCGGTGGCTATTCAGTTTGCCTTAGCAGTCGTATACCCAAGAGCAGGAAATATTGGCGGAGGTGGCTTTATGCTTTACGACGAAATAGGTGGTAAAACGGTAGCCTTAGATTTTCGCGAAAAAGCACCCCTTGCAGCAAACAAAGATATGTACCTAGATGCTCAGGGTAATCCCATCGGCGGGCTTAGCACTAAAGGTGCATTGGCTGTAGGAGTTCCCGGATCAGTAGACGGGCTACTTCTTGCCCTCGAAAAATTTGGTAAACTCAAGGATCGCAAACTGGTCATGAAATCCGCCATCGATATGGCAAGACAAGGTTTTGCTATCTCTAGCAAAGAAGCAGAACGACTCAATAAATTTGCAGATGATTTTAAGACCCTCAATCCATACGATTTTCCATTTGTTAAAGAAGGCGATTGGGCAAAGGGTGACTTACTGATACAGACTAAGTTGGCCCAAACCCTCACAGATATTCAGCTCAAAGGTCGTGATGGGTTCTATACTGGAGCTTGTGCTGCGGCCATACTTAAAACCATGAAAACCAGTGGAGGTATTATTGAGCAAAAAGACCTGACTCAGTATAGCTCAAAATGGAAAACACCCATCCAATTTGACTATCAAGGATATCAGGTCAATAGTATGCCCTTGCCTTCTAGTGGTGGGCTTGTACTCAAGCAAGTTTTGAAGATCCTGGAGCCTTACGATTTAGATAGCCTAGGATTTCAAACAGCAGAAAGTATACACCTCATTAGTGAGGCAGAGCGCGCTGCATACGAGGTAAGAGCCAAGTATATGGGAGATGAAGACTTCTATGATGTACCTACTGCCCAGCTACTTAGCGATGAATACATTAAGACACTAGCAGAAGGTATAGATCTAGCAAAAGCATCCCCTAGCCAAGTTACTCCGCATACCCATACAAAAACATTGGAGAGCTTCCAGACGACTCATACCAGCATCATTGACAAGCAAGGGAATAGCCTGAGTCTAACGACTACCCTCAACTCCAATTATGGATCAAAACTATACGTTAAGGAAGCTGGATTCTTTCTCAACAATGAGATGGATGACTTCAGTGTCAAACCAGGAGTACCTAATACATATGGCTTAGTTGGAGCGAAGGCAAATGAGATCGCACCAGAGAAACGCATGCTCAGTTCTATGACACCAAGCATCGTAAAAAAGGATAAAAAAGCCTTTTTGGTACTCGGAGCACCTGGTGGATCGACCATAATCACAGCTGTTCTTCAAGTTTTATTGAATGTGATAGACTATAAGCAAAATATCGAGCAAGCAGTCAACTCATGCCGCACACACCATCAGTGGTTGCCTGATCAAATTACTATCGAAAAAGGATGCCTATCTACCGAGGTGCGTAATGCCTTGACAGCGAAAGGACATACGTTGAAAGAGACCAATTATATGGCTATAATCAAAGCCATTCATAGGACCGAAAATGGGACTTTGACCGGTGTCGGAGATCGCAGAAATCCAGATGATCATGCCCAAGGTTTGTAGCTAAAAAAAGAAATATTATTTTTTTTGATTTACTTCTTTGTATTATCTAGAATTGCGATTATCTTTGCGCAGCTTTTTAGATTTGGTAGCTCAGCTGGTAGAGCATTTGACTTTTAATCAAAGGGTCCTGGGTTCGAACCCCAGCCAGATCACAAGCCGAGCCTGAACATAGTTCAGGCTCTTTTTTTTTGCCCCTACCCTAGTCAAATGGTTTCTCAAATGGAAACCTCAATTGCTGAAATAAATGTGGCTCCTCGTTGTTCAAATTCCCAAAAGACAAACCCAATAACCGAACAGATTGATCCAGAGGAAGCATGTTGTGAAATAGCTCCGAGACTAATTTTTCTGCACTTTTTTTATCTTCGATAAATGTCTTCGCACTCCTACTTCTAGTCAATGTTGTGAAATCCTGATAACGCAATTTGAGCGTAATAGTGCGCCCAAACGTTTTCTTCTTCTCCAAAGTCCTCCATAGATTTTCAAGTAATTGTTTCAGTTTTTCATGGATTGCACCAGTATCAGAAATATCATTATCAAAAGTACGCTCTATTCCGATGGACTTGCGCCGCTGATGCGGCTTTACCGTCCGATGATCTACACCCCGCACGATATCATAGTAGTACATCCCAGACTTGCCAAATCGTTTGGACAATTCCAATTTGTCCAACTGAAGTAAATCAGCGCCGGTAAAAATACCCATACGCTGCATTTTATCTGCAGTCTTCTTTCCTACTCCAAAAAATTTGCCCACTTTCAGAGCAGCCAAGAATGCTGGTGCCTCCTCTCTATTGATCACCTTGATTCCATTTGGCTTATTGATGTCAGAGGCTGTCTTCGCCAAAAACTTATTGTAGGACACGCCCGCTGATGCTGTCAAGGCCGTACGTTGAAATATCTTCTGACGGATTTCTTCAGCTATCATAAGAGAAGAACCAATTCCAATTTTATTTTCTGTGATATCAAGGTAAGCTTCGTCCAGAGACAGAGGCTCTACCAGATCGGTATATTCATTAAATACATCTCGTATGATGTTGGAAGCCTCTCGATACTTATTGAAGTCTGGCTTGACAAAGATGAGTTCATGACAAAGCTGCTTTGCTTTGTAACCCGGCTGTGCGGAGCGCACCCCAAATTTTCTAGCCTCATAGCTGGCAGAGCATACGACCCCTCTTCTTTCCGAACCCCCGACTGCAACTGGCTTGCCTTGTATACTAGGATTGTCTCTCTGCTCTACACTTGCGTAGAAGGCATCCATGTCAATGTGAATTATTTTTCTATTCGCTGTATCCACCCGAACCGTTTCAAAATTGCACTACTAAGGTATAAAATAAAAAAAAGGAGTCAGGATAAAATCCTAACTCCACATATTATATATAAACGGTTTATGGGAATACCGCAAATGCAATCATAGACTGCATCTTACAGTAAACTTACACTTTTTTTTAAAAATAACGAGGCGTATTCATACGCTTAAGTTCATAATCAAAGTCATACCCCAGCATCACTTCAAATGACGGCTGACCTATCTTTGTCAATGTCTGATCAAAAGCTGCACCGACACGTACTCCATTTGCTAACTTCAAAGATATCCATGCATCAATGGAGTCTACACTGCTATCACCAGTAGCGGCTTCAAAAGCAGAACGAAAAGAAAGTCCCACCCAAAGCGTTTCAAAAAACAATAAACTGGCATCAATATCCAACTCAGTAGGTGCTCCAGTCTCAAATAGATTTTGATTATTGGAAGAAAAGGCAGAAAACAAGCCTACATTCTTGATCAACATAGAAGGCTTGAATATCAAATCATTTCCAGCCAGTGGCAATGCTGCTCCTGCTGTAAAATAATAATGTCTACGTGTACGAGCTGGCTCTATTACATTATTCGCAGATCTAGTAGACAAGTTGTTCTCTAGCAATCGAGGTACAGAAAAACCAGCATACCATATTTTAGAGTAGTAGAATAAACCGGCACCAAAGTTTGGCAACCATTGACTATCCGACATATCAGTAAAAACATTATCCGCAGCTTGTGGCTCTCTATATTTTAAGATGCCAAAATCCGATCTCCAATTGGTTACTCCTCCTTGCAATCCAAGCGACAACTTACCCGCTCCCAATAGGAACCGATATGCATAACTAAGATTTGCTCCAGTAGTTCCCGTAGCTCCAATCTTGTCATTAAACATGCTCAGCCCCAATCCGATTCTATCATTTACAGGAGAGTGAATAGTGAAAGTCTGTGTCTCAGGAGCTCCTGCAAAATCGACCCATTGCTTTCGATACAACAAGCGTACACTCATGTATTCATGTGACCCCGCATACCCAGGATTAAATGATAAACTATTGAACATGTACTTGGTAAACATTGGTTCCTGCTGGGCGTTCATTAGCCCCCACATACCAATGAGTAATAGTGTGATTAGTGATGTCTTTCTCATAATATTTTTAAATATCTCTTTATAGAAATATCTATTATCTAAGTCCAAAAACTATGCCTTAGTACTTAAATGCATGGAAGGAACTCTTAATTTGTTACAAAATTCTGTATTTTTCTCATAAAAACAATCTAAACAGGTGGTTATCAATACTATATTTAT
>CALJVI010000213.1 GCA_937974575.1 uncultured Saprospiraceae bacterium | reverse complement strand
CAGTCATTTGATCAATAATATAGTACCTATTGAGAACATTATATTAGTATAACTCATAAATCAATCCAAATAGATTCATGAAGATATAATATTAACAATAAAACAGGGTTTTAGCCTTTAAAATTGCTGATTTGTTAACATTTTTAACCCAAATTATTTACCACTCCACAGTATCACCAGCCTTTAGGCTATCCCCGTCTTCCTCTTCGCCTCCTTCCTCGTCGCTAGCGACAACCTCTTTGATCTTGGATATTCGCTTATCTTCCAGTTTGTTGCCCAGGGCTTTCCAGCCTTTGACCTCTATAAAATCGGCGATAGACAATTCATAGTTTTCTGCTACCTTCTTCTCTTTATAGTCATAGGTGATGACTGGATTTTCCGCCAATGAAGCATACAAGAGCTTAGAGTCCTTATGATCCGATAGGAAATTATATTTGGTGTTGAGTGAGTTGGTTTCTATTTGGAAACGCTTGACCATGGTCCATTTTTTTGCACCATCAAAGTAGACTGCATTGACAACAGTCTCATCTGTAAGTTTCTGAACAGAATGCAAATTGGGAATGTCGTACTTCTTATTCATATCCAATTCCGCGATCTCGTAAGTACCATTTTTATATACAGCTATGATATAGTCTCCAGTGTCAAACTCGCCTAAAAAGTTTCCACGTTCATCAGAATTAATCTTTCCACTGATGGGGTCCATCCATATTTGGATAGCACCGAGTGTAGATTGCCCTACATCTACTTGTGTAACCTTACGTACAGGATATGGGGTGATGGTATTCCCTTTTGATCCACGACCTTTGATCGCAAGATCTCCAAAGTCAAATGGAAAATTCTTCTTTCGAGCAGTACAGCCTTGCGTCAGCAATACCTCTACCAATTCTGATTCACCATTAGGATTAGAAGTGAAGTAAGCCACCTTAGAGTTTTTGTTTCCAGCAGTAAGGTCATATTCCTTATCTCTAGTAATACTCTTTACGTTAAATCGTTTCGCATATGCTCTTCCTGATTTGCCATCTGAGTAAATCAAGTTGTAGGTAGTCCGTTCATCTCCTTTTTTCCATACGGCAGTATGTAAGATATTTTTCCCTACAAATACTTTTTCACCAATACGTACTACTTTAAATTTGCCATCTTTTGTGAAGGCGATTACATCATCTATGTCTGCACAGTCCATAACGTATTCTGCCTTCTTGATGCCATAGCCAATAAAGCCTTCTTTACGATCTACATACAGCTTAGCATTATTGGCTACTACAGCTTTGCGCTCGATCGTATCAAAGGTAGTGATGACGGTACGGCGTTCTTTGCCTTTTGCATATTTGACGAGCAGCTCTTCAAAGTAGGCGATAGCGTATGCAGTCAAGTGCTTGAGGTTGTATAGTACTTCTTTGAGTTCCTCTTCCAGTTTGGCGATTAGCTCATCCGCTTTGAAAGAGTTGTATTTGGATATACGTTTAATCCGTATTTCTGTCAAGCGTACAATATCTTCTTCAGTAATATCACGCATCAGTCTGATACGCTTATCTGACTTAGCAGGCTTTTCACTTGGCGTGCTGACATATTTTTTAAGACCCTTGCGGATGACTTTTAGTACCGCTTCCCAAGTTTCACACTCCTCTATATCTCGGTAGATCCTTTTTTGGATAAACACTTTTTCGAGGCTAGAAAAGAGCAATTTTTCTTCCAGCTCTCCCTTTCGTATTTCCAGCTCCTTCTTTAACAGTTGCTTCGTGTTTTCTGTGCTTATTTTAAGCAGTTCGTTTACAGTTACGAAGTGTGGCTTATTATCGACGATCACACAAGCATTGGGTGAGATAGAGATCTCGCAATTGGAGAATGCATACAGTGCATCTATAGTGATGTCAGGGGATACACCCGGTGCCAGCTCCAATAGAATTTCTACCAGCTCGGCTGTATTATCGATTACTTTTTTGATCTTGATCTTACCTTGATCGGTCGCCTTGATGATGCTGTCGATCATGGATGTGGTAGTTACTCCATACGGCAGCTCTCGGATCGCTAGGGTAGACTTATCTACCTGCTCTATCTTTGCACGGACCTTTACCTTACCACCACGCTTACCTTTGTTGTAGTTGGTGACATCTATAAATCCAGCAGTAAGAAAATCTGGGTATATCTTGAATGGCTTATCCTGAAGTATCTTGATAGAAGCCTTGATGAGCTCGATAAAGTTGTGCGGCAGTACTTTGGTCGATAGCCCTACAGCAATACCTTCTACACCAGAAGCCAGTACCATTGGAAATTTAACGGGCAGATTGATGGGTTCCTTTTTTCGACCATCATATGTGGACTGCCATTCTGTAGTCTGTGGGTTGAAGACAACATCCAGCGCAAACTTGGTCAATCTAGCCTCAATATATCTAGCTGCCGCTGCACTGTCTCCCGTACGCGCATCTCCCCAGTTACCTTGGCAGTCGATGAGCAAGTCCTTTTGACCCAGGTTGACTAGCGCACCACCTATCGCCATATCACCATGTGGGTGATACTGCATCGTTTGACCTATGACATTGGCTACCTTATGAAAGCGACCATCATCCATCTGCTTGAGGGCATGGAGTATTCTACGCTGCACCGGTTTGAAGCCATCTTCTATGGATGGGACGGCACGTTCCAGTATTACATAGGATGCATAGTCCAAAAAGTATTCTTGGTACATGCCTTTGAGAGAGATCACGTTCTTGTCAACGTGTTCAGGATCATTATTTTTATTGCTCATTTCTGCTAGATTATCAGACACAAAAATGCGAAAAATATATGGCTCCGTTCAATATATATGTTGGTTTTTTATATCTGTGGT
>CALJVI010000212.1 GCA_937974575.1 uncultured Saprospiraceae bacterium | reverse complement strand
TGGTGACTGGGAGATTGTGAGCGGACCTGGTAAAGCGATTTTTTCAAATCCTAGATCCAATGCTACCAGGGTACAATTTGATGAGCCTGGCAATTATTTGCTCAAGTATAGTGTCCTAGATGAGCGCAATATAGAGCAGACCGACCGCTGGGTTACGGTACATGACTACATTACTATTTTTGTCCAATAACCTTCCTCAACATTAATTTATTTTTTTAGGCTTAGTATTTTGGGGCCATCCACAGCTAACGGGTGGTCGGGGCAAGCTTTGCCAATGCTTTAGCTTTCGCTAGGCCGACTGTCCAGCTCGTAGAGGTGGTAAACCACTATTGATGTCTTAGTCTCTTTAGCGTGCTCGAGAAATCTAAGAAAAAAAAACTTAGGTATCTTGTACTATTCAGAAGAGCTTAGGCTCATCTTAGGTGTTTAACGAATCGTTTTAGCGGATTCTATTACCTAGAATTACCTGAACTAAAGTAGTATTTGTACCACCCAACAAATGGTTAGTCAGAAAAAAATTACAGAAAAAAAAGGCCCATTACAGAAAAAGTAAGATCTATAAGAATTTTAAACCATAGAAATCGTAGCGGTATAATTACTTAGTCTCTTGCTAATTTTTTTTGCATCTTTAAGGAAAGAAATATACCATATGGAATTGGATGTAGCACATGATGTAAGAGAAGGGGAGCAACTCAATTGGTCAGTACTCGCAGCGTATTTGCAAAAAAATCTTCCAGAAGCGGAAGGTACTATGCGCGTTAAGCAGTTTTTAGGAGGTCATGCAAACTTGACTTACCTATTGCAGTTTGGTGAGCAAGAGTTTGTATTGCGAAGACCTCCCTTTGGCAAAATAGCACCAGGAGCTCACGACATGAAAAGAGAATTTAATGTCCTGTCCAAACTATACAAACATTTTGCACCTGCACCACGAGCCTTTTTATATTGCGAAGAGGAGACGATCATAGGCGCTCCATTTGTACTGATGGAAAGGCGCATTGGATCAGTTATTCGATATATACTCCCGGAGGAGTTTAAGGTACACGATCAAGTAGAGCAGCGACTCACCGATGCGCTAATCAAAGCGCAAGCAGATTTGCACAAAATAGATATTGCAACAGCCGAATTAGAAACCCTCGGAAAACCTGAAGGCTTTTTGGAAAGACAGTTAAAGGGTTGGACAAGGCGATGGGAACTCTCCAAGACGGAGGAGAATGTAAAGATGGATGAGGTGCTAGCTGCCCTGCAAAAAAATATTCCGACTGCTCAAACGGCTTCTGTCATACACAATGATTATAAGTTTGACAATTGTCAGTTTCAGTTTGACAATCCAGATTTGGTAACTTCTATTTTTGACTGGGATATGTGTACCACGGGGGATCCGCTGATAGATTTTGGATCTACATTAAGCTACTGGCCTGACGAGCGGTTTGCAGGTGTGCCTATGCCAGTGATGCTGAAAGGAGACTTTCCTGATAAGCAATATTTGCGTGATTCGTATGCTGCGCAGACGGGTTTTGATTTGTCTAGAATGGACTGGTACGAGGCTTTTGCACTGTGGAAGAATGCGGTGATTGTGCAGCAGTTGTATACACGATACGTCAACGGAGATACCAAAGACAAGCGCATGGCAGGTCTAGGAGTAGTTACCAAAGCACTAGCTAAAGTCGCACATATTGTGATCGTGGGATAGATAATTTTGGTAAAAATAAATGGGCTTGTCTATGATGGAAATAAATAAACAGTATGAGCTATTTTGCTTTCATGCCGAAGGCAAGAAATATAGAGCACGGAGTGCGTCAGGACAAGTGGTGGTAGCGGCATCGAGACTGAAGCGTAGCGGAATGTCGAGATATAGCGGACGACACGGTCACGTCCAGACGGAGGCGCTAGCGGAGTCGGGATCGTGATGGCCCCTCAGCCCATAAGTTAGAAAGGGAATGCATTCCTATGTGAATATTGTTTTTTCCTGATACGAAGCTTTTCTTTGATGGGAGGGTTTTTCGTGGATATTTTTTAGGTTTGGGATGTCACCCCTGCCGGTGTTTAATGCTGCTCTGTTTCGATTTTTCTACAAGCATGTCACTCTTGCCAAAGTTTAATGCTATTCGTGGTTTAAAAATTCGACCTATAATATCTATAACAGGTTTGTAGCTGGGATATATTATATTTGCGATCTAGTTAATTTAAAATCAATGCATAATGTCGAAGAAGAAAAAAAGTAAGAAACTCAAAAAAGCAGCGAAAGCGAATCTAGCCAAATTGGATAAACAGTTGCTATCAGCTTCTGACGCGCTACTTACTCTATCTATAGAAACAGGTAAAAAGTGGCATAAACTCTTCAAGAAAAGTATTACAGTATCTGAACCCATCAGGGGAAAACAAATAGACATGTTTTTTGACACTACAGATGCTGTGCGTGATCAGATAGAGGAAAGCGCAGTAAGGTTTAAAAAGTTGTTGGGTATAGAAGAAAATATAGCAGAAATCATTCAAAAGAAAATCAACAAAAATAAAGTTGTAAAACAGTTGGCCGAGAATGCAAGTAAGCTGGTTTCAATAGTAAACGATGGCGAACTAAAACAGTCCATTGAACAAGCTGCGGTAAAAATAAAAATGGAAATTACCGAGAAACGAAGAGGAAAGAAGAAGGCTAAGAAGAAGTCGGACAAAAAGAAATCTAAAGAGAAAAAGACAGCTGGCACAAAGGCGAAAGTGAAAACAGTAAAGAAGACTGAAAAGGCTAAGGTGAAAAAGACGATGACCAAAAGCGTAAAGCGTGGTCCCAATACAGGTGCAAAACGAAAAACTACTGCCCTAGAAAAAGCAATTGCTCAGCCAGCAAAGAAAAGAGGTCGCCCAGCAGGGACTACTGCAAAAATAGTAACTACCACTGGTGCAAAGCGTCGGCCTAAGCCTGCGGCAAAACCTACTACTGTGAAGAAGGTAGCGGCAAAGTCGTCCACTACCAAAGGCAAAAGAGGCAGAAAGCCAAAACCAGGTAGACCAGGATTTGATGACTTGAAGAAAGTCATTGGGATCGGAGCTAAAATGGAGCTAATACTAAATGCCAAGGGAGTAAAAACATACAAGGATTTAAAAAGCATCAGTGTAAGAGATCTGCAAGGTATTATCAATAGCGCTGGCGGATACTATCAATCTTATAAACCTCAGCTTTGGAAAGCTGAAGCTGCACTTGCAGCTGCCGGAAAATTTGATCAAATGAAAACAGGTAGGAGGTAATACACCTAAATAGACCTACTATTTCGCCGAAAAATAAAGAAATCAGGAGCTGACACGCATTGCGTGTCAGCTTTTTTATTGGTTGCAACTCATTGATAATCTGTTGTTTTAGAGGCTAATGCGCATGGTATGTGATTTTATATTAGAGAATATTTGCTTTATAGGCGAAAATTAGCATACATTTGTAGTGTACTAGTAAAGTAGTACACCTAACACCTTAAATTATCAATTATGGTCAATCTATCGAATATCACCTTTTCATACAAAGGGGGCTTATTCAACAATAAGCTAGGGCAGCCGGTCTTTGACAATCTTGATTTGCAGATGCAGGCAGGCCAAGGTCAGATCTACGGATTGCTAGGAAAAAATGGTGCTGGCAAGACTACCTTACTGAAGTTGATTTCGGGTTTGGTATTTGCCGATCAGGGCTCTGCTGAGGTTATGGATTATAATCCCGCCGATAGACATCCAGGTATGTTGGCAGACATCTATTATGTGCAAGAGGAGTTGTACTTGCCTGAAATAAAGATCAGTGAATACCAGCGTTTTTATGCACCGTTTTACCCGAAGTTTTCTGTAGAGCAATTTGATTTTTACTTAAAAGAATTTGGTCTTCAAAAGGACAAGAAGATTTCCAACTTGAGTCATGGTCAAAAGAAAAAAGTGATGCTCAGTTTTGGTATGGCGTGCAATAGTCGCCTATTGATTTTGGATGAACCGACCAATGGATTGGATATTCCGTCAAAGGCACAGTTTAGAAAGATGATCGCTAATGCAATCTCGGACGACAGACTATTTATCATTTCTACACATCAAGTAAAAGATGTTGCCAACCTCATCGACCCGATCATAGTCTTAGAAAATGGTAAGATCCTCTTCAACGAATCAGTGGAACGCATCTCGCAAAAACTGACCTTTGATATAGAAGCCAGCGCCTCTGAACCTACGGATGTATTTTATAGTGAACGCATACCAGGAGGCTATAAAACGGTAAGAGAAAACCTGAGTGGGGTAGAGTCAGAGCTAGATCTGGAAGCACTATTCAACACCATAGTTTTCAATCAAGAAAAAATTAATCATCTATTCCAAAAAGAAGTACGCCATGCATCCAACTAAATCATTTGATATAAATCGTATTGGCCTTTTGATCAAAAAGGAATTGTTTTATCAACGTCGTGCGCCTTGGGTGATAGTAGGTGCAGTGTTTATTGTGTTGATGGTTTTTCATTTATTGATGGCATCTGAAGCTCCAGGCGAAAATGATCTGCCAAGCAATCATGTGATATTCTACATATTGACATTAGTATTTTTAGGCACTATTTTCACAAGCGCAGCTTTCAATGAATTGAACAATAAATCGGAGGCGCATCACTACTTGAGTATACCAGCTTCTCACTTAGAAAAGTTGATAAGCAAGTGGCTCGTTACTGGCGTACTATTCATCCTTGCATTCAATATATTTTATTGGATCTATGCAATGTTCTCCAACGTGTTGTCTTCATTTTTCTTTGATGTGAGTGCAGACATGTGGAATCCTTTTGAGCCGAGACAACAGTTGAATGGGTTCACGCCATTCTTCATAAGTAAATTTTACTTAGCGACACACACCGTATACTTGGCAGGCGCTGTCTACTTTAGGAAGTTTGCATATTTCAAAACCATGATTGCACAAACGGTCATCACCGTGCTAGTACTTGGGACGATTGCCTCAGTTGGGTATTTATTTTTTCGAGACCTTCCTAATGGAAATCTAGCGCATATACAAATCACTCAGGATAGTCATTTTGTGAAAGCTATTGGAGATGTTTTGCCTACCATAGGTAAACTTATGTTGTGGATTGTTTTGCCTTTGTGGATGCTATCATTTAGCTATTTCAAATTAAAAGAAACAGAAGTATAAGCTTATGGATTTCAATAAAAGTCAAACGATATATATGCAGATCGCAGATCATATCTCTGAGCAGATTCTTACAGGTCAGTTGTCAGCTGGCGACAAGATACCTTCTGTGAGAGAGATGGCGACAAGCATAGCAGTCAACCCCAATACGGTGATGCGCACCTACACTTATTTGCAGGAGCAAAGTATTATTTTCAATAAACGTGGTATCGGATACTTTGTATCCGAGACGGCACTACACAAAACGAGAGCAATGAAAAAAGAAGCATTCATACAAAAATACTTACCAGAATTTTTCAAGTCTATGGATTTATTAGACATCAAGTTTGAAGATTTGAAAACCATCTATGCTGACTATACCAAGTCCAAATCAAACTAATCGGACCTCGTTTAGAAAACCAAAAAAAATAATAGAATCATGAAAAATAGTAATAAAGTATTGTTTGGAGGAATTGGGCTGATCCTTTTGATATCCGTTATTTCCATAGCACTAACTAGGGTGAATACTAAAGTATGGTCCCCCGAAGAGTGTGATGCGGCTGAACGAAAAACCAAAACTTTAGAGCTTGCTTTTGATCATATTGATGTCATGCAAAATATAGAAGTGACCTTGGCCCAAGGCGAATACAAAGTCGAGATAGATGCTACAGCAGCACTTATGTCTCAGGTGATGCATCCACTAGAGGGCAATACTTTGAAGCTATATATAGAGGATGGAGGATATGATCCCTGTCCAGTGAAGGTGAAAATTACAGCTCCAGATTTGAAAGGAATCTATGCATCAAATGGGGCAAGCATACTTTGTGTTGATAATTTTTCTGCCTCAAAGTTGACGGCGCGTTGTGTTAATGGCAGCTCTATGGATTTGCATCTTACCAGTAACATAGTACACGTCACTGCCCAAAATTCTGCGAACGTAAACATGAAGGGCAAGATCAAAAAACTGAATGCTACCGCCCAAAACTCTGCTCAGATTAAAGCAATAGATGCCGAGGTTGGAAGCGCTTCTTTTACCTTGATGAATTCTGCTTTTGCCTCCGTTCATTCGGATACGATCACGAGTGCACATCTGGTGAACAGTGCATCTCTTCATTATTTTGGAGAGCCTATTTTGCAAGATATTCAATCCCAAAATTCCAGTAGCGTCAATCAGGTGAATGAAAAATAATGTTGCGCTAAAGAAAAGTACTTGGACGGGGGTCCATACCTGCGACACTCATTGCTAGGCTACCAGGCTGGCCCAAAATTCGGTCTCGGCACCGCGTCATCCGCTATATGGTAAGCCCCTGCACTGCTAGACACAAAGCTCTGCGTCGCCACCCGCCTATACCATGCCGCTACTACCGCTTGTACTTGCGCTCTCCGAGCGACTCGCTTGTCGCCTGCGCCGAGTCGCACTAGATAAAATAAAAAAAGCCCAAGCATAGATCTATGCTTAGGCTTTTTTATTGTCAGTAAATTATTTGATCAAACGATCGTCTTATCATTTTGGTGAAGTAGATTGAGTAGATATTGACCATAACCACTCTTAATATACTTGTTACCTAATTTTTCTAATTGTGCTTCATCGATGAATCCCATTTTGTATGCGATCTCTTCGATACATCCAATCTTGAGTCCTTGTCGTTCTTCGATCACTTCGATGAATTGTCCAGCTTGGATTAGTGATTTATGAGTACCCGTATCTAGCCATGCAACACCTCTGCTCAAAACACCAACTTTCAACTTTCCAGCTTGTAGGTAATGCTTATTTACGTCAGTGATTTCATATTCCCCTCTAGCAGAAGGTTCAAGATTTTTAGCTACTTCTACTACGCTATTGTCATAAAAGTAGAGGCCAGGAACTGCAAAATTTGACTTTGGTGTTTCTGGCTTTTCCTCGATAGACAATGCTTTGTTGTTGTCATCAAATTCGACAACACCATATCTTTCAGGATCAGAAACTTGGTAGGCGAATACAATCCCACCTTCTGGATTTGCACTATTTTGCAATAGAGTACTTAGTCCGTTTCCGTAAAATATATTGTCTCCTAAGACAAGTGCTACCGAGTCTCCTCCGATAAATTCTTCGCCTAGTACGAAAGCTTGTGCCAAACCATTAGGATCTGGTTGTTCCTTGTATTGGATGTTGCACCCAATCTCATGACCGTCGCCTAATAATTTTTCAAAATTCGGTAAATCCGAAGGAGTAGAAATTATTAGTATATCTCTAATACCTGCCATCAATAGTGTAGACAAAGGATAGTAGATCATAGGCTTATCATAGACAGGCATAAGTTGCTTACTCACAGCCATAGTCAGTGGATAAAGTCTGGTGCCGAGTCCTCCGGCTAGGATGATTCCTTTCATGTTTATTTTATTTTGTAATGCACGTTTAGCTAGTAGCTAGCTGGCGTTCTTGAAAGATTCTTTTGATTCTTAAAACAAGTTCCATGGGTTTGAAGGGCTTTGCAATAAAGTCATTAGCACCACATTTGAAGGCTTCTAATACCGTTTCTTCTTCTTCCAATGCAGAGATGATGATAACTGGGATATCAAGATCAAGATCATTACGCATATAATCTACAAGTTGTAGACCAGTCAGATGAGGCATCATAATATCAGCAACTAGTAAATCAGGCTTGTCTTCTTCTACCATGCGTAGTGCTTCCTTGCCATCTTTAGCGGTAATTACCGAAAAGCCATTCTTCCTCAATCTAAACTCTAATGATGTGAGTAGAATCTCTTCGTCCTCACATACGAGAATTGTCATATCTTTAAATTCTTATTCATTTAAAGATAGGAAGATTTTATGGAATTGGGTTAATTAAAGGCGAGTTAGCTCAATTTTTAACTCAGTCATTACCCTATCTAGGTTAGTTTCTAGGGTATTCATTAGTGTAGGTACCTGATCTAGCTCTGTTGCATTTTTAGTATTCTTTTCAATAGTCTTATTGGTTTCTGTCATAGTATCATTGCCTACATATGAAAGTGTAGACTTCATCTTATGACTTACAGAACACAGCTCATTCCAATCAGAAGCTTGTTGTAGAGCCCTCATTTTAACTATTTCGTCTGGTAATTCTTCGATCAGCATTTCCAAAAGTACCTTTTTCATGCTGTCATCACCGTCTGACATGAGTTCTAGATAATCGAGGTTGATAAATTGATATGTATTATTGCTCACCATCGTTAATGGAATTTATAATTTTTATAAAATTGTTGTTATTGGGTTTAGCTGTTGGTTCGTAGTTTATTATTTCTCTTTAGTGTAACGTAGTGGCCGATTTTGCTGAACAATTGTTCTGGCTTGAAAGGCTTGAGTACGTAGTCATCCATTCCGTATTCCTTAAATTTGTCGTCTTCCGCAATATTTGCATGAGCTGTCATGGCTAAAATTGGCAATTCTGCCTTTTCCTTTTCCATATTATGTCTGATGTATTGAGTAGCCTCGTAGCCATCCATAATAGGCATTTGTATATCCATAAGGACAATGTCAAAGTCACCTTCTTTAAGTTTTTCAACCCCTAGCTTCCCATTTTCTGCTACTATTAGAGAGATGTTTGGAAACTGTTTAAGTAAGGTTTTTGTGGCGACTATTCTATTGATCATATGATCTTCGCATAGTAGTAGGCTGAATGAAGTTTCAGGGTCAAAATCGTCTTCTTTAGGCGTATCTTTTTGAGGTTCTACTCCTTCTTCAAAGATAAGATCAAAGTTAAATTTGGATCCAACACCGTGCTCACTAGAAACCCAGATTTTACCTCCTTGGTATTCTATAAGATTTTTTGCGATGGACAGCCCAAGACCAGTTCCTTCAAATATTCTTTCCTTTGATCGAATACGAGTGAAAGTTTCAAATATCACTCCAATTTTATCTTCAGGGATTCCTATTCCAGTATCTTGAACTTCAAACTGAATATGCCAGCTTCCATGGGATTCATTAACCACTGATACTGTGATAGAAACCATTCCCTCGTCTGTAAATTTGATGGCATTTCCGACGAGATTATATAAAATTTGATTTAGACGAAGTTGATCGCCTTCGAGAAATTGAGGAATATCTGGATCAAGAATTAATTTAAGTTCGAGGTTTTTTTCGTCAACCTTATACTGCATTACATTGATCACATTCGTCATTAAGGAATGGAAGTCAAAGGTTGCATAATTAAATTTAATCTTACCAGCCTGTATAGATGATATTTCAAGAATATCGTTGACTATACCTAATAAAATCTCCGACGAGTTTTTAACATTAGTGATATAGTTGAATTGTTCTTCATCCAGATCAGTCTTAAGCACAAGATTACTCATACCAAGAATGGCATTCATAGGTGTGCGCATCTCGTGACTTACACTTGCTATAAATTGTTCTTTGAGCTTAGAGGTTTGATCTGCCACCTTTCGATCTTGGCGCAATTTTTCTGCTTGTTTTCTTTCCGTGATGTCTCGGATAAAACCATTGATCCCGATAAAGTTACCATAAACCAATTGGCCAGCAGAGATAATGCAGTGTCGAATAGTATCATCCTTGCAGACAATGTTTACTTCTTCTTCAACTACAAATTTACTTTGGAAAACACGTTCTTGGAAGGTGTCCCAAAAATTTCTATTTTCAAATAAGGCTTCTATTTGTAAGCCAAACAATTCGCTATTGTCATATCCAGTAATAACTGATGTAGACCTATTGAAGTCCACCAGCTTTCCTTCATTGTTGCAAACATAAATAGCATCTTTAGAATTGGTAAAGATGTTTTGATATCTAGTTTGGGCTTCTTCAATTTTCTTGAGATATTTTTTTCTCTCTATAGAAAAGCGAATCGTTTTTAGAAATACGTTCGCATCATAATTTCCTTTGATGAGGAAATCCTGTGCACCCATCTTTAGAGCCTTAAGACCAAGTTGTCGATCTTGTTGACCTGTGAGTACTATTACATTATTGTTTGGAAATTGCTTCAGCACCGTATTCAAGGTGTCAAAGCCAAAGCTGTCAGGTAGACTTAAGTCTAAAAGAATAGCTGCATAGTCATCTTGCTCCTCTAATGATTTTAGACCAGCATTGAGGGAGTTTTTTACTACCAACTCACAATGCTTCATTCCCGACTCTACTAGTAGTAACTCTACCATTCTAGCATCGGCAGCATTATCCTCAATAAGCAAGATTTTATTTATCTCGGTATTAGACAAATTCGATGTATTATTTTCTCTACTTCCTGCTACCAATATAGGCTGATATTCTGAACTGCTCACCATTTGTATTATTTAATGGGTATATTTCTATTGAATAGCTCCGAATACCTTTAAAATTAGGCTATCTAGGCTACTCTATAGGTATAAATACAAATTTCGAGCCTAAATCTTCTATTACAAATAAGCAATAAAAATCTTCAGGGTCCTTATATATTTTTCTGAACTCATTAATTCTTTCTTGCCGAATTAGTTTTTTTGCTGAGAATTCTTCCAAGGTAGAAATATACAAATTCCAATTTCCCTTCAACTGTTCTTTTTCTGCTAGTACGATTCCCATGTTTATTGGATCGTGTGAGATAACAAAAATAGGGTAGTTTGAAATTTCTTGGTTGAATATTTCGTCACTTGCCTTTTCCATGATACGACTTGCTCCCGTGAGCTCTCTTTTTATTTTATTGAGTCTTCTTTCTGTGTCCATTTTTATTTCAAAGTAAGTAGTACTACGTTTTCGATATGATGAGTATGTGGGAACATGTCAACAGCTTGTGATTTTGCTACCACATATTTTTCTGATAACAAAGCTAAATCTCTCGCTTGGGTTCCTGGATTGCAGCTTACATAAACAATTTTTGGAACTTCCAGCTGGAGAAGCATCTCGACAACCTTGCCATGCATTCCTGCACGTGGAGGATCAGTGATTAGCACATCAGGCTTTCCGTGTTCTTTTGCAAATGAATCAGTAAGTATATTTTTTACATCACCAGCATAAAAAACCGCATTGTTGATGTTGTTTCTTTCCATGTTTTCTTTAGCATCTGCTATGGCAGCTTCTACCTCTTCTATCCCAACAACTTGTTTGCATTTGTGCGCTATGAAAAGAGCGATACTTCCAATTCCGGTATAAAGATCATACACGTTTTCATTTCCGCTAAGACCAGCAAAATTTTCTACTACTTCAAATAAGCGAACTGCTTGTTCTGGATTAGTTTGAAAAAATGATTTTGGACCAATCCTGAATTTGACATCTCTAAGCATCTCTTCTATATATGGCTTGCCATGCACTAATACCATAGGAAGGTCCATGATAAAGTCATTGAGCTTGGTGTTGATAGCATAATAGACAGAGGTGAGCTCTGGATTTCTTTCAATCACTACGTCAAGAAATTCTCTGATCTTTGGTTCATCGTTGAGATTGATACTAAGGATCAACATGCATTGACCTAAGGTACTGGTTTTGATGAATATGTTTCTCATGATACCTTCTTGCTGTCTAGCATCGTAGAATGAGAATTCAAATTCAATAGCGATCTCCTTGATAGAGTTTCTAAGGTCATTAGAAATTCCTCCTTGCAAATGACACTTATCAATGTTCAAAATTTTGTCATATGCACCTGCTCTATGAAAACCGAGGACATCTTCTAGATTTGAGATATCAGTATTCATTTCTTCTTTAGATAACCATCTTTTATTGGAGAAACTAAACTCTAATTTGTTTCGATAGAATTCTACAGAATTTGAAGGTAGAATGGGGAGAACTTCTTCTGGGTATATTTTGCCTAGTCTATTCAAGACTTGTATCACATTGTTATCCTTAAAAGCAATTTGCTTTTCATAAGGAATGTTTTGCAGTGTACAGCCTCCACAAAATTCAAAATGTTTGCACATTGGCTTTATGCGGATATCTGAATGTTTTTTGAAGTGTACAGGAAAACCCATTAACATGGATTTCTTTTTCTTAGTAATTTGTACATCCACGATGTCACCAGGAACCACGTTCTCGATAAAAACAATTCTGCCTTCCGGATCTTTCGCTACTCCTTTGCCTTTATCAGCAAGTTCAAAGACTTCCAAGTCTTCAATTATTACTTTCTTTTTTCTATTTCTTCCCATCTGATCATCGTGTTAAAACGATATAGTCTTTTATCAATGTTTTTAAAAATTCAATATTGTTGCTTGGTCGCTCTCTTATGTCTAGTAGCTGTGTCATTTTCAAGGCCAGATTGTTGATCATGGAGACATTATTGACGCTTGGATTGTTTCTATGCCGAAGCAATGCTTTCTTAATGATTAACATGTCTTTTTCACTGATGTTTTTAATATCTGTATAAACAGGTTCATAATCTTCAACAGTGCTGATGTTTAAGATGTCGTTTAAGTTAAACATGTTGGTAGTATTTAACTTTACCACCACTGTATTGGCTGCACGATCCCCCATTCTCTGCCTGTTTTCGCTGGTAGCGATAAAAATAGAACCTAGGACTCCTAAGCAAAGATAAGTATCCATTAAGTGAAAAACAGAACGGATAGTATAATCGCTTAGGCTTGGCTCAGAGCCATCCAACTTAAGTACCCTTACACCCATGGCCATTTTGCCTAAAGACTGCCCTTTGTTGAATATTTCCATGGATAAGCTGTATACAAAGAAGGTAATAATGCTTAAATAAGGAGCAATGGCTTCAAAGAGTTCACCTGTTTGGGCTATCCTAGTGACTAGGAAGAATATTAATAGGCTAAAGGCAATTACAACTACAGCATCTATGATTAGTCCGATAAGTCTATCCCTTAGTGGAGCTAGGTCGTAATTGATTATTACATTTTGAGTGGTTCGAATATTAATGGTTTCCATACAGTCTTTAATGTTGCCTGATCGCATCAAAATTACGGTATAATCGTTTAGAATACTTAATATTATCTTCTTTTGTTAAATTAATTCACTGTTTGATTTCAATTCATGAGTTTAAGCTATAATTTAGTGAATAAATAAAAGTAGAGCTGAAACCATATTTGTTTTAGAGCATCACTAAGATTTTCGACAGAATGTATCAATTTCGGCATTACAATTTCTAAATATGGCTGAAGCCGTACTTGCGTTGTTGACTTAAATCTTAAAAACTCTATTCGAAGCTAATGAGAGATCTTAAAACAGAAATGGTATAACCGCACTTTCACAGTATGAAGGAGACCCAATTTATAGCGCAAAATAAATCCAAATGGCAATCATTTGAGAAGATCCTTCAGCAAGAACAGATAGCTCCTGAAAGCTTAAAAGATATATACCTACAAGTTACAGACGATTTAAGCTACGCTAGGACATTCTATCCTAATAGATCCGTGAGGGTTTATTTGAATGGTTTGAGCAAGAAGGTATATAATGAAATCAATGCTTACAAAAAGTCTAGTAGAAGCCGCTTGTTTTCATTTTGGACAGATGAATTGCCAAGATTAGTTTCTGAAAGTAGGCCAGCCTTTAGACTTTCATTTTTTGTGTTTGTACTTGCTATGCTCATTGGAGCTTTTTCAAGCGCCAATGATCCTGAGTTTGTTAGAACCATTCTTGGAGATGGATATGTTGATATGACTTTAGAGAATATTGCTGACGGAGATCCCATGCGTGTGTACAAAGAAAGCAAGGAAATGGGAATGAGTGTTGGGATTACATTGAATAACATCTTCGTTGCCTTTTTGACTTTTCTAATGGGCATATTTTATTTGATAGGTTCTATAGGGATCTTGATATCCAATGGAGTAATGGTAGGAGCCTTTCAATACTTCTTTTACGAACAAGGTTTTTTGCTTGAATCATTTTTGACGATTTGGATGCACGGAGCATTAGAAATATCCTCTATTGTTATCGCAGGAGCTGCGGGACTCACCATGGGGCATGGCTTGGTTTTTCCGGGTACCTACTCACGAGCAAAAGCATTTCAGATATCTGCCAAAAGGGGATTGAAAATTATGATTGGCATTACACCCATTTTTGTACTTGCTGGGTTTATAGAAGGATTCTTGACCAGGCATACAGAATTGCCAAATGTTTTTCGAGCCCTGTTTATTCTCGCTTCTTTTGGTTTTATAATCTGGTACTTTGTTATTTATCCCATCTACAAAAAGAAGAAAGGTTTTAAGGATAGAGAAGAGAGCTACAAACTGCAAGCAGATAATTTGCATCAATTCAGTTACTATCAAGTGAAAACATCAGGTCAACTATTTAATGAGACCTTTTTGTTTTACGCTAGAAAAGTCGGAATAGTAGGAGTCTTATTTGTGGTTTTGTCGATCATTTTTACATTATTCAATGCTATGGTAATGAAGGTGGTTTTAGAAGAGACCTTTATCTTCAAGGATAACCCACTTGTTAAATTAGGGGAAATTCCGCAGCTGTTTTATAATGTAAATGAAAAGTGGTTGCTCCCATTTAGCGCCTGTTTGTATACTGTTGTTTCTTTAGTTGTGTTTTTTCTATTTGAAAGAGAAGCTTTAGAATCTGGAGATGTAGATCAGGTGATTAGTGGTAGAATGAAAATATTTGCAAAAGCTTTTGGAGTAATAATTATCAATATTTTAGTCGTTGGCTTGTTGGCTTTTAATAATGCACTTTCATTGTTGACCATTCCTTTCATATTGCCCTTTCTACTATTGTGGGCTTTTTCTACATACAGAGGAGAAATAGGATTTTTCTCGTCATTTGTCGAAGCTTGGAGAATGTATTTCTCCAATTTCTCCAAAATATTAGGTTTGACTTTTTCATTTTGGGCTATAGGAGGGTTCTTTTATTCTTTTGTGCAAACGGGTATATTTTGGTTTCTAGTTAATATGGTAGCTTGGAATTTGGATGTGTCTCAAAAAGACCTCAATAGCTTGGTAAATATGTTTCTCTTATTCTTTTCGTATTTCAATATGATATTAATATATACGCTGAATCTTATAGGATTTGGATTTGCTTATTACGCGCTTAAAGAAGAATCCGAAGGAAAAAGTTTAAAAGAGAAAATAGGAAAAATTAGTTTTGATAATCAAATAAGAGGAATAGCTAAAGAAGTATGATTTGCAAATTGACCAATATGGTCCACATATTTTTATTTGTTCTATTTAGTCTAGGATTAAATGCTCAGGACAGTATTGCGACTGTAGTAAATGTTCCGACTGAATTAGTGGAGGCAAGAAATGGTCTAGACTACTCAGGAGATATAATTGAGAAAAACAAGGAAGAAGAAAAAGAAGAAAAAAAGTCTTTTAATAATAATTTGGATTTCAATTTTTCTGACTTTGCAGGAATCGTGCTGATGGTTTTGCTTGTAGGAGTAGTGTTTTCAATTCTTTACTTTATGCTGGGAAAAGAAAACGTATTCAAACCAAAATCTAGTAAAATAAAAGATCTTAATCTTAAATCCATTGAGCAAATAGAAGAGAATCTCGAAGATCATGATGTCGCATACTATTTGAAACAAGCTGTAACAGGTCAACAATACCGCATTGCGATTCGATTGCATTATTTGCTGATTATAAAAGAGCTCTCTGAAAAGAAGCTTATAAAGTGGAAAAGAGACAAAACCAATAAAAATTATTTGATAGAGACCAGTTCCTATGCCTTCTCTGCAAGTTTTAAAAAGTCTACCAATATATTCGAAAAGGTTTGGTATGGTGAAAGAAATGTAGATGAGCATGATTTTAAAGTGATTCAAGGACAGTTTACGGCTTTGAATGAAGAAATAAATCGCCTAGCAATATGAATCAAAAAGTAATGATCATATTAGCGATAGTAGGCGGAATATCCGTCATGTATTCTCTTCGAAATTGTTCTTCAAAGACACCGAGATACAATTGGGATGAGACATATGCCGATGAGAAGGAAGATGTATATGGTACCTATGTGATTAAGCGATTCTTAGAAAATATATCAAGTAATGAACGCAGCGATATAGATATAAAGCTGTCCAAGTACTTTGAAGAAAAGGACAATGCTATCGGTAGTTATATGTTTGTAGGGGAGGCTATGAAAGTAGATGATTCTGATGCAGAAGCTTTAGCCAAATTTGTAGAAAATGGAAATCATGCCCTCATTGCTACCCAAGTATTTCCAAATACACTTTCGACTTTAATATTTAAGCCTTGTAGAGAAAAGCCAGATAAGGAGAAAGGTGAATTTAAAGACTCGATCGAGGAGGGGCTGATCATAGAGGATAATGAAGATGCTGATGACGCTGACGAATACTATTATGAAGAAGAGTTTAATGAAGACGATACCCTAAATATTGAACTGGATGAGTACAATTATGAAGAGTCCATCCCTTACAATTCATGGACCTACAAAGACTATGATCATATAGATTATATTGGAAAGGGATTTAAACAAGTGGTGCTAAATACGAATTCCCAACAGACTGCCTTTGTTAACACGGATACGATTTACAAGACTAGAAGAAATGCAGATCCCTACTATAGAACATGGCGTTACTTGCATGACTCCTTGGCTTGCATGGCGAATAATGATATGGAAGTGTTAGGCTATCTAAATGATTCCTTAATCAATTTTTTTGAAATTCCATATGGACATGGTTCTTTCTTAATACACACCATCCCAATGGCTTTTACCAATGCTAACATGCTCAATGATACCACAGCTCAATATGTAATGGACATAACAAATAAAGCTGCTAGCGATACTTGGCATTGGGATGATTATTCTCGTACCAATAGGCAGAGTGGGATGAGGAGAAATGGAAACCGAACGAAGCTAAGTAATAAAGGTCCGCTTACTTATCTTTTAAGGCAGGAGCCGCTTGCTTGGGCTTGGTATTCTTTGCTATCGATGGGGCTATTGTTTATGGTGTTTAAAGCCAAACGAAAACAAAGAGTTATTCCAGTATTAGAAGAAAATGAAAATACAAGTTTAGCTTTTATAAATACCATTGGTAGCCTTTATTTTAGAAAGAATGATCATAAGCAACTGTGTAAAGACCAAATGCAGTTATGGCTTGAAGAAGTGCGTGAGCAGTATCGAATGAATACGAGTAAGTTGGATGAAGACTTTATCAATAAACTATCTGCTAAAACCAAAGTAAAACCTTCAGAAATTAAAAGTCTTATTGACTACTATAATAATATAGAGAATTCAAATTTTGTATCCGAAAACACGATGATTCAGTTCTATCAAAAACTAAATCAATTCGCTATTCAATCAAATTAAGCAATATGAATCCAGAAGAGTTAAACGAAAATTTAAATCAAGAGAATGTGCCTATTCAGAATCACAGTTCTGAAGATCCCATGCATACTACACCAGTAAATAATCCAATGAGTGAATGGAGTAGAAATAGATTGGATCTGTCAAAGGTCTCTAATATGGCAGATCGACTGAGACAAGAACTCAAGAAAGTGATAGTAGGGCAAGAGGAGATGGTCAATCTGATGCTGAGTGCAATCTTAGTAGGAGGACATGTGTTGATTGAGGGAGTTCCAGGTATTGCTAAAACACTTACAGCTAAATTAATGGCACAAGCATTCGACACTGAATTTTCTCGTATTCAATTTACGCCAGATTTAATGCCTACGGATGTAGTCGGGACTAATATTTTCAATGTCAAAAATTCTGATTTTGAATTTAAGCCTGGCCCAGTATTCTCTAATATTATTTTGATTGATGAAATCAACCGTGCTCCAGCAAAAACTCAGGCAGCCTTGTTTGAAGTCATGGAAGAATATCAAGTGACCATCGACGGCACCACTTATCCGATGGAGTTTCCCTTCTTTGTGATTGCTACCCAGAATCCCGTCGAACAAGAAGGAACATATAAGCTGCCAGAAGCACAGTTAGATAGATTCTTGTATAAGGTCAATATTCAGTATCCAAGTCTAGTCGAAGAAAAAGAAATACTGCACAAGTTTAGAAGTGATTTTAGATTAGATAAGAAACAAAGTGTAGAAAAAATTATTTCACCAGAATTGCTCAAAGAGTGTCAAGCGCTCATTGAGCAAGTCACCATTAAGGATAGTCTCTTAGATTATATCGCAGAAATTGTAGTGAGTACGCGTAATTCTGGAGATCTGTTTTTGGGCGCTTCTCCAAGAGCCTCATTGGCCCTCTTGAAAGCATCCAAGGCAATGGCTGCTATGGAGAACAGAGACTTCGTTACTCCTGATGATATTCAGTATGCAGCTTATCCAGTATTAAATCATAGGATCATACTCACTCCCGAAAGAGAAATGGAAGGAGTGGATCCAAGAACCTTGATTCAAGAAATGATCAAGAAAATAGAAGTTCCTAGATAAACCATATGCGAAACTTATATCTCGGCAACAGATTCTTTTATATCTTCTCCATCATCATTGTGATGTTTGTGATAGGCTATCAGTACTATGCAATTTTTGTATTAGCAAAAGTATGCCTTGTCGTGTTTGCTTGTTTTGTCGCTCTTGATATTTTTTGGTTATTTCAGAGAAATGTGAAAGTTATAGGGGAGCGCAAGTTACCCAAATTGCTATCTCTATCTGATGAAAATAAAATAAGCCTTTCACTAAAAAATGAGTCTCCAAGAAAATTAGACGTGGAGCTCATAGATGAGGTGCCGTTTCAGTTTCAAGTGCGAGACCATAGCGTATCAATATCATTAGCATCTGGAGAGTCTAGATCCATGGATTACTTTCTAAAGCCATTTGAACGAGGAGAATACGAGTTCGGGAATATAAATTTATTTTTGTCTTCGATCCTTCATTTGGTTACTCGACGTATCGTTTTACCAGCTACCGCTAAAGTACCCGTCTATCCATCGGTTTTACAAATGAAGAAATACGAGCTGCTTGCTTTTAGTAGCATAAGCATGGAAAGCGGAATCAAAAAACTACGACGTATAGGAAGTAGCTATGAGTTTGAGCAAATAAAAAATTATGTCCCAGGCGATGATTTTCGTAGTGTCAATTGGAAAGCCAGTAGTAGGCGTGCCCAACTTATGGTCAATCAGTATGAGGACGAAAGATCACAAAGTGTATATTGTATTATAGACAAAAGCCGAAATATGCGTATGCCATTTGAAGGCTTGAGCCTTATGGACTACGCTATCAATTCTGCATTGACTATATCTAATGTGGTGTTGCAAAAACAAGATAAAGCAGGCTTGTTAACCTTCTCTGATAAAATTGGTTCCGCCATCAAAGCAGAACGAAAGACCAGTCACCTAAATAAAATACTAGCAGCCCTTTACCGAGAAAAGCCCAGAGACCTAGAAGCTAGATATGAGTTGCTATATCACTCAGCAAGAAAACTGATCAAAGGCCGAAGCCTACTTTTTTTATACACCAATTTCGAAAGTATCCATGCCCTCGAAAGAGTGCTCCCAATCCTTAGGAAGATCAACCGATTACACCTACTAGTTGTAGTTTTCTTTACGAATACAGAAGTAGAAAAACTTGCCAATCTAAAAGCTGAAGATACCGAAGCTGTTTATCATCAAACAGTAGCCAAGCAGTTTATTTCTGAAAAGAGAAAAATTGCTCAAGTCCTAAGACAGCATAAGATTCAAACGATACTGACTACGCCGACAGATCTTTCGATCAATAGCATCAATAAGTATTTGGAGCTGAAGGCTAGGGGCTTGATATAGGAGATGTTACTTAGTCAAGCCTTCCGAAAGTTAATTACTCTATGATTTCTTAAGATGTTGAGTGTCCAAGATAGATAGGGAAATAATATTTCTTTTTAATGAACTATAGAAATCAAGATTATTTTGATCGATAATTTTTGATGAAGGTTGACCAATTAATTTATTATTGCTTAGTGCAAAATATATTTAATCCGTATATTCAAGGCGAATTAAAAATCACAAATGAAAAATTTATGTTTAACCCTTTTTTGTCTTCTCTTTATTATTGCCTGTACTAGTTCAGAATCGGGCAGCTTAACTGTAAAGATAACCTATCAACAAGATCCAATTGAAAATCAAAATGTATTACTTGACCCAATAGCTGTTTCAAAGAAAACTAACATTGAAGGAGAGGTTGTATTTATGGATTTAGAGGCTAATGAATATACTGTCTTGGTTAACCATCCAACCTATGGGGCATTTTCTGAAACGGTAAGTATTGATGGAAACATTGATGCCTTTGTTCAGTTGGATTTAGATCCAGCCGCAAATTTGTCTTTTGAATGCATTATAATTGCGCCTTTTGAAGGAGAAAGTTATCAATTTGGAGAATCTTTTTCATTTGCAGCTATACTTCAGTCTATAAAATATGATCCTACTTCCTATGCATATGTTCTTTCATCCAATCAAGATGGAGAGTTGAAACAAGGAGTTTTCAGTAGTTTCTCTGACTTTCAAGTGGAAATTATTGGACTTAATACCGGAGAACATGAACTAAAATTAGAAGTAACTGATAAAGATGGATTAAAGGATGAGGCGCGAGTGAATGTTACTATTGTTGAGCAAGTAGAACCAATACAGTTGTTCACTGATTCTTCAGAAAAACTAAGCAATAAAATATACTGGGAACATACAATAGGCGATGATTTTTCAAGATTTGAAGTTTACAGAAACGATCCACCTTCATCTAGTATGAGTTTATATGAGGTAATTGAAGATTCATCAGTAAGAGAATTTGTGGATAATAAATTACTAATAGATAAGCAATATACATATAGAGTGGATGTTGTTTTGCCTAATGAAATTCGTAATGAGAGTAATGAAGTGGAGAATTCTATCCAGGCTCCTTTTACCCAGTTTCCATTCAGGATTCAAAAAGTATTACACGATTCAAAACGAGATGTTGTTTATGCTATTTCAAAAAATGATAATACCTTATTTAAAGTTGATATAGTTACGCTAGAGATTATTGATGAGTTGAAAGGATTTTGGGCGCCAACAGACATGTGTTTTGATGATGATATGAATTTTATGTATGTTCCAAACAGTAGTCAAGAAACAATTGCTGTTGTAGATTTAGATATGTTTAAAATTGACAATTACCTTGTTACGAAGCCATTCAATACACAATTAGAGGATAACCCGATTTCAGTAGCTTACATAGATGGCCTAGGTGTTGCATATCAGCCTATTGGTTGGGGTTGGGTTTCTGTCTTAGATCCTATTTCTGGTGATTTAGTTTTAAGAGCATCTCATCAATTTAGCGGCAGTGATATTGTTTCTATCCCTGGTCAAAAAGTTATGTTTGCAAACACAGGCAGTGAACTTATTAGATTCGATTATAGCCCGAATCAGTTACAATTAACGAATCAAGTCTCCTTCCAAAATTCTAATGCAAATATTTCATTTAGTAGTGATTACAAGTACATATTTGGTGGAAAAGAAAAACGGTATACAAATAATCTAGAATCGATTTTAGGTTCTTTTGAGGAAGAAGTGTTTGCATCAAATTACGATGGCACTTTAGCATTCGGGAATAATTTTATTTGGGACGCAGAAAGTTTCGAGGTTTTAAGAGGTATGCCAATTGAAGCTGAAGTGATGTGCACCTCATCGGACGGGTTAACTCTATTTGCTTTTGATGGGGTTAGTGAAAAGTTGTACTATTTAAATTTGGATTGTTTATGAAGCTGCTTAAGTATTTGGTTTGGGTGTTTGCGATTGGCTTTTGTTCATGCGATGATCCAGATTCGGCACTATTAGAAGAGGGCATTTTAAATGTGTTTGTGAAGGATGAATTTGGGAAACCTATTCAAGATGCTATAATTAAGTTGACACCTGGCGAATTCGAGGGAGTTAGCAATGAGAATGGTGTTTTTGCTTTTCTTAGTTTACCCGTTGGCTCATATCAAGCTATTGCCTCGAGGGAAGATTTTGATCCTAGCCATGAAAATGCTGAATTGTCGGCAGGGAAATCTACGTCATTAATAATTATTTTAAAGCCTGCTAATCAGGCTCCAAGTTTAGATATCTTTTCTCCTGAAAATGAAGAATACTTTACAAATGAAAGCGAGATTACTTTTAGTTTGTTAGTTGAAGATGATAAAAGGGCTGATGAGGTTGAGCTTTTTTTTTCAAGTGACTTAGAAGGTGATCTAGGAAATGTACGTGCGGATTCTGATGGCAATGTTGAGTATAGTATAGTTCTTCCTACTATTGGTTTTCATGAGGTTACTATTGAAGCAATAGATGCTATCGGAGCTTCTAGTAGTATTTCTGTCTTCTTAAATATTGAAGAGGTAATAGAAAAAGTAGATTTTAAGTCTGTAAGTTCTACTAGTGATGGAGTATTGGTTCTTTGGGAGTCATCAGAAATTAATGGTTTTGATAAATATGTAGTCTTTCGATCAAATCAGATAAATGGAGAATATATTTCGGTAGCTGAAATATCCGAACAGGAAGTCTCTGATTTTCTGGATGAAACTGCACTTTACGGGGAAGAATACTTTTACAAAATTAGATTGATAAATGTTCAAGGCCTTTTTTCTGAAAGTGTGGAACAAAATGTCATTTTCGAATTCGAAGCAATAGATCTATCCGGTTATAAGATCACAAAAATGTTTAAAAGTCCCAATCAGAACATTATTTATGCTTTAGATGCTAATCAGCAAGTTTTATTACTAATAAACTTATTAAGTAATAAAATTCAGAAAGTGACACAATTGAGTCATAGCCCTACTGATATGGCGATTAATGCAAATGCCAAATACTTATACTTCGCCTTACAAAGTGCGCCCAAAATTATTGAAGTTAATGCAATAACTGGTAACGTAAATAGGACAATTGATTTGCAAGAACAGTGGTGGAGTGTGGGAGAATACCCGTATCGTATAGGTTGTACTAGTGATTTGGAGCATTTTGTTGTTGCTACTGCAAGAGGGCAGATAAATTATATTCAAGTGTCAAATGGATTTTCTGTTGCTAATCTTGTTAGTTGTTGTGATGAGTCAGGGATATTGACTCATCCTCAATCAAACTTCATGTACTTTACTGAGTTTAATAGTTCTGGGTGCAGAACACAGAAATATTATAGATCTACCAGTTATTCTAATTTAGTACAAGAAGACAGATCCGACGGTTATCCGAATTTTAAAGGAAGAGATTTTGCCATTTCAGGAAATGGAGAGTATGTTTTTTTTACCGATGTTAAGCTACTCGCTAGCAATTTGTTGGAGGAGATTGGAGAGTTTTCAGAGTTTATCTATGCTTCAAATTATGATGGGAGCATAGCTGCAGGTGAAAGGAATTTATTTGATGGTATCACTTTTGATAAAATTGAAGAGTTACCTTTTAGCTCTAAAGCTAAATTTTTTCATAACGAAGAAAATCTTATATATATGTGGGATGATTTAAGGTCTAAGATTATTATCATGGGGTTTTAATCGTTTTCACTAATCCGCCTATCCTCCCTTCCTCTACGTGTGAGGGATAGTAGCCAACCCACACTTCGTGTGGGTGTCCGCAGGACCGAGCGAACGCGGAGTGGCGCATAGCCCGACTCCAGCTTGAGCCCCCTTCGGCGAAAGCTGGAGTCACACCCAAAAAGAAAAGACCCCCCAACCAAGAAGAGCCTCTCTATATATCTCGCACCCGTAAAGCCGCAATGCATTGCGGCTCCAGATCTCTCCATGTACCTCTATCCTTATCTTGACCTTACCATCTCCATCCAGATCTCGACTATCTCTCCCTATAGTGATCTACAATCACTATCTCCAATCTCCACCGCCAATCGCTGTCGTACAGAAAAGGCATGCCTTTTCTCTACCCCAACTCCTTCTGAAAATACGCCACAAAATCCTCCATCGTCATAGCACCCAAATCACCTTCCCCTTGCTTACGCACAGAAATCGTATTGGACTCCGCCTCCTTCTCACCGACGATAAACATAAAAGGAATCTTCTTCACCTCCGTATCACGGATCTTACGACCGATACTCTCTGTACGGCTATCGATAAAACCACGGATATCATGTTGATTCAGCTCCGCTTCAACCTTCTTAGCATAGTCGATATACTTATCACTAATCGGTAAAACAGCAAACTGCTCCGGCGTCAACCACAGCGGAAACTTACCCGCACAATGCTCCGTAAGAACGCCGATAAAACGCTCCATCGAACCAAAAGGTGCACGGTGTATCATGACTGGTCTATGAGGAGCATTATCCGCACCAATGTATTCCAATTCAAAACGCTCAGGCAAATTGTAATCCACCTGTATCGTACCCAACTGCCAAGAACGCCCAAGCGCATCCCTCACCATAAAGTCAAGCTTAGGACCATAGAAGGCCGCTTCACCAAGCGCAGTAGTAGTTTTCAAACCCACTTCTTGAGTAGCCTCTATAATAGCAGATTCAGCCTTATCCCAATTCTCATCACTACCGATATACTTCTCCTTCTTAGCAGGGTCACGCAAAGAAATCTGCGCTGTAAAATCATCAAAACCCATCTTCGAGATCACGTGCATCGTCAACTCTAGCACATCTAGAAATTCACCCTTCACCTGATCAGGCGTACAGAACAAGTGCGCATCATCCTGTGTAAAACCACGCACACGTGTCAAGCCATGCAGCTCACCCGTTTGCTCATATCTATACACCGTACCAAACTCCGCAAGACGATACGGAAGGTCACGATACGACCTAGGCTCGTTTGCAAAAATCTCACAGTGATGAGGACAGTTCATCGGCTTTAGCATGAAAACCTCACCCTCCTTCGGAGTCTGTATCGGTTGGAAAGAATCCTCTCCATATTTTTCCCAGTGACCAGAAGTCACGTACAAATCTTTCTTCGCTATGTGTGGAGTGATCACCGGTTGGTAGCCACGCTTGAGTTGTTCCTTCTTGAGGAAATCCTCCAGACGCGATCTCAATGCCGCACCCTTAGGCAGCCAGATCGGAAGACCAGCACCTACTTTTTCGGAAAACATAAACAAGCCCAGCTCCTTACCCAGCTTTCTATGATCCCGCTTCTTTGCTTCCTCTAGCATCTCTAGATACTGCGTCAGTTCCTTCTGCTTACCAAAAGACACCCCGTAGATACGGGTCATCTGTTGGCGCGAATCATCCCCCTGCCAAAACGCACCCGCCACATTCATCAGCTTCACCGCTTTGATTTTAGCCGTATCTTTTAGGTGCGGTCCACGACAGAGATCCACAAAATTACCCTGCGTATATAAAGTCAGTGCCTCATCTGCACCACGCTTTTCTATCAACTCTATTTTATATTCATCCCCCTTCTCGGTGAAATACTTCAATGCTTCTTCCTTGCTGATATCTTTACGCACAAACTCATTTTTCAAACGAGCCAGCTCCAACATCTTCTTCTCGATCTTAGGAAAATCATCAGACGAAATCTTATGTTCACCCGGATCTATATCATAGTAGAATCCATTGGAGATCGCAGGCCCTGTACCCAGCTTGATGCCAGGGTATACCGCCTCTAGAGCTTCCGCCATCAAGTGCGCTGTACTATGCCAAAAAGTCTTCTTACCATCCTCATCATTCCAGGTGAGCAGCTCGATCTTGCTATCCTCAGAGATAGGACGATTGGCGTCCCATACCTCGCCATTGATGCGAGCAGACAGCACATTACGCGCTAGCCCTTCGCTGATAGATTTTGCAATGTCCATAGCAGTGGCGCCTGCTTCGTACTGTCTTATATTTCCATCTGGAAAACTAATATTGATCATAAATAAAGTAAATTTTGATAGGCAAAAGTAAGCCTTTTTTTACGGGAATATCAAGGGATGGGTTCCTCTTTATTTGCAGGTTCACATCTTTGTTTTATTGGATAGGCCTACATTTATGAAAAGGGTAGGGTCTGAATCCAAGAACAAATATTCGGCCTTGAGCACCTGAATGCTAAAAAATAAGAGTGAAGGGCTTAACAAAGAAGAGGAGCATTGTGAAGAGCTAACTTTCCTGTAAACAACAAAAGCCAAGCACAATGTGCCTGGCTTTTGCCTATTTCAAAGAGACGGAAAATTATCCACCCACTTGGAAAGTCATTTTTACATTTACTCTATAAGCACTTACTTTGCCGTCCTTGATCACAACACTTTGAGACTGCACATACGCAGACTTGATGTTGTTTACAGACTTACTTGCTTTTTTTACTGCATTGTTAGTAGCATCTTCCCAGCTCTTCTTTGAGTCAGCCAAGATTTCGATAACCTTCATGATAGCCATAATACGATCTTTTTTATTTTTTTTTAATAAGATAATAACTGCATCATCTGGATGTCAAACGATGCTATGGTCTATTTACGGAAGATCTGGGCAGAATGTTTTGCCAGTCTTACTTAGCAGCCAACAATTTTATTTTTTCATACAGCTTATCCTCATCTCCCGATCGAAAACGCTTCTTATGCATAGCCAGCTCACCGTTCTTATCAAACACAAAGGTCTGCGGCAATCCATTGAGCTCACCCGGCATCACATTTCTAAATTCACGATTCGTATCATGGTAGGCCTCCCAAGGCCACTCCGCCTTTTCCACATACTTGAGGTAGTTGTCGTAGTTCTTATCAAAATCAGTAGAAATCGCTACCAGATTAAAGTCCGTCTCCTCGGCCCACTGATCATATTTTTTCTTTATAGCAGCCATTTCTATACGACATGGGTAGCAGGTCGTGAGCCAAAACAGCACCACCGTTGGCTTTCCCTTTTTCAGCACCTTGTCAGAACTTGTTTTACGGCCCTTGCCATCCGTAAGCGCCAAATCGTATGGATATACCTGTTCTATTTCCGTTTTTGGCCGTGATTTACTAGTCGAGTATGGCCTGTTGGGTCTTTTCACAGGAGCAACAGCCTTCACACCAGCAGGAATAGTATCCTTAGGCAGCACATGTTTCATAGCTGATTGCTTGGCCCCCGCATCAACATTGGCATCTGCACTCGTGCAAGCTGCGAAGCAAGCCACCAAAAACATCATACACATATAAGGCAAAATCTTCATATCTATCATTTTTACATTAATACACAAAAATAGTCCCAATTGTGCTAAAAGTCATCCCCTCAACAATATTTAAGCTAATCATAACAGCTATAAGACATGTATTTTGGGGCCATCCCGAGCCTAAGGGCATCGGGACCGAGTCGTCCGTTCCTTCCGCAGAAGAGTGCGGAACCACTCCCACCTCTTGTCTCTACGCGCTCCGCTTGTCGAGCTTTGGGGCCTGTGGCCCGTCGCGATGTTTTGGA
>CALJVI010000211.1 GCA_937974575.1 uncultured Saprospiraceae bacterium | reverse complement strand
GATGTCTTTGATCTCATTGGCAAACTGTTGCATGCGAGATTTTTTAGAGACATCAGTTGAAGACTCTGCTTGACTCTGGTATTCTCTACCAAGGTCCGCGAGATTTTTAGTAGCTCCTAGCTTTCTCCATAGCGTTTGTGAATTGTCGAGTGCCATGGCTTGCAATCTATTGACAGCAGTAGCTCGCTCAGCGTCTCCCTTGTTGATAGAAAGCATGAGGTAGTTACCGATAAATTCAATCGCGTCATAGCCATCTACCTTTTCCATATTTGCTTCGAAAAAGTCTAGGTGATCCGTGTTGCGATTGCTCGCATAAATATTTCCAACAGAGGCTATAATGTTTGAGTTATCAACATCTTTCATAGTACTTACAAACTCCATGGCTTGATCCTTATCTAAGAGTACCATTTCTTGGAGAGCAGCTGCAATAACAGGGTAGGCCTGATCTTTCTCAATAGCAGTCTTTAAAGTAGGTAAGTAGGCTTTATTACCTGTAGCCGCCAATGATTCGATGGCTGCAACACGTACTTGTGAGTGTGGATCTTGGGTAGCCATCTTTTGGACTATGCCCACAATGTTAGGGTCACTAAGGTCTGCCTCTTGCGCTGCTAATCCACGAATCACGAAAAAGTCATCTTGAAGTGCATGATTCAAAACATCTGCTGAACCTCTAGCACGGCTAGAGATTAAAGCTTCCACTGGCTTATATCGATCTAAGAAATTGCGGGCATTAAAATACTGAAACACCATCTCTTCTTCTGTCTTGTCGTCCTTTGCCTGCATCAATAAAATATGATCTGGATCTACAGATACCAACAGTGGTTCTTCCGCAACCTGGAATGTAAACTCTTGGTATCGCTTTATCATGCGCACCGTCTCTCGTCTTACTTTTTTCTTACCTACATAGATGTCGATGTCGATCGGCATTTCAAATATAGCAGGTGCACGATCTGTGTTTTGTGTTTGCTCTAACATCACCGTTACAGTACCTGCCGCAGCATCATACTTGGTATCTATCTCCATCAATGGATGGCCTGCTGAAAAGAACCACTGGTTGAAAAACCAGTTGAGGTCTTCGCCAGTCACTTCTTCAAAAGCAAGACGCAAGTCATGTGCCTCCACGGAAGAGTACTGATGAGTCGTAAGGTATAAATTGAGTGCTGCCCAAAATGCTTCGTCTCCAACATAGTTTCGCAACATGTGAATGATACAGCCTCCCTTATTATAAGAGTGTGCGTCAAACATATCTTCTTTATCTTTGTATCCAAAATACACCAGTGGATGAATACTGCCTGCTGCTTGTCCAAAGTATCCATTGGCCTCCTCATACCAATGGTAATCTGCAGCATCTTTTCCGTACTTGTGCTCCATCCATAAGTATTCTGAGTAGTTGGCAAATCCTTCGTTCATTGTCAGATTGGCCCATGACTCACAGGTTACCAAATCCCCAAACCAGTGGTGGAACATTTCGTGCGCTACGATCTTGTCGTTGTGATCATCTATCAACTCTCGGTCTGTTTTTTGAACAAATTCTCCGAAGATAACGCCTGTAGTATTTTCCATTGCACCTGACACAAAGTCTCTTACGATGACCTGACTGTATTTTGGCCATGGGTATTTTACGCCCAATTTGTCAGAGAAAAAATCAAGCATCTCTAGCGTGTGTGCAAATATTTTTCTTGCATGCGGCTCGTAATCTTTTTCTACATAATACTCTACAGGAATACCTCTCCATTCATCTTTGACTACGGCAAATTCTCCAACAGTGATCATAAATAAATATGGAGCGTGTGGTAAGTCCATTTTGTAGCTGTCTGTCCGTGTACCGTCTGCATTCTTTTTGGAAGAAGTCAGTAGTCCGTTGGATAAGGTATTAAAATTATCCGCTACCGTAAGGATCATTTCTTGGGTACATCTTTCGTTTGGCTTGTCAATAGTTGGAAACCAACGACTGTTCCATTCTGTCTCTCCCTGTGTCCAAATCTGCATAGGCTTGTCTGGATCAGCGCCATCATGATTGATAAAAAACAATCCTTGGTCCGACATAATAGCTGCCGAGCCTCCTTTGCCACCTTCTTCAGCTGGCTTGGCGAGGTAGTCTATCGTAAAGGTATATTCCTCGTCTTTGGTATATTCTTTTCCTAGCTTGACGACTAGCTTATTACCATCATAGTCATAGTCTAGCTTTTTGCCTCCCATCATAATGCTATTGATGTCAAAACCCTTGGCATCTAGCTCTACTTGGTTGGTCGCATAAAAATATGGCTTAAGCGTCAAGGTCGCTATTCCTTTAACATGTTGGTTAGGCCAGTCAAACTTTAAGTCCAACTTCGTATGGATTAGATCCGCAGTACGTGTTTTAGTAGGAGCGTATCTTGGAAGCTCAAATTCTTCTTTTGTCTTTAGATTATCTGGCTTTGGAGCAGAGATGACCATGGTGTCTAGGTCAGTATATTCGATGTCTTCAGAGATAATTTTTTTTGTCGGATTACAAGACAGTATGAAAGTAGAGACGATTGCTAAAAAAAATAACTTCTTCATGAGTGTAAATTTGCTTTGTAAGTAGGCAAATGTACTGAAATTATTATTTAATGGTTTTGGAATCCACTAATAGCTTCTGGAAAACCAAAAGCCGAGTACATCATTGATGTACTAATTTAATTTCTATCTAGATAGCTTAGAATATTAGGTGTTTAATGAATTAACGTATAAAAATTTCAACTCTCACGCTGACGCCTGTCCAACTCGGAGAGGTGGGAAACCACCTAAGACACCCAAGCATCTCTCACTCGCACAAGGCACCTAAGAAGAAAGAAAAATAATCACCCAGTTACTGTCAAACTATTAATAAGAGTGTTTTTGTGTGAGGGGTAGGAAGTATGCGACTGGAAGGAGCAGTCCGAAGACACATTTTTCTTGTGTCGTAGGACGGGAGCGAACGCGGACTACTGGATGGCCCGACCCAGTGCTATGCTATTTTCAGCATAGCACTGGGGCACACCCAAATTCTCTTAAACTGCTACATCAAACTCTCTCAATGCGTCGTTGAGCGATACTTTTTTATCTGTACTTTCTTTACGCTTACCAATGATTAACGCGCAGCCGACTTGGTATTCGCCAGCTGGAAACTTCTTGGTATACGTACCTGGGATCACAACTGAACCTGGTGGCACATGTCCCTTGTAGGTAATAGGCTCGTCTCCGCTCACATCAATAATATGTGTCGACTGTGTCAAGACTACATTGGCGCCAAGCACGGCTTCATTGCCAACACGAACGCCCTCTACGACGATACATCTAGATCCAATAAAACAGTTGTCACCAATGATCGTCGGCGTCGCCTGCAATGGCTCTAATACGCCTCCTATACCGACTCCTCCGCTCAAGTGAACATTGCGTCCTATCTGTGCACATGATCCTACGGTCGCCCATGTATCGACCATGGTGCCTGATCCAACCCATGCGCCTATATTGACATAACTCGGCATCATGATCACTCCTTTTTCAAGGTAGGCGCCATGTCTTGCGATGGCATGAGGTACTACGCGTACGCCTTGCTCAGCGAAATTTTTCTTCAATGGAATTTTGTCATGAAATTCGAAGATCCCGACTTCTAGAGTTTCCATTTTTTGGATAGGGAAGTAGAGTACTACTCCTTTCTTGACCCAGTCGTTTACCTTCCAATCATCGCCGTCTGGTTCTGCGACTCTGAGTTTTCCTTTGTCGAGCAATTCTAGCACTTCTCTAATGGCTGCTTGTGTATCGGCTTCTTTGAGGAGTTCTCTATTGTCCCAAGCTGCTTCTATTTTATTTTTTAAATCTTCCATGATATTATTCTTTTAGTGATACAAATGTAAAGTAATTTGATCTATATTTAGATCATAAAACTTCAGAAGTATGAACAGAATTATTGGCCTTGTTGTGATTGGATTAGTAATCTTTGTAGGGATGTCCTGCAAGTCTACATCTACTGTGACGCAAGAACCTGTAATGGGCCAGGTAGAGAAAATAGATTTTGATCTCAGCAAGCTGGATAAAGACGGACTGATCGGGCCGGCCAATGGCAAGGTAAGTATCGACTATGAGTTTTGTTTTCCGAAAGGATACGACTACGAAAAGCAACTGCAATCCATAGATCCTGAATTGAAAATATTGCCTGAGACCAAGGGAAGGAGTGGTTGTAGCAAAACGCAATCGCTTGCGATAGGCAGCACGCACAAGCCTAATTATAAAGAGATTTTGTTAAGGTTGTCCGAGTTGGAATTTGTGAAGAGGATAAGGAGGGTGTATTATGAGTGAGTGCTTGTTAGTATTATTTTCACTATCTTTAGTACAAACTTGATACAACCATGAAGATTCAATTCATCCTAACTTTTATATTTATTATAATTTTTCAATCTCTTCAAGCACGACATATTGTCGGTGGTGAACTCAGCTATGCTTGTCTTGGAAATAATCAGTTTAGATTTGACATGAGTGCTTATAGAGACTGCTTCAGCGGTGGAGCGCTGTTTGATTCATTCGGAAATAATTCGTTAATAGCTACTGTTACTGTATTTGAAAATAATTCTATTATATCAACGATTGACTTAGATGCACCTACAATTTCCTCTTTTGATTTTTCTGAAAGCTTACATCCTTGTCCAGAACGATTGGATTTATGTTTGGAAAGAGGCGATTATCAATTTATCCAAACACTCCCAGCTACTGATAAAAGGTATACTATTACTTACCAAAGATGTTGTAGAAGTTCATCGATTTCGAATATTCTCAATCCATCTTCAACAGGGATGACTTTCACCGTTGACATCAGCCCAGAAAGCCAAAGTGTTTGCAATAGTTCACCAATTTTTTCATCGCCCCCTATTCCTCTATTGTGTATTAATGAAGCATTTAATATAAATATATCTGCTGTTGATAATGATGAAGATGAATTGCGCTACTCATTTTACAATCCACTTTTAGGAGGCGGAACAGCAGGATCAGACGCAAATGGTGGAAGTGTCTTCGCCCTAGATGGAGTAGTTCCGAATCCAGATGCAGGTCATCCATATTTACCTATACAGTTTCAATCACCAACATTTAGTTACACGAATCCTTTTGGAGGAAATCCTAACGTAACAATTGATTCCATTACAGGCATTATTACTGGCACTACAGCCATCATTGGACAATTTGTTTATGGAGTTTGTGTGAAGGAATATCGTAATGGCATTCTACTCTCAACAGTAAGAAGAGATTTTCAATTAAATGTCGCTGACTGTGATACTACTAGTACACCTTGTGGGTCGGTTGCAACTATTGAACAGAATCTAAATAACACGTATCTTAAACTTACTCCTAATCCTACAAGTGGTGAACTCTTTTTGTCACTTTCAGAATATAAAATTTCTTCAGTAAAAGTGTTTGATTTAAATGGTTCGCTATTATTCGAGAAACAACAAGATTTGAGCAATATTGATATTTCATATTTGCAAGCAGGAGTGTATTTCTTACAAGTACAAGATGATAAGGGAAATCAATACAATAAAAAAGTTGTGAAAATTTAAGGTGATACCAACTTCACTTGTTTCGTTTTAACCCCTAAGAAAACCTGAGCTGCATTCGCTTGTGCAAGATACCTCAGTTGCACTGTAAGCGTTTCGGTTAACCACCGTAGGCACCGTAGGGCTGCTCTATTTTGTGCAAGGCACCGTAGCTTATTATACTCGGGAAAAAAAGCGTTTCGGTTTTAACACCTTAGAAAAGCCTAAGCTGATCACGCTTGCTCAAGATACCTAAGTTGCACTATATAAGCGTTTCGGTCAACCACCGTAGGCCCCCTAGGGCCGCTCTCTTTTGTGCAAGGCACCGCAGTGTATCAGACTCTCTACAAGAAAACTTTATCAAAAGGTAGCTTTGTTTTGTGCTAACCGCTAACAGCTAATCGCTAGCCGCTAATTTTTGTGCAAGACACCCTAGTATATTAGACCCTCTACAAGAAAACTTTTCAAAAGGTAGCTTTGTCTAATCTAGCCGCTAACAGCTAATCGCTAGCCGCTCTCTTCTCTTCCTCCTCAAAATAAGTCACCAACTTCATTGCAGAAGAATGTCCCACTTCAATAGATAGTTCTGCGAAAGTTGCTTGTCGTACTTTTTTAACCGATCCAAATCTTGTGAGCAATTTTTCTGTAGTCTTTATACCGATGCCAGGTATGTTTTGTAATTCAGATTTTGTGAAATCTTTAGATCGTTGATTTCTATGAAAAGTGATTGCAAATCTGTGCGCTTCGTTTCGCAGGTGTTGCATCAACTTTAGAGACTCAGATTTTTTGTCGATATATATTGGGATGGGATCCTCTGCAAAAAATATTTCTTCCAATCTTTTTGCAATACCAATTACTAAGATTTCATTTTCTAAGCCCAGTGTCTTGATACTTTTCATGGCAGCACTTAGCTGACCTTTACCTCCATCAATAATTACTAATTGCGGTAGTGGGTCTCCCTCGTCCCTAAGTCTTCTATACCGTCTATGTACCACCTCGGTCATAGATGCGAAATCATCTGGCCCGACAACAGTTTTGATATTAAACTTTCGATAGTCTTTCTTACTTGGCTTGGCATTTTTAAACACTACACAAGAGGCAACAGGGAAGTGGCCTTGTATATTACTATTGTCAAAACACTCTATGTGCATAGGTAACTCTTTCATCTGCAAATCGCTTTGCAGCGTCTTGAGAATACGTTCGGCGGGAGTTACTTTTTTTATTTTGTTGATGGCATCTTTCTTCTTTTGCATGAGATAATACCATACATTTTTCTCGGATAGATCTAGTAGTTTTTTCTTGTCTCCACGTTGAGGCACTGTGATCGTCATGTCATCATATGGAAGCTGCACTTCCATGGGGCAGATAATCTCTGGCGCAGTACTCTTGAATCGATCTCGTAATTCTGGAATAGAAAAAGAAAGCAAATCGTATTCTTCTTCATTGAGATTTTTGACCATTTCCATGGTGAAGGTATTGATGATGGCACCATTCACTACTTTGATATAGTTGACATATGCACTGGTCTCATCCGTACCGATAGAGAATACATCTACATCCTTGATGACAGTAGATACTACTGTAGACTTTCCTTGGTAGTCTTCAAATGCACTGAGTTTAATTTTGAGTTCTTGTGCTTTTTCAAATTCTAGATTTTCAGCGTGCAGCTTCATTTGTGCTTTAAAATGAGCTTTTACAGATGCAAAGTTTCCTTTCAGCATATTTTTAATCTGTAAAATCTTAGCATTGTAGTCTTCTTCACTTTCTTTACCAACACAACCGCCTAGACAATTTTTGATATGATACTCCAGGCATACATTGAATTTTCCAGAGGCAATATTATCTTCCGATAGATTAAACTTGCAAGTCCGCAGAGGGAACAGTTGCTTTATAATATCTAGTATTATTCGTACTCGTTTTTTTGAGTAGTAGGGACCGAAATAAGTAGACCCATCTCTAAACACGCTGCGTGTAATAAACACTCTCGGAAATCGCTCTTTCTTAATGACTATGTAGGAATAAGACTTTCCATCCTTGAGGCTGACATTGTATCGAGGTTGGAGTTTTTTGATAAGCGTACTCTCCAAGAGCAAAGCATCACCTTCCGTATCTACAATAGTGAACTCAATAGAAGCTGCTTTTTTGACCATTGTCTTGGTCTTTCGCAACTGATGTTTTTTTTCTCCAAAATAGGAGGCTATACGTTTTTTTATATTCTTAGCCTTACCCACATACAGTACCACCTGATCCTTATCGCGAAAGCGATAAACACCTGGATCAGTAGGTATAGTAGGTAATAATTTTTTGTAGTCTTCTGTTGTCATTTGTGAGCTTTTAGCCTTTAGCTATTAGCCTTTAGCCAAGAAAAATGCTAATATAGCATGATGCCGATGGCTACATTAGTAACGCATACCTTGTAAGTAGTCAATACTTATTTTGACACTCTCTATAGGTAAATGATTTTTGCACTTGTCTTGTTCAACATAGAAGTGCTTCATCCCTGCTTTCTTTTTGCAAGTAAAAATGTCTTTAAAATCTATAACGCCATTTCCGACTTCCGTAAAGAACTGCTCTTCGGTTTTATCCATGTCTTTTACATGCCAAAGACTGAATCTTCCTGCATGGTTTTCAAAATATTTTTTAGCTGACTTTTTTGCTTTTTCTATCCAGTACAGATCCAGCTCCATATCCACTATGCTTTCGTCTGTATTTGCAAGTAATATATCATATGGAATCTTGCCTTCCATTTCCATGAATTCAAAATCATGATTGTGGTAAGCCATTTTGACTCCATGCTTAGCTGCTGTCACGCCACATTTGTTTAACAGATCTGCAATGCCTTTATACTGATCTAATTTTTCTCTTTCATTCTCTAGCAAATAAGCAAGTACAATATAATCTTGTCCGATGCTGGCGGCATCCTCTGCATATCTTTCAAATTGATTGAGCGGTGTACCTACCGCACTCATGTCTTGCATTCCTGTCAAAGTATGTCCACTCTTTACTGACAAACCTAGATCGTTGAGAATACTTTTGAATACTTTTGGAGTCATACCATAGTACTTCCCATTTTTATATCCCGCTACTTCGACATCGTCATAACCCATAGCTGCAATGGTTTTCAACGTTCCTACTGGATCTTTTTCCATAGCGTCTCTGACAGTGTATAATTGGATTCCAATTTTACCCACCTTCTTGAGATCCCAAAGCGAACGTGAAGGAATAATGGATGTCAGGGCACCTGCCCCAATCAACTTACTAAACTCTCTTCTAAACATGGTGTTTGATTTTAAAATGTATGTCTATTAATGATATTCTTGGTTAATACTTAGAGCTAATGTAATGATAAATAACCACTACCAGACAAATCAAGAGCCCAAAAAACTCCCTTGTTCTTTCTATATAGGGGGTACTGGCTTGCATCTCATCTGCGATACTCGGCATACCCAGCTGCACCCACTCTATAATATAAGGAGTATAACTAGCGATATAGATAAAAAAGAAAGTCAGCAAAAATACTAAGATTCTTCGATCTAGTTTTCTAAATACGGCATAGCCTGATACTGCTGCTACAATCAGATAAATAATAATCCACATCATAGCGTCTGGATCATTAAACTGCCAATAGGCAAATAAGACAAATAATAAGGCGAGGACTGCGTTGACTATTTTCAAAATTGTATTCTATAATTTAAGATGGGTAAAAGACCCAGTTGTTTTTTCTGTACCACTTGATCCAAGAAACTATCGTAAACTGAGAAGGCATCGTTTTTACGATTGAGTAGATTTTGTATATCCAATGATATTGTACTGGTCATTTTCTTACGTTCTACTTTTCTAAAGATACTAAGATCCGTGCGAATATAATCCTGTTGCTTTTCCGTAAATGCTAACTCGTCTAAGTATACAGATCTGCCTTCGGCTTGTGATGCGGATAAGTCTATTGGCGTTCTTCTGAATCCACCCAACACATTCAGCCTAGCATGTACACCATGTGCTTTACCTTCTTTTTTTGACCATTCTTTACCGAGCAAAGCATTGAGTATATATCTACCATCAAATCGACTGCTGCGCCATGCTCCAGCCGATGTTCGATACTGTGCTTGATACAAAGTTGCATTGGCCTTCCAGAGCCAACCCTTGTCATTTGCTCGTGAACTAAAACTAGCTTCTGCCCCTATATTTTTGCCTGCTCCATTATTGGAAAGGTTGCCAATGACAGCGCCGTCCACTCCATTCAGGATAGAAAAATTGGATAGACTAGCTTCCTCGGCAACAGGCACATTATAGAGATATTGATAAAAAGCCTCTACCCGCCATTCGTATTTTGGTCTTTCAAAAACATATGCAATACTGTTTTGCCATGAGCGAGCATTTCTCACATCGGGGATTAGTTCTTTGGTCAAGTGATACAGTCGAGGTGCATGAGACTGGCTGTAGACTGCGGTGGTCAGGTAGATTCTATGCCCCCCATTAAATCGACGACTTAGACTCGCTCTTGGCTCTATAAGCCATTCCGCATTATTTGTACTACGGGTTTGCACACCAGCATTCAAGCCCACTTGCACATCCCATGTGTCCAGTAGACTGGTATGGAGTTCGGTAAATAAACCCATGCGATTTTGAGTACCCTCTGCCCACACCGAATTTCCAAAACTATTGCCTGTAGACCTTACTGTATATGATTGCCAAGTATGGTATGCTCCATTTACCCAACTGCCCTTCTTTATCAATTTTCGTATAGACAGTTTAGTGCTTAGCATATTTGTACGATCTATATCATCACTTAATCTCATATCTGGCATAGCCACGTTGGTACTAGTTCGCACGATATCATTTGCAGAATAAATACTGGAAATATTGAGCCTATTATTTTCACCTATATAAGTATCAAAATTAAATCCCACCAATCCCATATCACCACTAAAATCAATATTGGTATTGTCCTTTTGCTCCATTCGATCTTCATCCTTCTCTGGTGCAGTGAATACATTATTACTTAGTCCACCCACTGCGAAGACTTTCAGCATTCCTTTTTCGATAGGCAGTGAAAAATTGAAAGCTAAGTCCTGAAAGTCAATTTTCTCGCCTCCAAAATCGAGACCCAATTGCGATAATAAGCCTACCGTCGAATATCGATAATTGAACAAATATGACCCCTTGTTTTTACCCTTACCCAGTGGTCCCTCACTACTCGCTTCCAGGCCAATCAACCCTAATTGCAAAAAGTGTTTTTGTTCCTTTCGGTCACCATTACGCAAACTCATTCCCATGATGCCGCCCAGCGCATTTTGAAAATCCGCAGGATATATAGATTTATAAAACTGGCTTTGAGACAAAAGTTGCGCGCTGAGTATATTTACGCCGCCAGCATTTTGACTCGGCCGATCAGATACGGTTCCTGCATTACTGGTATGATTGGGATTGACGATTTCGACACCTTCCAAAAACCACTTAAAGTAATCTGGATTATTGCCTCTGATGGAGATGCCATTGGCTTGATCATTATTGTTTGCCACTCCCGCAAAGCTCTGCGCAAGTCGCGCTGGATCAAAAAAAGTAGCCGGCAGTTTTCGCACTTCGTCTATAGTAATGTTTTGGACTAGACCATTCAGTTTATCCAAGTCATTGTAAGTACCCAGACCTTTATCAATAACGTAAATTGTAGGTGCCCATGAAAACGGAATTTCTACAAGAGTCAGACTATCCAGAACGACATCTCCTTTTGCAAGGTCGATCCGTTTTATCCAATCCGAGTACCCCGTATAACTCACTACTAAATCACATGGCGCTGCATGATTTGTCGCAATTCTAAAACTTCCGTCTACGTCTGCAAAACCCTCAGCAAGTAGAGCACTATCTGCCATGAGGTACAGGTAGGCGCCCACTAGAGGCGCACCATCTTCACCCAATACAATACCGTAAACAGCTCTCTTTTCGGCCTGCCCAAACAGCAGCATCGACGTCATCATTAAAATCAAAAAGATGTACCCTCTCTTCATCCTGCTAAAGTAGCGAGAATTAATTTCTTGTTGATCTTGTACTAAGATTATTTGGGTATCTCCCCTGATACTCCACCGAAAAGGTGTCGATCAGGGGCCGGGCTATGCGTGACTTCGCTCCGCTACGGCCCTTCTGATCCCGAGAAAAAATCGGGATCCTCGGTCTGCTCCTAAGGTCGCATCACTTCTATCCCTGATACGGTTTATCCTAAGCTACCAAGCTTGAGAATAAAACTGGTCACTAGTGAACAAAAAAAGGGCAAACCCAATATGATTGAATTTGCCCTTTAGGATTATTATATTCTACCTTTTATTATTAAGCGCAGCGTTTAAGTTTATCCGATTCAGATAAATGTAAAGCAACGATTGTTATAAACTATATGGCATATCTGTAAATGATCCACTGATGGTAATAGTTTCTGGAAAGAAAGCTTCTGCTTCTGCATCAAACATCCCTCTTCTGAAAACAACGTTGTCAAAACTTCCAGAAAAGGTTAATTCTTCTGTATTTATACCTGTGATAGTAAACGTTCCGTTGGAATCTCCACTTTCAGTACCAAACAAATATTGACTATTATCCAGCCTTCCCGTCGAAGGGTCTGGCGTACTAAATTTGGTCACGATAAATTGTATACCATCACACAATAGCTCTGTTTCTATTTCCTGGCATTCTGTATTGGAACCTGGTTGATCCCAGTAGGTATCATATTTTTTCTCAAGAATACCCTTTTCTTGAGGCATTTGCCATTTCCAATTCTGTATAGCTCCTATGAAATTAATTTTACCTAATTCTGGATCGGCTTGTGATTCAAATAAAAACCCTAGAGTAACACTCCCGTTTTCAGCATCTTGTACATTAAGTGTATTCAATATTCTATACACCAAATTTTCTTCTTCAAATTCGAACTCATCATCATTTACCATTAATTCGAATTTGGTAGTATTTTCATTATTTACAACTGGATCAGCTGTGCCCATTCCTTCATCATCATTGCAAGAAAGAAAAAGTGTTATTATAAGGAGGAAAACATATTTATTCATATCGTTATTTTTTTTTGGTAAAGTACATCTTAATTTTTCTATTTTAAGACTTTCTAAGATAATTTTATGTGAAGAGTAATACCACAAAGTGCGGTCAAAAAAGCAGTAGTAAAAGAGGAATTTCTGTATAAAGTTAATGATTTTAAACTTACTATGCACCCTAAAGAGAAGAAAGCCACATCTCATTTCATCCACATAATATCCTCCAACAATCCAATGGACTTCAAACAAAAATCTATATCCACTGTTGGATAGATGCATGAAGTTGATCAAAAAATATAATCTATCAGAACGTGATGTAGATCGCATCGTAGAAATGGCCTGGGAGGATCGCACTCCATTTGACGCTATCAAATCTCAGTTTGGAGTCCCTGAAGGGGATGTAATAAAAATCATGCGCTCTGAAATGAAGTTGTCGAGTTGGAAAATGTGGCGTGAACGCGTGCAGAATCGAGCTACCAAACACAGTAAAAAAACTGTTGCCGATGATCATAGATTCAAATGTTCTCGGCAAAAACGAATTTCAAATAATAAAATCGCTAAGCGCTAAATGCTTGACACAAAAAGGCAATTAAAAACAGGACTACGGTAATAATCAAGCCGTACATAAATACCCCGTAGCAGATGCTTAGAAATCTATATTTCTTTGCCAATACTTTTCCTAACCAATAGATATCTCTAGTCATAGAGGAATACAAAAAGTCTTCATCTTTGATCATCTCTTCGACCCCCCACTCATAGTCTGCCAGCTCCATATTGTAAAAATTACCAAAGAATAGGAGGTTTGATTTTTTCTCCTCTATGTCCTTGCGTGTAAATTTACCCTCCGTAATTTTCGGCCTAGTAGAAAGCGTAGCGTATACTATGGCAATAAGACAAGTAAGCACCAAAGATACTGTTGGTACTGCCAGATACGGGTCTGTTGCAATTTTCGGAATCAAGTTGGCAAACACGATAGATATAATAATCGCATTGATACTGAGCATGATATTGGCCTTGTTATCTGCGATGCTGCTGAGGTTAACATGGGTCCGGTAAGTAGTCCTATACATGGTCTCTACACCTCTGCCGAGTCGAACATCTTTGATGGCAACGTCGTCTTTTTTGCCAACTCCTCCAGCTACAATTTTTGCTGCAAGTGCAGAAGTAGGTTTCTTATATTTTTTTGATTGCTCATCAAAAACGTCTTCTGGGTCTACTGGAAATCCTTCTGATGGGTGCAAGCGTATTTTTTGTTTAAGTAATTGTCTAATGTATTTTTGCTTACGCTTTCCATACAGTTTTCTAGCTGCTGCAGTATGGAAATTATGGTTCTCCATAAAATCCAATTCAAAATCGACCCATTCTTTTTCGGACATATGCTTGCCGCTGATGTATGCCATTTCTTGGCGCACAAGGTCACAGCGTTCCCAGTAGGTCGTCTTACCTAGATGGGATAAATCGGCATCCCCAATAATCTGTTCTAGTACGGTATCTGGATTTTGTGGCAGTTTGGTGGCCATGATCAAAGAGCACACATTGTCTATGTCCTCCTGACTGTAATCGTGTTTTTGCATCCATGAGGAGGCAAGCTTACATCCACGCTCTTCATGCTGACTAGGTCCTTCTGTATAGCCTGTATCATGAAACCATGCTGCAATGCTCAACAATTCTTTCTGTTGATCGCTTAGCTCGTAGTGTGCCGCTATTTCTTGAGATGCAGATACTACTTGGAGGGTATGTGCCAAATCGTGATACACATACGCTTTAGGCATGTGGTCTCTAAAAAAATCGCTTATATGTTTCTCAACCTGGATGATGATTTCGCTTTGCATATTAATCTAACGGTCTATTTCACTTGTTCATTATATCCTCTGAATGTACGTAAATATTAAGGAATTGGGCATGGTAATATTC
>CALJVI010000210.1 GCA_937974575.1 uncultured Saprospiraceae bacterium | reverse complement strand
CCAGAAGTTCCTGTGCTATCTATCATAGATCTAGGTGTGATCCGTGATGTCGTGCTACATGAGGATACCTTGGAAGTGGTAATCACGCCGACCTATACGGGCTGCCCAGCGATGGATATGATCGAGGTAAATATCAAGGCCATCTTGCAAGAGAATGGATTTGACAATATTAAAGTGACTACCATATTATCTCCAGCTTGGACAACTGACTGGCTGTCTGAGGCAGGGAAGCAAAAGTTGCTAGACTATGGCATAGCGCCTCCTCAGGGGTCTTCAAAAAGTAAGCGTGCATTATTTTCGGAAGAGACTGGGATCGCATGTCCGCAATGCCGTTCTACCCATACTGAAATGATCAGCCAATTTGGGTCTACAGCCTGCAAATCACAGTATAAGTGCCTCGATTGCAAGGAACCTTTTGATTACTTTAAGTGCCACTAGTTTTTTTTCAATGCTCAATTTTTTTCAATGTTCAATGTTCAATGTACAATGTTCAATGCTCAATGTACAATGTACAATGTTCAATGTTCAATGCTCAATGCTCAATGTACAATGTACAATGTATAATGCTCAAGGATTCAATGCTCAATGCTAATTGATAATTACTAATTGAACATTGCTAATTGCCAATTGAACATTGCTAATTGAAAATTGCTAATTGAACATTGCCAATTGTAAATTGAAAATTGCTAATTGTAAATTGTTATTTTTGCATCTTTACCAACTATAGAATTATGGAACTGATAAATTATACGATTGATGATGGCGTTGCCACGATTCAATTCAATAGACCCAAAGTATACAATAGCTTCAATAGAGCTATGGCTATGGAAGTGCAGACTGCTTTAGATACAGCTGCTGCGGATACTGAGGTGCGGTGTATATGCATTACAGGCTCAGGAAAGGCATTTAGTGCCGGCCAAGATCTACAAGAGATTGTAGCTGATGATGGTCCTGAGCTTACAGTCATTATACAGGAACATTTCAATCCCATCATAGAGCGAATCATCAGTATCGAAAAGCCCATAGTAGCTGCTATCAATGGAGTTGCGGCAGGCGCAGGTGCGAACATTGCACTGGCTTGTGATATTACTATTGCTAAGTTTTCGGCTACTTTTATACAGGCTTTTTCCAAGATAGGTTTGATTCCTGATTCAGGAGGTACTTTCTATCTGCCACGTATCATAGGAAGAAGCAAGGCTTCAGCACTGATGATGCTAGGAGAAAAGGTGACTGCAGAAGAAGCAGAGCGAATCGGAATGATTTATAAAGTAGTCAATGACGAAATGTTTGAAGATGAAATCAATAAGACATGTGCAAAGTTGGCCAAGATGCCTACCTATGGATTGGCGCTAACCAAGCGTGCATTGCATAAGAGCTTCGAAAACGATATTCATCAACAATTGAAGTTGGAGGATGAGTTGCAGTCTTTGGCGGGACATTCAGAAGATTATGGTGAAGGCGTGAATGCATTTTTAGAAAAAAGAAAGCCTGTATTCAAGGGCTGTTAAAAAGATAAGATGAAAGTTGGAATTATAGGAAGTGGCTCTATGGGAGCGGGTATAGCACAAGTAGCGGCCACGGCAGGACATGAGGTGTATCTGTGTGATACAAAACCTGAGGCTTTGAAAACGGCAAAAGAAAAGCTGCAGAAAATACTCAATCGATTGGTGGAAAAGGGGAGAATGGATGACCCTACAGCAAAGGCGATTTTTGGACGGATATATTTTATGAATGACTTCAAAAATTTTGGAGACACAGACTTGGTAGTTGAAGCCATCATTGAGAATTTAGAAATTAAGCAATCCGTTTTTCAGTCGCTAGAAAAGATCGTAAGAAAAGATTGTATTCTCGCCTCTAATACTTCTTCTCTTTCCATAACCAGTATTGCTGGAGCATGTGAGCATCCGGAACGTGTGATCGGAATTCATTTTTTTAATCCTGCTCCTTTGATGAAATTGGTAGAAATTATACCTGCTATTCAGACGAGTACTGAAGTATTAGAAAAGAGTAGAGCAACTATTGACAGTTGGGAAAAACTTACGGTGCTGGCAAAAGATACACCTGGCTTTATCGTCAATAGAGTAGCTAGACCTTTCTATGGCGAAGCTTTGAGGATATTAGAGGAGGGTGTTGCCAATGTAGCGACTATCGACTGGGCTATGACGGATATAGCAGGATTTAAGATGGGGCCTTTTACTTTGATGGATTATATTGGCAATGATGTCAACTATGTGGTGACAGAGACTGTATTCAAGTCTTTTTACAATGACCCAAGGTATAAACCTTCTTTTACTCAACAGAGGCTAGCACAAGCTGGATACCTAGGTAGAAAGTCAGGTAAGGGGTATTATGATTATGCAGAAGGAGCAACAAACCCAGGCCCTATCAAAGATGAATTTACTTGCCAAGCAATAGCAGATCGTATCGTAGTGATGTTGATTAATGAAGCAGCTGATGCGTTGTTTTTGAATGTTGCTTCCAAGGAGGATATCGATACTGCAATGACCAAAGGGGTAAACTATCCTAAAGGATTATTGAAGTGGGCGGATCAAATAGGCGTTGCTAATTGTGTGAAACAATTGGATGAATTATACGACCTTTATCGAGAAGACCGTTACCGATGCAGCCCTCTACTAAGGAGAATGGCTAAAGCAAATCAAACTTTTTATGCATGATACGTTTAGCGCTTAGTTTATCTATAGGGATAGTATTTTTTCTCAACCTTACAGCACAGACTATAAGCCAGTTGGCGGATATGCCAGAGCCTGTCACTAATCAAGCAGTTGCTTATGCCGAAGTAGATGGCAGTGGCTATGTATATAGTTTTTCGGGACTAGATGAGACAAAGTTGTACTCAGGTATCCATAAAAAAGCTTTCAAATACGATATTCAAAACAACAGTTGGGAGCAAATAGCTTCCTTGCCAACTGGCAATGGCCGCATAGCTGCTGGTGCAAGTACCATAGATGGCAAAATTTATATTATAGGAGGATACGAGGTGTTTGAGGATGACTCTGAGGTGTCAGTAGATTTAGTCCATGTATACGATACAAAAACAGATACCTATCTCCCAGACGCTACTCCTATACCAGTGCCAATTGATGATCATGTGCAAGCTGTATGGAGAGATAGTCTTATCTATGTGGTGACAGGATGGAGCAATACCACCAATGTTCCTGATGTGCAGATCTTCAATCCCACGCTTAATGAATGGCTCATGGGTACTCCTGTGCCAAATAACAATACTTATAAAGTGTTTGGTTCATCTGGGAGTATCGTTGGAGATACGATATACTATGCTGGTGGTGCTAAAATTAGTGGTGGTGCTTTTGGATTTTCGAATGTGCTACGCAAAGGGGTGATCAATCCCAAAGATCCTACCCAGATCACTTGGACACACAAGACCTCATTTGATGCGGTAGGCTATCGTATGGGGGCAGCTGTATGGAATGAGACAGTTCCGATTTGGATAGGTGGATCCAAAGATGCCTACAACTATGACGGCATTAGTTACAGCAACGGTGTAGGGGTTGAGCCTTATGAAAGAATTTTGGAGTTTGAACCTAATACTGAAAATCTAATCGAAACCGATGTTGATCTACAGATCATGGACATCAGAGAAGTGGCGCAAGTCGGGCCGAACCAGATAATAATCTGTGGTGGTATGGGTACTGGTCAGCAAGTATCACAAGCTACTTATAGTCTTGATATTAGTTATGTGAATACGGATGATCTAGGTATGGACTCAAGGCCAACTATTTACCCAATACCTGCTTCTGAAAGAATATTTATCGAACTAGTACCGGATTGTACTTATGAGGTGTATGATAACTTGGGACATGTGGTTTTGCATGGCATTTATCAGGAGAGTGGGATTGCGATAAGTTCACTGAATAAAGGGGTTTATAGCATTGCTCTAATTCAAGATGAAGGCCAAATAATACAGACTAATTTCTTTATCAGATATTAGTAGTCACTTATTTTGGTAAGTAACTGATGATTTCGTTGATCCCTTCTTTATAAACCTTTCCGACATTTAAAGAAATATCATTGTAGAGTGTGATATTACTGTCTTTGCCTTTACTGTACTTCTTGACATGTACAAAGTTGACAACATAAGATTTATGAATACGCAAGAAAGTACTTTTACCGAATAATTCTATGATGGATTTTAGGCTCAAATTAGCCAGCATATTTGATCCGTCTGTTAGATTTATTTCTACTTGTCTGCCTTTTGCCTCCAGATATAAAATTTCAGAAATGTTTATTTTTATAAGTCCACCTACAGATGGTAAGATGGTCCAACCTGTTTTTTTATTATGTGATACAGACTTGTTTTCAGTTGCGCTAAAATTATTTTGCTCAGATTGCAATTCCAGTTTCACTTTTTCAACCATGGTATTGAGGTCGTCAATATCGATAGGCTTGAGTAGGTAGCCAGAGGCTCCTGCTTGAAACGCTTTGACAGCATATTCTTCATAGGCAGTCGTAAAAACTATTTTGAAATTGAGTTCATCAAAATAATCAACCAAGCTGAAACCAGAATAACTTGGCATTCTAACATCTAAAAATACTAAATCTGGATTATATTTGTTTATTACTTTGACACCTGAAAGAACATCATTGGCGGTCGCAATAATCTCTACACCTTCAGTATAGTTTTCTAACAAATTTTGTAATGTACGTCTGGCTGTAGGCTCGTCATCCACTATTACCGCTCTCAAATTTATCATGAAAATTTAATTGATTGTAATAAAATTTCAACTTTGGTTCCAGTGGGGTTTTTGTTAATGTCGTATATATCTTTAAAAGTAACCTTGTTTTCTTTTTGATAATTTTTATTTAACAATTCAATTCTCTTCTGATTGATAGCTGTTCCTTTAGAATCATAATTAGTTGAGTTGAGGAGTTTTATTTTTTTGGAGTTTACCCGACCTATTCCATTATCTGTAATTTCAATATGTAAGCCATGGTCTTGTTTTTTTACAGACATTATGAGTTTTTTGTCACCCTTGGCATGTATCAAACCATGTTTGATTGCATTTTCCAAATAAGGCTGAAGTATCATAGTGGGGATTTTATACTTTGTAGGATCCAAGTCTGGATCTACCCATATGGTATAGGCTAAGGTGTTGTCAAAGCGCATAGATTCTATAGATAAGTATAGTTCCAAGGCCTCAAGCTCTTCAGATAAGCTGGTAAATTCTTTGTCGCTTGCGTTCAATATATACCTCATCAATTTACTAAATCTTGATATATACTTATTGGCAGCTCTTTTGTCATCCCGTAATATATAATCTTGAACAGAGTTGAGCGAATTGAATATGAAATGGGGATTCATTTGAGCACGTAAAGCAGTCATCTGGCTCATTTTAAATTGACGTTTTCGCTTTATAGAGTTTGTAAAAAAGGAGAATCCTACCAGCATTAAAGCACATGTTGAAAAGAGAATAATAGCTTTGAACCACTGGGTTTCGGTATAGTGTTTTGGTATAGTGAAATTTATTTTTTCTAGACTTGACCACACCGAATTTGTACTTTTTGCTCTTAATAAGAATTTATAATCTCCAGGTGGCAAGGAAGGATACTGAGCTACATGCTGATTGGTTACGACCCATTCTTGATCTACACCACTCAATTTATACATATATTGTATAGATCCAGATTTATTAAAAAGGATACCTCCAAACGATATCTTGATATTTCTTTGGTCTTTTGTAAGTTTATAATCTGATTGAATCAAAGTGTCTTTTTCATTAATTTTGATATTGTCTATTTTTATAATGGGAATATCATTATTGAACTTGATGTCCAAATCCATAGTAGAAATTCCACTACCTGAGGAAACGCTTATTTTTCCATTATTTATACAAAGCCCACTTATCTCGTTTGAATTTATGCCATCTGATTTATTTAATGTTTTGAAAACGTATTTATCTTTTAGTTTGTATATTTTACATAGTCCATTGTTAGTAGCAACCCACATGGTGTTATCATGACTTTTGATATCGGTAACAAACCTAGAAGGCAAGTCGGATAAGATGTGCTGCCTAATGGTATCTTTATCTAGGATATATATTCCATTTCCAGATGTACCTATCCATAATGCAGAGTCAGGTGCTTGTGTGATTACTTTTATGTTTTCTGAGATGGATTCAGGAAGTATGTGCTCAAAAGTATTGCTCATGGCATTAGATTTAAACAATCCGGCAATAGTTCCAATATAAGCTTCAGAGTCTGAAATCGGAAAACTACAATAAGATCTTATATGGGGTGGTACAGGACGAAATTTTAAACTATCCCGAGTTGTGGTGTAATTATCGGACCCGCCATTAAGCCACATTCGATCTACATAAAGGGAAGCAGATTTGAGATTTTGAACGTTGTGCAATTTAGACATGGTCATTGATTCCAAATTAAGTACACTGACAAAGCTTTCGGAAACGATTAGGACATGTCTTTTAGTCTTTGGCTGTATATTGTAAATATAAGAGGTTTTAGATTCCGTATTTTGTCTATACACTTCTTGCTTAGTACTGTCCAGTACTACTACCTCGCCTTTATTGGTTCCGTAAATTATATGTTTGCCATGCTGTAGTAAGCTAGTAATATTGTTTTCTTTCTTGTCTATATAATTAGTGATTTTAGTTTCATTCAGCTTGATTAAACCATTACTCAATGTGGAAATCCAAAGGTTATTTTGATTGTCCACAGTTACACTAGCTCCTCTCGCATCAGTGAAATATTCATCAAGATGGGCATCTTCAGATAGCGGATCTTTTATTCTGAAAAATCCATTT
>CALJVI010000209.1 GCA_937974575.1 uncultured Saprospiraceae bacterium | reverse complement strand
TCCGTGAAAGTCACACGCTTCTTTTGAGGCTTTCTACCCATGTGCCCATAAGCAGCCGTTTCAGAATAGATAGGCTTACGCAATTTGAGTCTTGTTTCGATAGCATAAGGACGCATATCAAAAATATCCATTACCTTCTTTGCAATCTCGCTATCACTCATTTCTACATTTGAAGAGCCATAGGTGTTCACATAAATGTTGGTTGGCTTTGCTACACCAATCGCGTATGACACTTGCACCAAGATCTCATCAGCAACTTTCGCAGCTACTAGATTCTTAGCAATGTGACGTGTAGCATAAGCAGCAGATCTATCTACCTTGGAAGGATCCTTACCTGAAAATGCACCCCCACCGTGAGCACCCTTACCACCATACGTATCTACGATAATCTTACGACCTGTCAATCCAGTATCTCCGTGTGGACCACCGATCACAAACTTACCTGTTGGGTTGATATGGTATTTGATATTTCCTTTAAACAATTTCTTTACGCTTGCCTTGCACTTCTTGATTACTCTAGGCATGACGATATTCACCACATCCTTATTGATCTTTGCTAGCATCTTAGCATCCTTATCAAAATCATCGTGCTGTGTAGATACTACAACAGAGTCGATTCTGATAGGCTTATTATTGTCAGAGTATTCTATAGTTACTTGAGACTTCGCATCTGGTCTTAGATACTTCATCTCCTTGCCTGCTTTACGGATATCCGCAAGCTCTACAAGTATTTTGTGCGACAGATCCAGAGCCAAAGGCATATAGTTGTCCGTCTCGTTGGTTGCATACCCAAACATCATTCCTTGGTCACCAGCACCCTGATCGATCGCCTTCTTACGCTCCACTCCCTGGTTGATATCTGGAGACTGCTCATGTATAGATGAAAACACACCGCATGAGTTGGCTTCAAACATGTACTCAGACTTGGTATACCCAATTTTCTTGATCACATCTCTTGCGATCTGCTGCACATCAAGATAGGTCTTCGTCTTAACCTCACCAGCAAGTACGACTTGTCCAGTAGTAACTAATGTCTCACAAGCAATCTTCGACGACTTGTCAAAAGCTAAAAAGTGATCTACTAATGAGTCAGATATCTGATCTGCCACCTTATCTGGGTGCCCTTCTGAAACAGACTCTGATGTAAAGAGATATGGCATATAATTATATTATTAGAATTGTTAATAAATAAAGCTGCGAAATTAGGAATACTTATAGTATTTGACAAGGTATCCGCTACTTAATGTCGCAACTCAACATCTTTTTATCCTCTATATAGCCTTCCAGCCTATCCCCTATTTTCACAGGGCCTACACCAGCAGGTGTACCCGTATATATGATGTCGCCTTGCTGCAGCTTAAAAAACTTCGATATATAGACGATCAAGGTATCAAAATCAAAAATCAGATCTTCCGTATTCCCATTTTGCACAGTCTCGCCATTGAGATCCATACGAAACCGAATATGCTCCGCATTATCCAGATCACTCATATTGATGAACTCACTCAATCCAGCCGAATGATCAAAACCCTTCGCTATTTCCCAAGGGTGCCCTTTTGCCTTCAGCGTAGCCTGCAGATCCCGTGCCGTAAAGTCTATTCCAAATGCAATCTGCGTGTAATATTCCCTCGCAAACTCCGCCTGCACATGTCTCCCATTCTTAGCGATCTTCAGCACGATCTCCGCCTCATAGTGCAAGTCCTGAGTAAACTCCGGTATATACATCGGCTTATTCTTCAACAACAAAGCCGTAGGCGGCTTCATGAAAATCAGCGGATTCTTGGGAACATCATTTTTCAGCTCAGCAGCATGTGCTGCATAATTTCTACCTATACAGATGATCTTCATTGTCCAGCTTTTACATTTATCAATCCAGCCAAGTCTTTTACTTCCCGCAGCGTTTCCTGCGCTCGCTTTCTTATCTCTGATGAAGCGTACTTGATTTGATTTTTTATATTCTTCTTATCCTGCATCAGTTCAGCCTTTGCTGCTTTAAACTGTGTACTCTGCGCGACTAGAGCCGCACCCACCGTTTCTTTCAGGTCTACATACTTCAGCGCTCCAGCTTTATGGTCCGCCAGCAAGCTATCATAAGCTTCCATCTTTCCACTCGCTTTCAGTATGGTAAACAAGTTTTCCACCCCTTCACTCATTTCACCTACTTTGGTATCGCCAGCATCCGTCACTGCCGATTTGATCTGCTTGGTGATTCGTGCATCCTCACTAAACAGACTGATGTAGTGTTTCTCCCCTGCACTCTTGCTCATCTTGCGCGCAGGATCCGCCGTAGATTTTATTTTAGGCGTTTCCGTAAACAGAGTCTCTGGCATTACGAAGTAGTCCTTCCCAACTTGCTGATTGAATCGAGCCGCTATATTTCTAGACAATTCCAAGTGTTGCTCCTGATCTTTTCCGACCGGCACAAAATCCGCTCTATAGACCAATATATCCGCAGCCTGCAAGACCGGATAGTCCAATAAGCCCGCAGAGATAAACCCATCTTCCCCCTTACCGGTATCGTTAGACTTATCCTTGAACTGTGTCATCCTTTGCAGTTGACCATAGGAAGTAAAACAATTAAATATCCAGCACAATTCTGTATGCTCCGGTATCAGCGATTGGATAAACAGGTTCTCTTTTTTCACCCCTATAGCCAGTAGATTAAATATCAGCTCCCAAGTATTGGCACGCAGCTTGGTCGGATTGTAAGGCGCCGTCATCGCATGATAATCCACCACCCCATATATACAATCATACTTTTCCTGCAGATCTACCCAGTTCTTCACTGCTCCAAAATAATTACCATAGTGTATATCACCAGTCGGCTGGATACAGGACAATACTTTTTTCTTTTCTACCATCGTGTCTAATATTTCTTATAAATTACTTTTGCAAAAGTAAGTAATTATTCATACTCTTGCTTCACTATCATAGCACATTAGCGCTTCTGCGCATACC
>CALJVI010000208.1 GCA_937974575.1 uncultured Saprospiraceae bacterium | reverse complement strand
TCTCCTATAACCTTTACGCTCGATTATCATACCTTCACACAAGGGCTTAGCAATCATAAGTTGATCCCCTTCACCAAATAGAAAACCTACATGAACGAACAACTCCAAGCATCTTGGTCCAACCTGATCCTCAAACTATCTGGCTGGCTAGATTCCTTAGTGATAAGCTTACCAAATTTTCTGATTGCACTCGTAGTTTTTATACTAGCCTATAGACTAGCAAGAAAACTACAGGGCTGGACAAATACATACTTGAGCCGAGTGATAGAGCAAGCCTCTATTCGAGGACTCGCAGCAAGTATTGTTTCCGCAGTTACGATTATTTTAGGATTGCTCTTCGCACTTTCTATTTTAAACTTGGATGGAGCATTAAAGTCGCTGCTTGCAGGGGCAGGAGTAGCGGGCCTCGCCATCTCATTAGCCCTGCAAGGGACCTTATCAAATATATTCTCAGGAGTATTCATAGTGGTCAAAAATGACCTCAATGTAGGAGATTGGATTGAGACGAATGGATACTCTGGCCAAGTGATCAATATTGATCTTCGAAACACAAAACTGAAAGAATCCGACAATAACATTGTAGTAGTACCCAACAAGTTGATCCTAGAAAATCCTTTCAAAAACTATGGCTTGACCAAAACGATCAGAACCACTATAAACTGTGGAGTCGCTTACGAGTCTGATCTTGAGCAAGTAAAGAAAATCGCCATCCAAACTATAGAGGCTCTCTTTCCACCTAGAGCTGGAGAAAAGGTTGAATTTTATTACAAGAGTTTTGGCGAAAGTGCTATAGATTTCTCACTCCGATTTTGGGTCGATGGGACAGAAAACTTAACGGCCATGGAAGTGAAAAGTGAAGCCATTATGGCTATTAAAGAGGTCTTTGCCAAAAATAAAATCAATATTCCTTACCCCACCCGTACGCTCATCAGCCAAGAATATCGTTAATAGAGGTGCCCATTAACAAATAATATCTTGGAACATATAGGAAAATCCCTTATTTTAGACTCAAACTCATTATCATGCTACAAAGGATCTCATCACTTACCCTCTTACTTTGTCTGGCGCTTACCTTTAGCAGTACTTGTCCAGCACAACCTACGGCCAGTGAATATGAGTTTGAGTTTAAGGTTGACCGAGTTTACCCAGCTGTAGCCATCACCAAAGATCAGCTGGCAGAAGCAAAAAGTATTGTAGACATCAATATGTACTTCAAGCCTTCTTGGATTAAGGAGTACCTCTCTATGGATATGTACACTAAGCATGAAGGCAAGCAACGAAAAGCAATAAGCAAAAACGATATCCTTAGTAAGGAACAAAAAGCTAATCTCCAGTCGATAGATGAAGGTTCAGAGGTATATGTGGAAATACATTACATACCCGAAAACAATCTAAAGCAAAATCCCCCTAAGAAAATTGATTTTGTATTTACCATCGACCCTGAGCAAGATGCTGCATTCGCAGCTGGCGAAAAGGAGTTGTTGAACTACCTCAAAAAAACAGCCATCGATAAGATCCCTGCCAATACTATAAAGCAATATGGTATGACTGCTGTAAAGTTTACGGTAGATCAGACAGGGCATATCTATGACGTAAATTTATTCTGGTCTTCGGACGACGAGAATGTGGATAACTTGTTGATAGAGACCATCTGCAATATGCCCAATTGGATTCCCGCACAATATGCCAATGGAACGAAAGTAGAACAGGAGTTTGTCCTTTCTGTTGGCGATCCGAGTAGTTGTGTGGCGAATATGCTCAACACATCCAGAGATCAGTCTCACCTACCTCCTATGGACTGATCAAATACCATACTCTTACGCTGGCGCCTGTCCGACTCAAAGAGGCGGGAAACCACTTGAGCAAACCTTGGCTAGTTAAGCTTGCACAAGTTACCTCAGATCTTTCTTTTGTATCTAGGACAGCGCTATGAAATAGAGGTCTAGAATATATGAGAAGTGCTTAGGCAGTTAAAGTACTATCTGTTCCGATCGCGGAAGCGAACAGCTGTAGCTCGGCAAGGCCGGAGGCGCGCAGGGGCAAAGGGTAGAAGCGGCATCTAGACTGCAGCGCAGCGGAATGTCTAGATATAGCGGATGACCTGGTCACGACCGTAGGGATCGTGATGACCCATAAAATTTTTCTTTCTGCCGAGAATCTATGGAAGAAATGAAGCCATAAACAAACATAATCTGTAATTTTCCATCGTGTCAATAATACATGAAGTGAAAACAGTAATCTACGTAATGGGTGTTTCGGGCTGTGGTAAGACTACCATCGGTAAACAATTGTCCGCAGTGCTCAAAATCCCTTTCTTTGATGGCGATGATTTTCACTCAGAGGCGAATGTAACCAAGATGGCTTCGGGTACCCCACTGACCGACGAAGATCGCCTACCTTGGTTGGCCAGCATCAACACCTTTGCAAAACAGCAAGCATCTAGTGTGATCATCGCCTGCTCTGCTTTGAAAAAGAAATACAGGAGCTGCTTGAGTCAAGACGTTCATTCCAGATTCATATGGCTAGATGGATCCTTTGAGCTCATACATAAAAGGATGAAGAGCCGTGATCCCCACTTTATGCCGCCAGCACTCTTGCAGTCCCAGTTCGACACACTGGAGATAAGCGCAGAATGCGTCCCCATAAATATTGACCAATCCACAGAAAAAATCACCACAGAAATCGTGAAAGCAATTAACAAAAAAGATATCGGAATCATAGGTATGGGTGTGATGGGCAAAAACCTAGCACGCAATATGGCTAGAAAAGGACTTGCCGTATCGCTTTACAATAGAAGAGTAGAAGGCAAAGAAGAAAATATTGCAGCAGACATCGCTCAACAATATCCGGAGTTTGAATCCGCTGCGGCCTTCGAAGATCTCCCTGCTTTTGTAGAAAGCTTAGCCATACCCAGGAAGATACTCATCATGGTTCCTGCGGGCGCGGCAGTAAACCAAGTGATCGATCAACTCAAAACAACTTGCCAAAAAGGCGATGTCATCATAGATGGAGGCAATAGTTTTTTCCGAGATACCGAGACCAGATATACAGCATTGCAAAAATTGGGAATCGAATTTGTAGGCGTTGGGGTATCTGGCGGAGAGGCAGGTGCACTAGACGGGCCTGCTATAATGCCCGCATGTTCTGAAGAAGCATATGCACAAGTAGGACCCATTTTAGAACACATAGCGGCCAAAAATTCCCTAGGCCAGATCTGCTGTCAACACATAGGCACGGGAGGTAGTGGCCACTTTGTAAAGATGATTCACAACGGCATAGAGTATGCGGAAATGCAAATCATAGCCGAAACATACGACATCCTAAAAGCAACTGGAAAAAACAATTTGGACATCGCCGCTGTCTTTGATAGCTGGTTAGCTGAGCAAGGCTACGGTTCCTATCTACTTGAGATCACCACCAAAATTTTAAGAACGAAAGATGAGGAAGGTTATATCCTAGACAGGATACTGGACCAAGCATCCAATAAGGGCACCGGCGCAAGGACGAGCATAGAAGGCATCCAACTAGGCATACCCTTCAACATTATCAGCTCTGCTTTGCATGCCCGATTTATGTCGAGTGTCAAAGCACAAAGACAAAAAGTAAACGCCCAATTCAATACGACTATAAATAAATTTTCTATCGATTTACATAATCTCAAGGAAGCCTACCACAGTGCGCGACTACTCAATCATATCCAAGGATTTGAATATTTGAAAGCCGCAGCAAGGCAATATAAGTGGGAGCTAGACCTGAGTACTATAGCCCAGATCTGGACAGGCGGCTGCATCATCAGGAGTGATATGATGTTTGAGATGAGAGAGTTACTCCAGCAAACCGACAATATTATTTTAGACGATTCGATTACACTGCAACTGATCCAGACCAAAGAGCAGCTCGTCCAAGTTTGCACCAAAGCTATACAAGCAGAGTTGCCTATACCCACCTTGACGGCCTGCCTCAATTATTTGCACGGCATCACCCAAGCCCGCTCATCAGCCAATCTCATTCAAGCGCAAAGAGACTTTTTTGGAGCTCATACATATAAACTTACAGAAGATCCAACGGGTCCTTCACACCATACAAACTGGGAAACCTTATGATTAGTACCGCCTCTATATTAGCCTTGTTTACAGGGATCACGATCCTCCTCTTGCTGATACTATATTTCAGAATCCATGCTTTCATTGCGCTCTTGATCAGTAGTATAGTCACGGGTCTTATCGCAGGCCTCGACGGGATGACTATGATCCAGACCATCCAAAAAGGCATGGGCGGCACCCTCGGATTTGTAGCGACAGTAGTCGGTCTTGGTGCCATCTTTGGAGGCATTCTGGAAAAGAGCGGTGGCGCACAAGCCATTGCTAAGTATCTCTTAAACAAGTTTGGCGAAGAAAAATCTCCCCTCGCAATGTTGCTCTGCGGCTTCGTAGTGGCCATTCCTGTGTTCTTCGATGTTGCCTTTATCATCCTAGTCCCTGTGATCTATAGCCTCCAGAAACGCAGCAAAAAATCACTTCTGTTTTATGCCATCCCCCTTTTAGCGGGGCTCGCTATTACGCACTCTTTCATACCACCTACGCCAGGCCCCGTAGCCGTGGCAGATATACTCAAAGCAGATTTAGGCAGTGTTATTTTGATAGGCCTCCTCGTAGGTATTCCGACTGCCTTACTCTGTGGATTGCTCTTTGGCAAGTACATCAGCCAGCGCATCCACATCGACACCCCGGCACATTATGTGGAGAACGAGGCTATCGCAAAGCTACCTTCTGCGGCTCAGATATTCGCCATCATTTTTGTACCCATTGTTTTGATTCTTATCAATACAGGCATCACTTCTCAGCTGATCCCCATCACCAATGAATCCCTAAAAGACATATTTCTCCTCATCGGACACCCCTTTACAGCCTTGATCATAGCCAACCTTATTGCTTGGTATCTACTCGGCATTCGTCGCGGATTTTCCAAGGACGATCTCTATCGGATATCCTCGGACTCCTTCAAGCCGGTCGGGACCATCATACTACTGACTGGTGCCGGAGGGGTATTCAAGCAGGTTCTTGTTGATACCAAGATAGGGGAGCAGATTGCCAATAGTCTTTCTGATGCCGGCATCCCGATTATCGTATTCGCATTTTTAGCCGCCGCTATAGTGCGCATCTTGCAAGGCTCAGCAACGGTTGCGATGATTACTGCTGCAGGACTGGTCTATCCGCTATTGGTCGGTACGGATTATGCAGGTCTACCTCTTGCATGCATCGTGATCGCCATCGCATCAGGCGCCTCTATATTTTCGCATGTCAACGACTCCGGGTTTTGGCTCGTCAGTCAATACCTCGGCACCGACGAGAAACAGACCTTCCGATCATGGACCATGATGACCACGATATTAGCACTGAGCGGATTTGCATTTTCAACGATCCTGTTTTATATCTTGTAAATATGAAATTTTTCTTTGGGGCCATGCCGCTGA
>CALJVI010000207.1 GCA_937974575.1 uncultured Saprospiraceae bacterium | reverse complement strand
CAGTTGGCTTGGACTTTTCTTCCGCCTATACCGATAGCTATCGGTATAGGCGGAACTGTTTTGTACCTCTTGATTCTAGTGTGACGGCGTCCTGATAGATTTTTGCTATGCGCAGGCTCGATGGTTTTCTGCATTATTAATTGTGCAGCTTGAGTACTGGATGGCATATAATTTTATTGTGTGTAAATGTTCTCTAATTTGGACTCAATCAAATTCTCATATTTTGTTTTAACCTCCTTAGACAAAAAACTACTTTGGATTATTTCTGACCACTTATCTTTAGCGAATTCAAATTTACTGAAGATGTTATTGATAGCATCTTGATTAATACCGCTTGTCTTCATTGCCGTTTCAAAATCTTTCTTTTTTAGTTTTCTTTTTTTTCCATTTAAGGTCAAAGCAAGCTCTTCATCATCACCTTCAACTACTAGTTCTGAGGCTACTAAATCGTATGCAGGGCATAAGTTGTATTCTTTATGTTCATCCTTCAGAAGAGAAAAATTCTTCAAATGCATATCATTGTTACCTGTTAAATAGCATAGCAATACGAGTTCATAAAAGTTGACTTTTTCATAACCAGGATTTGCGGCATATAGATTTATTGCTTTTGCTATTTGTTCATGAGATCCTTTGTATTTATGTTCTGTTTGCCTTTCGGTTAACTGACACATGTCTTCCATGTGATACTTTCTATTTTTTGTTCGATCAACTCTTTTGGTGATATAAGCTAGCTCGCCAGAGGCTAATCTTATTAGAGAATGTGGAACCGTTTTTATTTTTACACTTTCGGCTAGGCGCATGGTTACATCTTCTATTTCTGGGAGTTCTTTGTATAGGTCAGTCTGCGGCTTTAATATGTATTGGCCCCACAGACCTACGATTGTAAGTTTTTCATTTTTTAGATCGCTAGACATTTTTGTTTTTTCCAACGATAGTTTGGGCTGCACTCCCGTTACTGTCCTTTGACTTCTGACAATTTGTTGAGCTAAAGCTCTCATTTCACTTTGTGTATATTCTAGCTTTGGGGGTACTTCTGTGCCAAAGAATTTTTTGCTACATTTTTTATGATATTCTAGTTGAGCTAACTTTGCTTCTGTTATATCTTTGTAGCAGTATAAACATTTAGTCATCTTCACTTTCATTTATTATTTCAATAGAAACTGCTCCTATACAATCCTTGCAAGTCATTTGCAGTGCGGTCATCCTGTCTCTTATTTCAACTTTCCAAGTTTGTACCGCAATATCTAAAAGCCATCCTTCTGGAATTAGTCCATCGAAAAACGGGAATAAAATATTGCTTGAATATTTTTCAGGAGTTAAGGGGAGCGTTAAACTTATTGCTTCAGCGTTAGCAGAAGCTAAGTACTCTTGATCATAAATAAAATGAAACCCTTCCACATCTTCACTTAGAATTCCTGCAAACTTGTTATACATTAGGACCTTAGCTTTTTTCATTGTCTACTATATTTGACCGCGCCTAATTCATGACCAAAAAGATTTAAGACGAGATTGATTTTATCCATTTTTAGAGTTTCCTTACCTTGTTCCAGTTCTCTTACAAACCTTATCCCTACACCAGCTTTTTCTGCCATTTCTTTTTGGGTAAGTTTGAGAGATTTCCTTTTCATCTTTATAAATTGATTCAGTGCTAATTTTTTGTCATCCATATTATACCTTTTCGGGTATAAAGATACCCTTTTAATAATGATTAAACCCGTACGGGTATAAAAAGTTCTGTTTTGTTATAAAATAAACCCGTACGGGTTTAAAAATAGATATAGCATCAATTGAGCACCCGATCGGGTATAGTTTTGTTTCTCGCCTTTTTGCTTACGATTGATGCTTTAGAGATTATCTGTTTGACACTTTACCACTGCCCAATCTTATGACTTCATTCTATATTATTCACAAGATTTATAAGATTCATATCCACCGGACAAGCGATGTGCAATAGTGGGCGACGTAGGAGACCAGACCGAAGGGCCGAGCGAGTAGCGAGCTATGGAACGTAGCGACCCTCGTATTTTCACGAGGGATGGCCCCAAAACACTCATAAATTGTCCATTGATATTTCCTACCTTTGTAGCTTATAAAAAAATCAATATAGCGGCGTATGCATATATCCTTGAATTGGCTAAAAGAGTACATAAAAACAGATTTATCACCGGAGAAGATAGGGGAGGTATTGACTGAAATCGGCCTGGAGGTTGAAGGTATGGAGATGAAGGAATCTGTAAAAGGAGGCTTGGAAGGGCTAGTCGTAGGTCATGTAGTAGCCTGTGAGCGTCACCCCAATGCGGATAAGCTGTCACTAACAAAGGTGGATGTCGGTGGTGAAGCGCCATTGCAGATCGTATGTGGTGCACCGAATGTAGCTGCTGGTCAAAAGGTAGTAGTAGCTACTATAGGAACTACACTATATGGTGAGGATGGCGAACCATGGAAAATCAAAAAGGGTAAGATCCGTGGTGAAGAATCTCAAGGGATGCTCTGTGCAGAAGATGAGATTGGCCTGGGTGCAGGGCATGATGGGATCTTGGTGCTGGATGATGCAGTTCCTGTGGGAAAAAAAGCAAGCGACCACTTTGAGATAGAGACAGACTATATATACGATATAGGTTTGACGCCTAATCGATCAGACGCTACCTGTCACATAGGTGTAGCAAAAGATCTAGGTGCAGCCCTGAAAATAAACTATGAAGAACATGATCCAATAAACTTACCAGATCTATCTGCATTTGGGATAGATACTCAGGATAAGCAGATCGCTGTGGAAGTAGAAGATAGTATGGCTTGTCCAAGATATACAGGTGTAATCTTGACTGGGCTAAAGTCAATGCCGTCGCCTGATTGGTTGCGCAATAGATTGCAGTCCATCGGTGTGAAGTCGATCAATGCCGTGGTAGATATCACCAACTTTGTATTGCATGAATATGGGCAGCCATTGCATGCTTTTGATCTGGATAAGATAGCAGGTAATAAGATCATAGTAAAGAAACTTGCGCAGGATACTCCGTTTCGCACGTTGGATGATAAAGAGATAAAACTGAATAGCGAAGATCTAATGATCTGCGATGGGGAGGGTCAGCCGATGTGTATGGCGGGTGTATATGGCGGAATGGACTCAGGAGTGTCTGATAGCACGACTAGTATCTTCCTAGAGTCTGCACACTTTCATCCTATAACAATACGTAAGACAAGTACTCGCCACCAACTCAGAACTGATGCAGCGAAAGTATTTGAAAAGGGCTCTGATCCAAATAAGACCGTAGATGCTATCAAGCGAGCCTCTATGCTGCTGCAATCTATAGTAGGTGCAAAGGTGGTGTCTGAGATCATAGACATATATCCTACGCCAATCCTACCAAAAGTAGTAACTGTTCATAGAACCCAGATCGATAAGATGATGGGAATAGCTATAGCAGAAAAGGAACTGACAGATATATTTGCAGCGCTGGATATGCCATGCAAGTTATCGGCAGAAGGGGTGTATGAAGTATCTATTCCTACAGATAAATTTGATGTACTACGAGAGGCCGATGTGATCGAAGAGATCATTAGAATATATGGCCTCAATAAAATACCGATACCAAGCAAGATCAATGCGTCTATTTCTTCGGATAAGACCTTGCAGCCCTTGAAGGTGAAGTCACGTCTATCAGATGTGTTGGTAGGGATGGGCTACTATGAGATGATGGCGGTGTCTCTGTCGCAGTCATCATATTACGAAAAGGTTTTGCCACGTGATATGGCTACGCTGGTGCATGTAAATAATACGTCCAATAGGGACTCAGATATTATGCGTCCTGACATGTTGATGTCTGGACTGGAAGCGATCATTCGCAATCAGAATAGGCAGAATGCAAGCCTGAAGCTATTTGAATTTGGTAGAACTTATATCCAAGGTGAAGAACGGATCAAAGAAACCAATCAGTTGAGTCTGTTTATGACAGGTCAATTGCACAGTGAAAGCTGGATAAATGGAGACAAGAATCAGGTAAGTTATTATGATCTCAAATCTACAGTACAAGTGATACTAGATAGGTTGGCTATTGCGGGATTTCAAACAGAGTCTATCTCTGATGACATCTATACTTATGGTCAGAAGTACTTTAGAGGGCCGAATCCATTGGTAACTTTTGGTAAAGTCAAAACAGCTATCACAAAGCACTTTGGAATAAAGAACGAAGTGTTTTTTGCTACCTTAAATCTGGACACCATATATAAGTCAACAGCAAAGCAGAGGGTAACTTTCAAGCCGCTGAATAAGTATCCGGGTTCACGTCGTGATTTGGCCTTAGTAGTGGATGAGGCTGTGGAATTCAACAAAATTGAGGCAATTGCAAAAAAAATCGAAAAGAAATACTTAAAAGAGGTAAATTTGTTTGATATTTATAGAAATGAGGATCAAATAGGTAAGGGTAAGAAATCCTACTCTGTTAGTTTCGAATTTGAGAATCCCGAGAAAACGATCAAGGATAAGGATATTGATAAAGTAATGACTTCCTTGATCAGCCAATACGAAAAAGAACTACATGCAACGATCAGACGATAGTTGTACCAGGCTGGACATTATACTGACTCATGGATTTAATTAAAGACAGAATAGACTCAATAAAGATAAAAGCTAAGCAATTGGCGCTTAAGGTCGAACGCCTGGAGAAGGAAAATGGGTTTTTGACCAAAAAAATAAAACAATTAGAGGCAAAACAAGGTAATATACATATAGCTCAAGCGAGCAAAGTAAGTCCTTCAGCAGCAAATGCAGCAAAAGCACAAGCGAAAGAAGCTGTAGGCATCAAGAAAATGAAAAAAGAAGTGAATCAATACATCAAAGAAATAGAAAAATGTATTGAGTGGGTAAAGGAAGTGTAACAATTTATGATAGCTGATTTGATATGAGCGAGACTACAGGTAAGATAAAAAGCATAAAAATAGTACTTGGAGGTAGATCCTTTCCTCTTAAAATAGAGGAGCACAAGGAAAATGCTGTACAACAAGTAGTCAAAGACCTCAATTCCAAAATCAATAAATTTCAACTCGATTACGCAAAAGCCAATAAAGAAGACATTCTTTCAATGGTTTTACTTACTTATGCTATGGACCTCGATGAGGTTACTACTGGCAAATCTGAACTTTCCATTTTTCAAGATGCTCTTACTGAGGTAGATGAAATATTAGAAGCTGCTATCTAGCATTTTCTAGTTTTTTGTATGCCATTTGCTTGGGTCTGACTATAGAATCTATAGTCAGTCATCAATGCTGTCTGACGTTATGCTACATCTAGATTAAGAAGTAGTAAAAATAGGACGGTGTATTTTTAACGTAAATCAATTTAAATACATGGATTTAATTAGTTTAATTGTCGGTGCGGTAGTAGCGTTGATTGCTGGTGTGGGAGGAACATCCTTTTTTCTCAAAGGCAAAAATCAAAAAGAAACCGATGAATGGAATAAAAAGGCGGACTTAGCACTCAAAGAGGCTAACCTCACAGCACAACGTAAATTAGACGAGGCGTCTTTGAAAGCAGAAAAGATCATCTCGAAGGCTGAAGCGAAAAACGAATCTGTTAAACAGAAGAAGATACAAGAAGCTAAAGAGAAGTACAATGCTATGCGTTCCGAGCATGATAAGCGAGCGAATAAGCTCAAGCTGGAAACGAAGGAGAGAGAGTTGGAGATCAAAGCAATGGAAAAAGAATTTGAGCTCAAAAAGAAAGATTTTTCTTCCAGAATAGAAGATATCGAAGCTAAAGAATCTGAAGTGAAAGCAATCAGATCCAACCTTGATAAGCAATTGGATATAGTTGCTAAAAAGAAAAAGGATTTAGAAGCAAAGGAGAATGAGCACATCCAAAAGTTGGAATCTGTAGCTCGCCTATCGGAGCAAGAAGCAAAAGAGCAGATCTTAGAAGCAGTAAAAGCAAAGTCTGAAAACGAGGCTATGGCTTTGATCAAGGCTTCCGTATCAGAAGCAAAGATTACCGCTAATAAAGAAGCAAAGAAAATAGTAATCCAATCCATCCAAAGGATGTGTGCGGAGTATACGATCGAAAATACCGTATCTGTGTTTCCTTTGGAGTCAGATGACATTAAAGGTCAGATTATCGGTAGAGAAGGTCGAAATATACGTGCATTGGAGGCTGCTACAGGAGCTGAGATCGTAGTCGATGATACACCAGAGGCAATCGTGATCTCTAGTTTTGATCCGATTAGAAGAGAAGTGTGTAGACTTTCTTTGAAGAAGCTAGTAGCTGATGGAAGAATTCACCCAGCTCGTATCGAAGAAGTTGTAGCAAAGACTAGAACACAGCTTGATGAGCAAATCCAAGAAATAGGGGAGCGTACAGTTATAGATTTAGATATTCATGGTCTAGATCCATACTTAGTAAGAATGGTAGGTCGTATGAGATTTAGATCATCATATGGACAGAATCTATTGAAGCACTCTATAGAGACTGCAAACCTTTGTGCGATCATGGCGGCAGAGCTAGGCCTAAATTCAAAGCAGGTCAAAATGGCCAAAAGAGCAGGATTACTGCATGATATAGGAAAAGTAGGAGAAGAGGAAAGCGAATTACCACACGCATTGTTGGGAATGAAGATTTGTGAAAAATACAAAGAACATCCAGCAATATGCAATGCAGTAGGTGCTCACCACGATGAGATAGAAATGAATAACATCGTTTCACCTCTAGTTCAAGCATGTGATGCAATATCAGGAGCAAGACCAGGAGCTCGTAGAGAAATCATGGAAAGCTATATGCAACGTATCAACGAGTTGGAGGACCTTGCATTAGGTCATGAAGGCGTGCAGAAGGCTTATGCAATGCAGGCTGGAAGAGAATTGAGGGTTATTGTCGAAAGTGAAAAAGTGTCTGATGAGTACGCTGATGACTTAGCATTTCAAATTTCTGAAAAGATCCAAAACGAGATGCAATATCCGGGTCAGATCAAAATAACAGTGATTAGAGAGAAGAGAGCGGTTTCATTCGCTCGATAAGATCGAGGACGAAATAATAGAAGGTGGGTTTGTTTAATCTAAGGATTAGGCAAACCCATTTTTTATGGCCTCATATAAAGTGTACCTAGTGGCCTAAAAAAGCCTAAAAACGGCTTTTTTTTCACTAAAAAAGTGCCTACATTTGCAGCGAATTTAGAACCAGTGTGAAAGTGCCTCTGTATTACAGGTATAAGCATTGACAATCAAGCAATTTAATGGGCAAATTTTCCTTCCTTACGGCAATTTTTCTTCTTGTTTTTGGCTTGTCCTATGCACAGACTGACCACAGTGGTCACGATCATAGTGGTCACGATCACAGTGGACATGATCATAGCGGTCATGACCATAGCGGACATGATCATGGAGATCATGCAAAAGATCAACCAGCAACTATAAAGAAGAAAACCAATCCTAACGTTAATAGAACGAAGAGAAAACAGAATAATAGGGCTGGCAATAGTCATGACCATAGTGGTCATGATCATGGATCTCATGCAGGACATGACCATGCACATGGAGATCACGGACACAGTGGTGCACATGTGAACGCTTGCGGTATTGCTGGAGAAGACCCATCAGTGTTTAATGCTGGAAAGGTTGCATTTCACCATATCTCAGATCAGAACATATATAGTATAGGGCCATGGCATTTACCACTGCCTTGTATAGTCAAGACGAGCGAAGGTTGGGATTTCTTTTCATCTGGTAATTTTAAAGCAGATTATCACGGAACATCACATTACGCATATAAAGGCTATGTTCTATACGAAGGATCATTGAGAAGAATAGTCAATCCTTCATTCCCAAAAGATAAAGTAGAGCTTCATCACGGAGATATAGCTATAAAAGTTGAACCTCACCCTTCTACTGGCAAGCCAGTAGATGTAGTATATGTTTGTTACAATAATACAGCATATAAAGCAGACAATAAGAGTACAGCTGATGCTGGACTATTTGGGGGTGGAATTACCTCATTTTATGATTTCTCTATTACAAAGAATGTAGCGGGTATGTTTATCGTAGTCTTCTTCTTGTTTTTTATGATGAGATCAGTGGCGAAAGCTTATAAAACTAGAGAAGGTAAAGCGCCAAGTGGAGTGCAATCACTAATAGAGCCTATTTTTGTGTTCATTCAAGATGAAGTGTGTAAGCCATTTATTGGTCATCAATGGGAAAAGTTTACTCCATTTTTGATGAGTTTGTTTTTCTTCATCTTAGGATTAAACTTGTTTGGGCAGATTCCATTTTTTGGAGGCGTAAACGCTTCTGGAAATTTAGCGGTAACTGCTATACTAGCACTTATTACATTCTTAGTAGTTACGTTTAACGGTAACGTTAACTACTGGCAGCATATATTCTGGATGCCGGGACTACCAGCATGGGTTAAAGTGATCATAACACCTGTGGAGATCGTAGGTAACTTTATCTTGAAACCAGCTACCTTGATGCTTAGACTTTTTGGAAACATTACAGCAGGGCATATTGTAATTGTTATTTTTATTGGATTGATTTTCATTTTTGGTAAGAATGGAACAAACCCAGGTGCGGCATATGGAGCTACTATCGCTTCTATGTTATTAACCTTGTTTATGATGGCATTAGAGCTTCTAGTAGCTTTCATACAGGCATATGTATTTACTTTACTGACTGCTTCTTATATAGGAGCAGCAACAGAAGAGCATCACGCACATTAATTTTTGAAGTAAGTGAAAAACGGAAACGTTTTTCGAAAATATAGTAGAGGTTTTATAGTCATACGTAATGAAGGTATAATCTCACAAGAAATTTTTTAACCATTTTAGTTTTTAATACTATGACTGGATCATTAGCAGCTATTGGAGCTGGATTAGCAGTAATTGGTGCCGCTTTAGGCATCGGAAATATCGGTGGAAAAGCAATGGAAGCCATCTCACGCCAACCAGAGGCAGTAGGTGATATCCGTGCAAACATGATATTGACTGCGGCATTGATAGAGGGAGCAGCGGTAATCGCGATCATCCTATCTTTTTTCGCAGGATAAAACGAATTGAAGAGTTGTAACGATTGGTTGCAGCTCTTCTTTTAAAAAGTGAACTAAATTATGGAAATGATATTTTTATTAGACTTTAGTGTTATTAAGCCAGACTTTGGCTTGTTTCTCTGGACTGCAGTAGCGTTCATCATCTTTTGGGTATTGATGGCTAAGTTTGCTTTTGGCCCTATCAAGGATGCCTTGAAAAGCAGAAATGGAGATATTAAAGATGCTCTTGACGCAGCGGCTAAAGCCAAAGAAGAAATGGCTAACCTTAAGTCTGAAAATGAAAAGGTATTAGCAGCAGCACGTGAAGAGCGCGCTTTAATCCTTAAGGAAGCTAAAGAAACGAAGGACAGCATAGTAAAGGAGGCAAGAGAAACTGCAAAAGCTGAAGCTTCTAAGATATTAGAATCTGCTCAACAAGAGATCAGTAATCAAAAGAAAGCTGCCATGACAGAAGTCAAAAACATGACTGGTATGATGGCTATTCAGATTGCAGAAAAAGTATTGCGCAAAGATCTTAGTAATGACACAGAACAAGCAAGTTTGGTCGACTCTTTAGTTAGCGAACTTAAATTAAACTAAGCACATGTCTGTAAAGAGAATAGCTTCAAGATACGCCAAGTCACTTTTAGATCTTTCCAAAGAAAGTAATGTCTTGGAGACCGTGTTTGAAAACATGAAGTCCCTAAAGGCTGCTACAGACAATAGAGATTTATTTTTGATGTTGAAGAGTCCAATCATCAACTCAAAGAAAAAGCAAGATATCGTCAATGAAATCTTTAGTCCATCATTTGACAAAATGTCTATGGGCTTTATGAATCTTATTATTACTAAAGGTAGAGAAGAGTATTTACCAGCTATTGCAAATGAGTTCATCGCGCAGTACAATACTTTGAAGAAAAACTCTACGGCTACGCTTACTTCTGCGGTCCCATTAACGGAGGCATCCTTAGAAAGCATCAAAGCAAAATTGTTAGCAAGTAATATCACGGACGAAACAGTAGAAATAACAGTAAAGGTAGATCCAGCTATTTTAGGTGGATTTATCATCGAGATAGGCGACAAGCTTTATGATGCGAGTGTTGCCCACAAGTTAGAAACATTGAAAAAGAAATTTGTAGGCAATGCCTACGAAGCAAAAGTTTAATATTTAGTAAATTTTAAAAATAGAGCAAGATGGCTGATGTAAAACCAGGCGAAATTTCTGCGATACTTAAAGAACAATTATCTGGATTCAAAACGGAGACAGAATTAGAAGAGGTAGGTACCGTACTCCAAGTAGGAGATGGTATTGCACGTGTTTACGGCCTTACAGCAGCACAAGCTGGTGAATTGGTGAAGTTCGAAAATGATGTTGAAGCCATCGTTCTAAACCTTGAAGAGGATAACGTAGGGGTTGTACTCATGGGTGATGCTGCTGGTATCAAGGAAGGATCTACTGTTCGTAGAACAGGTAGAATCGCATCTCTTGATGTTGGTGAAGGTATGGTGGGTAGAGTGGTAAACCCTCTAGGTGAGCCTATCGACGGTAAAGGTCCCATCAAAGGAACTAAGTATGAAATGCCTCTTGAAAGAAAAGCACCTGGTGTGATCTATAGAGAGCCAGTAGCTGAGCCACTTCAGACGGGTATCAAAGCCATTGATGCGATGATTCCAGTAGGTAGAGGACAGCGTGAGTTGATCATTGGAGATAGACAGACTGGTAAGACTGCCATCGCTATTGACACGATCATCAACCAAAAAGAATTTTTTGAAGCAGGCGAGCCTGTATTCTGTATATATGTGGCTTCTGGCCAGAAAGCTTCTACTGTTGCCAACGTGGCAAAGACCTTAGAAGAAAATGGTGCAATGGATTACACGGTAATCGTTTCTGCATCAGCATCTGATCCAGCACCACTTCAGTTTTACGCACCATTTGCAGGAGCAGCTATCGGAGAATTTTTCCGTGATACTGGTCGTCCAGCATTGATCGTATATGATGATTTATCAAAGCAAGCAGTTGCTTACCGTGAGGTATCTCTTCTATTAAGAAGACCTCCGGGAAGAGAGGCTTATCCTGGTGATGTATTTTACCTTCACTCTAGATTATTGGAGAGAGCGGCAAAGATCATCAACTCTGATAAGATCGCAAATGATATGAATGATCTTCCTGAGTCATTAAAGAAATCAGGTCTTGTGAAAGGTGGTGGTTCATTAACTGCACTTCCGATCATTGAGACTCAAGCGGGTGATGTATCTGCATATATTCCGACCAACGTAATTTCGATTACTGATGGTCAGATTTTCTTAGAGTCCAACTTGTTCAACGCTGGTGTAAGACCAGCGATCAACGTGGGTATTTCGGTATCTCGTGTGGGTGGTAACGCTCAGATCAAGTCGATGAAGAAAGTATCGGGTACACTTAAATTGGATCAAGCTCAATACAGAGAATTAGAAGCTTTCTCTAAGTTCGGTTCGGATCTTGATGCAGCAACTATGCAGGTATTGGAAAAAGGTAAGCGTAACGTGGAAATCTTGAAGCAAGCGCAATACTCTCCAATGACTGTAGAGAAGCAAGTAGCGATTATCTACTTAGGTTCTAGAGGATTGTTGAAGGATGTACCTGTTGATAAGGTGATCGACTTCCAAGAAAACTTCTTGACTACACTAGAAAAGAGAAGCCCAGAGACTTTGAATACATTCAAGGCTGGTAAATTGGATAAGGAAGCTACAGACTATATAACGACTTTGGCTGCTGAATTAAGTTCACAATACAAGAAGTAGAACATTATGGGTGCGAACCTAAAAGAAGTACGAGATAGGATAAAATCTGTGAAATCAACACAGCAAATTACCCGTGCCATGAAAATGGTTTCTGCGGCTAAGTTGCGTCGTGCTCAGATGGCTATTCAGCAGATGCGTCCTTATGCAAATAAGATGAACGATATGTTGAAAAACATCTTGTCCAATATGGAGTCTGGTGATGCTTCTTCAAAGTTTGGTGAAGTTCGTGAAGTTAAGAATGTCCTCATAGTAGCTGTTACTTCTAGTAGAGGCCTATGTGGAGGATTCAACTCCAACATCATCAAAGGTGTGGTCAAGACTATAGATGAAAAATATCCTACTCAGCTTGCTGCAGGTAATGTATCCGTGATGTGTATCGGTAAGAAAGGGCTGGACTACTTCGGTAGACGCAAGCAGTACAATGCGATTGACACACATGTCAATTTGTTTTCAGATCTTACATTTGACAATATTGCACCAGTTGCCAACGAAATCATGGCTGCCTTCTCTGACGGTACTTATGATGCGGTTGAAGTATCTTACGGTAGATTCAAAAACGCAGCTGTACAGTTTGCAGAAGTAGAAAACTACCTACCTGTAGAGACCAATGAAGAAGCTATTGCAGACGGTGCGAAAGCATCTGAGTCAAAGAAGAGCGGAAAGGCCGATTATATATTCGAGCCAAA
>CALJVI010000206.1 GCA_937974575.1 uncultured Saprospiraceae bacterium | reverse complement strand
TACATCTAGGATTGTTCATGTAAGTGATAAATCTACTAATAAATCGATCGTCGTTAATTTTAGTTAATCTATCGAAAAATAAGTGGCCTAAGCTAGATATAGTCTATTTTAGAGCAAATATTTTGATAACCTAAAACAATTTTTCAATATGAATCAAATTAAAAATTTCTTCCTTTTTGCAGCCCTTTGTTTATTCTCCACTGCAACATTTGCACAGACAGCAGATGAAATCATAGCTGGATATCATGAAGCTACTGGAGGAGTAGATGCATGGTCCAAATTGGAAAATGTAAAATTTCATGCTAAAGTAAATCAAGGAGGTATGGAAATCCCTCTAGAAATAGTACAGTGCAAAGATGGTACATCTTACACCAAAGTATCTGTACAAGGCTTAACGATCATGCAAGGAGTATACGATGGAGAAACACTATGGAATACGAACTTCCAAACCATGAAGGCTGAAAAAGCAACTACCGAAGATTTAGAAAACCACAAAAAAACAATGGGTGATTTTCCAGATGCATTTCTTAACTACAAGGCAAATGGCTACAAAGCAGAAATGGTAGGGAAAGAGTCTTTTGATGGAACCGAAGCTTTCAAAATAAAGCTTACTAAAAAACCAATGATGGTAGATGGTGCAGAAGTAGAAAATATAGAATTCTATTTCTTTGAAGCAGAGACAATGGTCCTACTTGGATCAGAATCCGTAATGCAATCTGGCCCAATGAAAGGAAAAACTGGACAATCCAAAATGAGTGAATATGATGAAGTAGATGGTTTATATTTTCCATTTTCTATGTCTCAGGGTGAAAAAGATGGCATGAGTCAGGCTATCGTTATAGAAAAGATTGAGCTTAATGTTGATATAGATAAAGCTATGTTGAAGTTTCCAGAAGCAGCACCAGAGGCGGCTACTTCACAACCTACATCTACTTCACAACCTACATCTGCTCCAACTAAAAAGATAGCACCGACTACTGCACCTAGCGGTAAGCAGTAATATTATACCTTTCGAATGCCCTGATGATTACCCCTGTCAGGGCATTCTTTTTTTAATTCTTAAAAAAACTTAAATGAAACAAGTAATACTACTCTCTGCCCTACTCTTTATGTTCCTACATATAGAGGTAGATGGTCAAACAGAAGTCAGCTTAAATGGTAAAGAACTATTTGGCGATATGTCTGCAAGACAAATAGGACCTGGACTTATGAGTGGTCGAATATCCGACCTGGAAGGCCATCCTACCAACAATAGAGTCCTCTACGCAGGTACCGCTGGTGGTGGTGTTTGGAAATCTAGCAATGGAGGTGCAAGTTTTGAACCTATCTTTGATGACTATATACAATCCATCGGAAAGGTATGTGTAGATCCACATGATCCCGACAATACCATCTATGTAGGTACAGGTGAAACTTGGACTAGAAATAGTACGAGCATCGGAGACGGCTTGTACAAATCCAACGATGGTGGCCAAAACTGGAAAAAATTACCCCTCGAAGGATCTGAACGAATCAGTAATATCATCGTCCACCCTACCGATAAGAATACCATATACGTTGGGGAGCTAGGTGCCCTTTGGGGAGATAGTGAGACTAGAGGAGTATTCAAATCTGAGGATGGTGGTCAGACCTGGAATAAACTATTTTACATAGATCAAAAGACGGGCTGTTCTGATTTGATCATGGATCCAAATGATCCAAATATACTTTACGCTTCGATGTGGGAATTTAGAAGAACACCTTGGTCCTTTAATTCTGGTGGTACCAAGAGTGGCTTGTTTAAGTCTACCGACGGTGGCAAGACTTGGAATGAATTGAGAAATGGTTTCCCTAAAGGAAAGCTTGGAAGAATAGCCGTAGCCGTAGCTCCTTCAAACTCAAAAATCATCTACTCCGTTATTGAATCTGAGGACAGCGAACAAAACGGTTTGTATAGATCTGATGATAGTGGTGCCTCTTGGAAGCGTTTGAATGGAGACTTTGGTTTGGTTGTACGTCCATTCTATTTCTCTCGTATCGTAGTAGATCCACAAAATCCAGATGTCCTAGTCAAGGCTGGACTCTTTGGCTCTATCAGTAGAGACGGTGGTAAAACTTTCAAGAATGCAGGAAATATGCATCCGGATATTCATGATATCCACTTTGACAATAAAGACTCTGATCGAATGTACTTTGCTACAGATGGTGGTGTTTATAGGACTTGGGATGGTGGTAATACATTAGACATCGTAGAAAATATACCTGTAGCACAGTTTTACCACATTACCTTGGACGACGCTGAACCTTATAACATCTATGGTGGACTACAAGACAATGGATCTTGGTATGGCCCATCTAGTTCTCCCGGGGGCGTAGAAGCTAGAGATTGGAATAGAGTTGGTTATGGAGATGGCTTTAGAGTATTGAAGCACAGTACCAAACCAATTCTCTACTCGGAAATGCAAGGTGCTGAAAATGTTTGGAGATATGATATCGAAAAAAATCAGCAGAAGACCATCCAACCACTAGCTGTAAAGGGAGATCCTAAATTGAGATTTAACTGGAACGCTCCGATTACTTTGAGTCCTAACAAACCTGATAGAATATATATCGGTAGCCAATTCTTACACCTATCTGAAGACATGGGGAATACATGGAAAATAATATCCGAAGACTTAACAACCAATGATCCAATAAAGCAAGATCAAGAAAACTCTGGTGGTCTATCAAAGGATAATTCTGGTGCGGAAAATCATTGTACCATTTTCACCATTGCTGAATCCCCACTCGATGAAAATGTAATCTGGGTAGGTACTGATGATGGAAATGTGCAAGTGACTAAAAACGGCGGTAAGTCCTGGGAGGAAGTAGGCCAAACTATAACTGGTCTGCCTAAGAATACATGGTGCTATCATATAGAAGCGAGTGTACACGATAAAGGTACGGCCTATGCTGTTTTTGATGGACATACCAATAATGACAAGAACCCATATACCCATAAGACAACAGACTTTGGCAAGACTTGGACATCTATTATAACTGAGGATGTTCAAGGTTTTACGAGGTGTATTCAAGAAGATCTAGTCAACCCTGATCTATTGTTTTTAGGAACGGAGACGGGGCTGTATATTACAATCAATGGCGGGTCAAACTGGAGTAAGTTTACCAACAATATGCCTTCTACCGCTGTACATCATTTGGAAATGCATGCCAAGACCAATGACATCGTTATGGCAACGCATGGACGAGGAGTGATTATCCTAGATGATATTTCTCCATTGAGAGAATTAACTCCAGAAGTCATCAATAAAGATGTACACTTTTTCAATACCAAGCCTTTCACTATGGTGGAAGAAAGTGGCTTTGGTGGCGCAAGTACGGAGTTGCAGTTTGTAGGTCCTAATAGAAATCGTAATGCAGCCATTATGTACTACTTAAAGAAGAGACACATTTTCGGAAAGATGAAAATAGAGCTATTTGATGAAGCCGGTACCCTAGTCAAAGAACTTTCCGCTGGTAAATCAAAAGGAATCAATACAGTAAACTGGGATTACTATACCACTACTCCAAAAATGGCAAAAGGTAAGACCTTCACTTTTGGTGGATTTACTGCTCCAAGGGCTAGTGCTGGAAAGTACAAGGTAGTCATGACCAAAGGCAAAGAAAAATATGAATCTGAACTAGTGATAGCGTATGATAAAAACTCAATCCTGACTGCCAAGGACAGACAATTGCATAAGGAAATCACAAAAAAGCTTTTCGATATGACGGAAGATCTCGCCTATCAAGTATACCAAATGGATGAGATGATGGCTGCTGGGAAAAAGCTTTCTGCTGACAATCCTGCTGCTAAAAAATTAGTCGATAAAATGCTGCCTAAACTGACTACACTAAAAGAATCAAGTGTGATCACTACTGGTGACAACTACGTTGGTCAAGCTGCACCTCAGTTGCGAGAAAAACTGGCTACCCTTTATTCTAAAGTGGCTGCTGGCTTTGTCCCCCCTTCTGCATCTGAGATGGATAACTTAAATTTGATTGAAGAGCAGTACGACACGATCAAGAGTAGCCTAAACAATATCAAGACTGGTGATTGGGCCAAGATGATAAAGATGCTCACCAAGGCTGGTGTTGAGGCGCCAACAATGATGGATAAGGCTGCGTTCTTAAAAACTTCGTAATTTGATATTCTCGTTTGATGATAAAAAAAGCACTGCCGAATGGCAGTGCTTTTTTGTTTAATTTTTGTTCGTTATTATTTAAGCAGATACTCCATTGATCTACTCAAACAATTCAATATTTGGGTAGAAGGCACCTAAGGAAAACCAGAACCCAATAAATGAATTGGTGGGCTTTAGTTGAGATATTGTAGTATTATTTTCAATTAACTCCCCTGCTATAGTCAGCTGTAAACCATTTGCATTTTCAGCTATGATAGGTAAACTATCTAACTGGATTGTAAGATTGTTGAATTGGCTATCATTTTCGAAGGCAACGATAAAATTTTTCTCTTTTGAACCAATTACAATTATTTCAATTCCGCCTACCGTGTCTTGGATTATTTTAGGAGTATCAAACTGTTCTATGCTATATGCTTTATTCCCGCCATCAGTCAATACTGCCAATGTCCTTTCTTTTGATGGTAGTCTATCATCCATAGGATTCACTGGAAAGATGAGATTATTGTTGTTTGTTCTATAATCTCCATATGGATATTGATTATAGTTTCTTTCATAGTCTGTATTCGTATTCATAACCTTGCTTTGTGGATAAAGTTCTTTCCAAGTAGCCCAACTAGTTTCAATGACATGGCTGGTGTTGATTTCAGTGTTGATCAAGTCTCCATTGATGCAGTCCAATCTTATCTGCGACCAGTAGCTATCACTATTCCTATCATATGGTATGAGGTTACTGTTGTACAGCTTTCCACTAACTCCAAATGTAGTCTTGGACCCATTTACATTCCGATCCCAACCAATGGCTGTTCCCGTTAGTGGGCAATATGTGATAGCTAGACTTTTATCACCAATGTCATCATTTACGATCTCATGCCAGTCTAAAATTGAATGTGGATATGCTTTTACTTCGTCGTCACTGATCACCCCTACTACCAGATCTTGATCTGATAAGAAAGTTATATCCTCAACATTGGAAAAGTTGGGATTATCGATGGATGGAATTCCGTCTTTACCTGGACCCCCATCAAACACCTCTTCTAAAGGAATTAACCATTCCGTATTGTTACTTCCATTATTTTCCTCATCATCATTCCCGCAATTGAATACGACAAAAGTCATTATAAGAAGTAAACATGAAAATGTATATGATTTCATAAATATTGAATTTTTATCTGTTAATAGGTTGTTGCTTTTTCTTCGGCTTTATCTTGTAATTGAACTCTACTCCTACTTCAAAGTCTGTAGTTATCTGAAGACCATCAAGAGATTGTATGAAGGGAATTTGCCCATATACTTTAAAACTATATCTCTCTTTTGGTGAAAATTGCACCCCTGATTGTATGCTAAGCCATTGGCCACCACTATTAGGACTGATCTGTCCTTGCTCACGATTTGCAGTTGCATATCTATAGTTCAAATTGAGATATGGACTTGCAAACCATACCCCCCAAACTTGCTGGTGCGCTAATGTAAAGTCTACTAATATTTCATCCCCAAATTTGAAGCGACGTCCACCTACTCCACTCGAATCTCCAAAATTATTATTTGTGGTGTTTTTACGATAGAGTGCGGTGAGGATACTTGTAAGATTTTTAACAAGAAAATCTCTCTTTATAAGACTAGTGCCAAACAATACATCGATAGTCCCAGAACCAGATTGCATATCTGGTGAAAGTACAATACCTCTAATTGATCTATGGCTGACCTTGCCTGTAGGCCATTTAGTGCCTAATGAAAAGCTCAGTTTAGTGTCCTTTTTTATAGAAATTCCATATTGTCCAATAAGCATTATATCACCAATACCAGCGGAGGATTGCGATTCGCTAAACGTTGTCCTCGATTGAAAAACGTATGGAATCACTGCACTGATGGCAAACCTATTTCCTAAGGTGTAGTCTGTTTTAAAAAGCAAATTATTCCCAAGGCGTGTACGAGGATCATTCTTTAGTACTTCTTGATTCTCAACCAAGCGATTGATGCTTCTGTGTGTAAATTTAAGTTGAGTGCTTATAACGTTTTTTTCTTCTTCGGCTATTTGAAATGTAGTGGTAAGTGGGGCTCCTGCAGAACAACAGGTCTGCGATGCAACTTGCTGAACTGACAACAAAGTAAGCACAATGCAAGTATATAATATTAATCTTCTTCCCATTTGGCTTCAAAACCCACAAGTTACACACAAAGTTGTATTGATCTCTTGTATTAAGTGTCAAGATCGAGACTTTAGGATATGTTTGATCCTTCTTCTACTATGACTTTTGTCCATAATTATACGCCCCTCGCTGATGATACAGCCGAAAATAAGTGGTGAAAAGGAGTATTAAAAGAAAGAATAATTTTTATTCTGCCAAGAAAATATTTTAGAGAATGCAAGACCTTGAACTTCTTGATGATGATAAAAAAAAGCACTGCCGAATGGCAGTGCTTTTTTTTGCTTAAATACCAATAAACACAAAAGGTCACTATGATATAAATTTTGGTACTATTATTTTTTTGTAAAACTGATAGGTAAACAAACAGGCTTTAAACAGCAATCCATTTCGCTTAAAACAACAGTCTCATCCTTGTAGCAATCATCACTATTGTCGAATACCCGAATAGTATAAGCTTGCGTACCTGTAGGATTTGCAAATGTACCAAACTGAAGTGGCAAATCAGTGATAGGATCAAAGGCTGTTCCACTAGTATAGGTAGTAGGGCCCGTATAAGTAGTCCCTGCCGAAAAATTATAATGTGTAGCATC
>CALJVI010000205.1 GCA_937974575.1 uncultured Saprospiraceae bacterium | reverse complement strand
GCCACAAATAATTAGATGCAAAGCGAAAAATGAAAGAAATCCTAATGTAGCCTAGAAAAGCACTAAAAACGTCGTAAATTGTACTTGAAAATAATGTAGATATTTACCGCAAAACCTTTTCTTTAATATAAAGAAACCCTATCTTTGCGACCGTTTTAGAGGGGTATTCCCTGTAGAAACAACTAAAAATAGCATAAAAATGGCTAGAATTTGTCAATTAACAGGAAAGCGTCCAATAGCTGGTAACAGTGTATCTCACTCAAAAGCGCACACTAAGAGAAGGTTTTTACCGAATCTAGTAACTAAAAAGATGTATATCCCTGAAACTGATCAGTGGGTAAAGCTCAAAATGTCTGCACAGGCATTGAGAAACATCAATAAGCTTGGGATCTTTGCATACCTTAAGAAGTTGGAAAGAAAAGGCGTTCACACGGGAGTGAAGCTTAACATTAAATAATAATTTTTCATCGTTGCGGTCTTTTAACGAGATATGCAATGAGTTAATAAATACAGACCAAAATGGCTAAGAAAAGCAAAGGCAATAGAATCCAAGTTATCCTTGAATGCACAGAGCATAAAAAGAGTGGACAGCCTGGTACGAGTAGATATGTGACTCAAAAGAACAGAAAGAATACTCCAGATAGAATGGAGCTTAAGAAGTACAACCCTGTTCTTAAGAAAGTGACTCTACACAAAGAGATTAAGTAAAAAATTTGCTACAACTATAATAATTAAACTGAAATGGCTAAAGTATCAAAGAACGCAAAAGTAGCTCAAAGAGCAGCAAACGCCCAAAATAATACAAGTAGGGATTTTGTGAAAGTAGTAAAGAGTATCAAAGATCCTGAAACAGGTAAGTATACTTACAAGGAACTTATGGTCCACAAAGACAAAGTGAAGGAATTTTTCGCAAAAAAGTAATTGCAGTCTTTTTTTGTATAAAAAACCAATCAGTTATAAGATATTAAAAGGCTTTTCTTAAATGAAAAGCCTTTTTTTTATACCTCCTATCAGAATATGATAGATATTTTAGCTATACTAAGCATCAATAAAAATATACTCTATGGGTTTCTTCGATAAGTTTTTTAAGAAAGAAAAAAAGGAAGACTTAGATAAAGGATTGGAAAAAACAAACACCAATTTTTTATCTAAAATCTCGAAGGCAGTTGCTGGTAAAAGCACTGTCGATGAAGAAGTATTGGATGAACTCGAACAAGTACTCATCTCTTCAGATGTAGGCCTAGATACTACTATAAAAATCATCGAGCGCATCGAAGCTCGTGTCTCCAAGGATAAATATGTGGGTGCTTCTGAATTGCACGGTATCCTGCGTGAAGAGATCGTAAAACTATTGGCAGAGACCAATGAGAACGATATGGAGGAGTATGCCCCTCCTACTGGCGTCAAGCCCTACACTATACTAGTAGTGGGTGTCAATGGTGTGGGTAAAACGACAACCATAGGTAAGCTGGCTTATCAATATCGTATGGCTGGGCACAAGGTCGTGATCGGAGCTGGAGATACATTTAGAGCAGCTGCAGTAGATCAACTCAAAATATGGGCTGACCGTGTAGGCTGTGATTTTTATAGCAAAGGAATGCATACAGATCCTGCTGCTGTTGCGTATGAGACGGTAAATTATGCCATGGAAAACGATTGCGATATTTGCATAGTGGATACTGCTGGTAGATTGCACAATAAGAAAGGACTCATGGAGGAGCTTTCCAAGATCAAACGATCTATGGGCAAAAAACTAGAAGGTGCACCACATGATGTGATGTTGGTACTCGATGCCACTACTGGTCAAAACGCCATAGAGCAATGCCGCCAGTTTTCAGAAGCTACAGAAGTAAAGTCATTAGCATTAACAAAATTGGATGGAACTGCCAAAGGTGGTGTAGCCATCGGTATCACGGACCAATTTCAGATACCTATCAAATATATTGGTATAGGGGAAGGAATTCATCAATTGCAGATCTTTAATGAAAAGGCTTTTGTAGATTCTCTGTTCAACAAAAGTGATACTACGCTCAAGTAAAGTTTTTCTTTTCCAGACTGGCTTTATACAACCATGCGGGCACTTTTAGAATCATTAGGACATTAATAAAATAAATAAAGTCCAATATGAAATCTAAAATAGTATTCGTTTGCTTATTGCTTATCTCTATAGGCTCACTGATTAATGCTCAAATTCCAGATCCCCCTACTGATAAGGCTGTTATCTATTTTGTTCGAGCCAATCAACTGGGAGCTGCTATAAATTTCAAAATTTTTGATGGCGATCAAATCATTGGCAAAATGAATGGCGGAAAGTATATCCGCTATGAATGTACTCCTGGAGAACATATCTTTTGGGCAAAATCTGAGAATACTGATTTTGTATCTGCCAATGTAGAGTCTGGGAAAATATACTTGATAGATGTCATTCCACAAATGGGTGCACTAAGAGCTGGTGTCAGATTGCAAGCAGTACAACCTGGCGCATACAAGCTAAAACCAATTCAAAAACTAATCTCCAAGAAAAGCCCAATGGTTTTTGCTCCTGGAAAATTAAATGATTGGCAAGCTTCTAATAGTACAACTACTATACCTACTGGCTTAGCAAAGTATGAACCAAAAAAAGAGAAGGGTATGGTGAGCATTCTGTATCCAGAATGGAATTTTGAAGTCTCTGATCTGATATTTGTTAGAAAGTAAATTAACTTATCGAATACTAAAAAAGCGGGCTATGTAAATTTGAAATTTACATAGCCCGCTTTTTTTTTGAGGAATTCAATCTAATCTGTCGGGAGTGTAATCAAATGCCTTAGGCCAATCTTAAAATGCAAGTTGGCTCTTTTGATATCATCAATATTGTCTTTGTATACAGGCTTTAAGAGGTATTGAAGCTCAGGCTCAAGACTCAGGCTCCATCGGCTACCAAGTGGCAAATACCCAGCAAAGGAATACACAAAACTAGAGTTAAACTTATTTATTTTCTCTTTACTAAAATCTTGGAACTCATCTGCACCAAAGATAAAAGTGATCTCATCAGTGTGCACTTCTGGTTGGTTCAGATTGAACATCATCTGAAATCCGAAACTAGTAGACCAATATTTTTTAGCGTACCGGAGTTGCAATGGCAAGGCTGCATACTTTACCAGATAAGTACCTTCCTTTACCGTAAGTGTACCTTCGTTGCCCGTAATAGTTCCAGTGTTAGAGATATCAAGAATATTAGTATACTCTCCGAAGTTGTAATTACTAAAACCAGTAATAAAATTCCAAGGCCCTCCAGCTATGGGAAAATCAGCTCTAATACCGAAACCTGCTTTATGCGAATTGTCCAATGTATTTGGATTAGAGATCCACAAAGGACTTTCAAAACCAATGTGCATATAGGGTTCGCTCTTCTTTTTCTTGTTCAACTTTCTACTCTGTGCATCGACTTGGTCGACACAAATAAACAATAAACATAGGCACAGTAATAGCCTTCCAAAACTCGATAACTTTGACACCACGAATGTGAAATTTTTCTGTTAAAAAATAAAAATTACTTTTTATTTAGCTTTCCTTCAGTACATCGAAAAACCCGAGCAGGGTAATCTTCGATCAGACGATAATCATGGGTAGCCATGACCACCGCCATTTTATTTCGTTTTGATAATTCGAATATTAATTCTAGAATATCAAATGCCGTACTCGGATCCAAATTACCTGTAGGCTCATCAGCAATCAGAAGCTTGGGATTGTTTAAAAGCGCCCTAGCTATGGCGACACGTTGCTGCTCACCTCCAGAAATTTCATGTGGCATCTTATTGATAAGATGGGAGATGCCAACCATATTAAGAACTTTCCAAATACGTTTTTCTATTTCAATTTTATTATTCCAATCTGTTGCACGAAGTAAAAATTCTAGATTGTTACTTATAGATCTATCGGCTAAAAGCTGAAAATCTTGAAATACAATCCCGATTTTTCTCCGTAAAGCAGGAATTTGTTGGTAGGGAATCCTTTTTAGATCATGCCCAAAAATATGGCCTTCCCCGCTCAAGAGCGGTAAATCGGCATATAAAGTCCTCAATAGACTTGTTTTGCCAGAACCAGTAACTCCTATAAGATATGTAAATTGTCCTTCATGTATATCCAGATCTACCCCTTGCAGTACGGGATACGTACTGTGCCCAATGCCAGCAGACACAAACTGAGCTACCATAGGGAGCTTAGCTTTGGCCTTTTCTGGAGTTGAATGGTAGGTTTGCATATTCATAGTAACTCCTTGAGTCCCAAAGATACACCAACCTTTTATAATAATAGAATACAATCTTTATTGTACCTAACTATTTAACAATGTAGACTAAAATTAATTCCATAAAGTCACCTTCATTTTACATAAATTTGATTAATCCTCGTTTATATTGAAGTACATTTGTGTGGTATTAAAAATGATTTTAATATCAATGTGCATTTGCCCAGTTTTGGTTTCAAAAAATCAGAGATATGAAAAAGATACACATCATAGGAGTTATCATGATATTACTAGCCGCAGCGGCTTTATTTATGGCATCTGATGATATTGCCACCTACTCTACCTTTGCACAAGCTGAAAAGATAGAAGGGAAGATAAAAGTAGCGGGACAGCTGGTCATGGATAAGGAGATGTACTATAACCCTGAAAAGGACCCCAACTACTTTACTTTTCACATCAAAGATATAGAAGGTACAGAGAAGAAGGTTATTCTTTATGGTGCAAAGCCACAGGATTTTGAAATGAGTGAACAAATCGTTCTTACTGGCAAAATGACTGGAGATGATTTTGTTGCTACTGATATGCTGACCAAATGCCCATCAAAATATAAGGAAGAGGAACTCTTTCTAAAGGAATCTGAAATTTAATCTAGACGCCCCAACTTAATGCCTGAAGAAATACAATACATTGGCGAACATCTCCTATTTGGACAAATAGGATACTTCGTCATCATCCTTGGATTTGTATCCGCCATCTTTTCTTGTGTAGCCTACTACTTTGCCACCAACAATGAGCACAATGATTCATTTGCTTCTTGGAGAAGGCTGGGTAGAATAGGTTTTATAACACATGGAGTCTCGATCTACGCCACTATCGCTATGACTTTCTACGTCATGATCCAAAAGTACTATGAGTACTACTATGTATTTGATCATGTAAGTGAGGATTTGCCATTCAAATATATATTCTCTGCTTTTTGGGAAGGTCAGGAAGGAAGCTTTATGCTGTGGATGTTTTGGCATATCTTCCTAGGTGCGCTTATCATGATAAAGGCTGGCAAATGGGAAGCTCCCGTCTTATCAGTTATTGCAGCTATAGAAGTATTCATCAGTTCGATGATCTTGGGGGTTCATATTGGGGAATACAAAATTGGGTCAAATCCATTGGCTTTATTTAGAGATACTACTCAAATGCCACTCTTCAATAATGAAGACTATATTACTCAGTTGGCACAATTTGCGGATGGCTTAAATCCATTGTTGCAAAACTATTGGATGACCATACATCCGCCTACCCTATTTCTTGGCTTTGCCAGTACTGCCTTGCCTTTTGCTTTTGCGATAGCTGGACTTTGGAGAAAAGATCATAAAGCTTGTCTGCAACCTATGATGCGATGGGGACTTTTCTCCGGTGCCATATTAGGAACTGGTATTCTGATGGGTGGTGCTTGGGCATATGAAGCACTATCATTTGGAGGATACTGGGCATGGGATCCTGTTGAAAATACTTCTCTAGTACCATGGTTACTCGTGGTGGCAGGTATACACACCAATCTAATCGCAAAAGCAACAGGATACTCTATCAAGAGTACCTACCTTTTTTATATTCTGACTTTTATCATGATTCTATACTCAACAACACTTACTAGAAGTGGAGTACTTGGTGATACATCCGTCCATGCATTTACTGAAATGGGATTAGAATATCAGCTACTGTTATTCATTATATTTTTCTGTATCGCAAGTATAGTCTTTATGGTGCGTGGTGCTCCTAGTGTAGCTGTTCCTGAAAAAGAAGAAACATTGTTTTCTAAAGAGTTTTGGATGTTTATTGGTTCCTTAGTTTTACTTTTTTCTGCTATACTTATCACCTTTACTACATCCATACCTGTGTACAATAAAGTCGCAGAATTATTTGGATACGACTTAGGTCTTACTTCTCCACTAGAGCCTATCCAGCACTACAATAAGTATCAAGTCTGGATAGCCATTTTTATTGGTTTATTTAGTGCTACAAGTCAGTTTCTGAGATATCGTGAATTCAATTGGAAAGGTCATCAAAAAAAGTTTTACCTCCACGTCGGTATAAGTCTTTTGGTATCAGGAGTGATCAGCTTACTTGCTGCTCAATGGATACAACTAGGAGTCTGGCAATATGCTTTAATGTTATTTTTTGCCGTATTTACGATAATCTCTAATCTGGACTTTATTGCGTTCTTTAGTAAAATAAAACGCATACACATAGGAAGCTTTACAGCCCATGCAGGATTTGGGATCATGATGATAGGTATACTAGCCTCTGGATTAAACAAGAGACATATCTCTACCAATGTATTTGCTCAACGTGGCATATTGCCTGAGGATATGATCAATGAAAACGTCCTTTTGATAGAAGATCAACCTATGTTCATCAAAGACTATCAAGTGACTTACATGGGGGACAGCATTGTAGACAATACAAGATACTTTAATGTAAACTATCAGCGCATAGATAAGAATGGTAATAGATATGAGTCCTTTGATCTTAGTCCCAATGCATTGTACAATGCGAAATTTACTAAGGTAGCCGCATTCAACCCAAGTACTAAACACTATTGGGGGCGTGATATCTTCTCTCATATCGCTGGTCTCCCTCCAGGTGAAGCAGATATTGAAGATGCAAAAGCTAAGGAAGATAGCATGCAGTACAGATCCTACAGCGCACTTCTCAATACTCCCTTTGAAGTATATGATACCATGCGGGTAAAGGAATTTGGCTATGACACTACGGTGATTAAAACATTCAAAGTCACTATTGAAGATATCAATAAGTCACCCGTACACCATGAGTACAAACCAGAAATGGGAGACTTAGCCATTGGTTTGAAAATGAAAATTGACTACCCTGCTGATACGACATCTTATGATGCGGAGCCGATCATAGTACTCAGAGGCTCTCTCTTATTTAACTATGCTGCTCAGGTCAATGATCTTGCCTTAAAATTAAAACTTAACGAAAGTACACTAGATGCTGTCTTTGTCCCTGAAAGCGAATTGGAGTATAAGCCATTCAACTTTAAAGCAGGTGAAGAGATAAACTATAATGGAAGCAAAATCAAGTTTATCAACTTTGAGAAAGATCCTCAGCATCCTGGTTATAAAAAGGAGGATAAAGATATCGTAGTAGGTGCCGTGCTGGAAGCTACAGATCCTGCGGGACAAAGCTATGCTGCACAACCGATCTATCTGATCAGAGGCAATAAACCTTTTGTATTGAAGGATGAGGTACCTGCTTTGGGTCTACATTTTCAGTTTGTGAAAATAGATCCTGCTACTGGTACTATCACTGTAAATATAGCCCAACATCAACAAGAAGGTGAGATCCCATTCGTGATGGCAGCTAATTCTTTTAGAGATGACTATATTGTACTGGAGGCCATTGAATTTCCTGGAATCAACTTCTTTTGGTTGGGATCGATCATGATGATGCTAGGTTTATTTATGGGTATGTTTAGATCTTTGGGTAAAAAATTATCATGAAAAAAGTAGCGCTTATAGGAGCTGGAAATGTCAACTGGCATCTGGGTCATGCTTTACCTAAGCGCTTTTATCAAGTATGTCAAGTCTATAGTCGTACTCGAAAATCTGCACTAGCACTTTCGAAAAGTTTAGATTGCAAATTCACAACTCATCTTAGTAAAATAGATGTTCAGGTGGACATTGTCTTAATCGCAGTAAGTGATGATGCAATACCTGAGGTAGCGGAGCAATTGGCTTACTTAAACGATGAAGAACGACTATTTATTCATACTTCTGGAAGTACTCCTCTCAAGGTATTGACAAAGCACTTTTTGAAAGCAGGCGTATTTTGGCCACCACAATCTATCAAGAAAGAAGATAAACTTAAGATCAAAAAAACGCCTTTTGTTATTCTTGCCGAGGATCACAGCTTAGCTGAAGTTCAGAAATTTGCTCATCATATAAGCAATGAAGTACACCACTTAACTGAAGAGCAGAAAAGTCATTTGCATCTAGCAGCTGTATTAGCCAACAACTTTACAACTCATCTCCTAAGTCTCGCTTATGATGTATGCGATAAACAAGGTCTAGATTTCGAATTGCTGAAGCCGATCATCATGGAGACCACTGCCAAGATCTCGGACAAGGATCCTAGTCTACAACAAACTGGGCCAGCCATCAGAGGCGATCAAAAAACAATAGATAAGCATCTGCAATTGCTAAAAAAACATAATGAGCTGAAGAAGATATATAAGCTTATATCTCATAGCATTAACCCTAGTATAAAATAATAGATATGCGCATAGTTGGAGAGATCCCCCACTCTACTTACAAGATCACTGTATTTCACATGAACAATAAGCATTCCGTGCAATTTGAAGACGGTGAACAAACTCAAATGTATAAGGTGCCTGACGTTGATTACTTAAAGAACTTCAACCAGATTAAAGGTATGGTAGATGGTGCATTTTTAAATGAAATAGACAAGATATTCATGATGATGTCGACTGCCAAAACTGCGGCTGTTGACCAGTTGGTCAATAGATCTATAGAGAGTGAATTTGACAATATCATCTAATAGCCCATACATTTCCGTTGCAGGCGACACATCTACATCTAAGAATATTTTGTGTGAGGGATAGTAGCCAGCTCAGGTGCTAACCTGAGCGTCCGCAGGACCGAAGCGGAGCGGAGTGGCGCATAGCCCGACCCCCTGAGGAAATCAAACTGAGCTGCTAAGCGAAGATTGATTTCCTCAGGGGGGCACACCCAAATCTTGAACAATACCACTGCTATCGTGTTAGGTTGAAAAGAAAAAAGATGTTCGGTTTATTCAAAAAAGATCCATTAAAACAATTGCAGAAAGAGTATAAAATCAAGTCTGAAAAGGCCATGACGGTGCAGAGAAGTGGAGACCTCCGGCTATATGCTACCTTAGTGGGAGAGTTGGAGGAAATAGAGAAAAAGATAGTTGAGTTAACGGCTAAGTAGTGAGTATGCCTTTGATCAGATTGGTCAAAATATTTACTGCACTTTTTACATCGCCGTTGTTGTTAATCACAATATCAGCAGTGCCTTTATGCGGGAGAATATAATTTTTGTAAGATGGCAATACATGGTGTTCGTATCGGTATAGTACATCACTCAAAGGGTAATTGCGATCAATTTGGTCACGCTTGATTCGACGAATCACTTTCACTACATCTGAAGAATCTATAAAAACTTTAAGATCCAATAATTTACTCACCTTCGGTGAATTGAAAACAAATAGACCTTCCACCAAAATAATTTTCGCAGAATCTATAGTCTTCATCTGTGCCTTAGCATTCTCGTTATTGAAGACATACTCTTTTATAGAAACCGAATCTCCTTTGATAAGTAATGCAAGGTGATCATGAAATGCATCATGATCAATGGAGGTCATCCGATCGAAGTCCACTACCCCATTCTCATCTTTTACTTGCTCTTCTCTGGGAATATAAAAATCGTCTTGAGTGAGAAGTGATACCTCATTTTTTGGAAAAACATGACAGACATGATCAACAATTGTTGTCTTTCCTGATCCTGATCCACCACAGATCCCGATAACATAGGGTTTTTGCATAGGGTAAAAATAAGCTATGTTTAGGAATTGATCATCATCGAAAATCAATGAAAAGGATATAAAAGGTCGATACTTTCGGCCTTCACTCAAAAATGCCTTTAAAATTTGCCCAGGGGAAGATCTGACCTATGACTTTGGTGGATATGAACAGGGTGTATAAATAATAATTGGTTTAACGCCGGCTAATATTTCAATATGTGCCATGCAATCGTTACATTTGAAATGATCAATTTCAAACAATTAGATGGAACTTATTATTGACATTCTTCGAGGCGGATTGGGCATTACAGTGATGATTGGCGCATGCTACCTCCTGAGCAACAATAGAAAAGCCATTGACTGGAAGTTGGTAGCTGGCGGACTTGTTTTGCAAGTGGTATTGGCTATACTCATACTGAGGGTTCCATTTATTTATGCGTTTTTTCAATTCATTGCGGATAGCTTTGTTGCGCTCTTAGGCTATGCCGAGGCAGGTGCTACCTTTTTGTTTGGTAGTTGGCCTGATGAGGCGTATATCCAATCTACCAACTTTGCGACAGGCATGCAAACTCCTTACAAACTCGGGTATATGTTTGCCTTTAAGGTATTGCCGACCATCATTTTCTTTTCTGCTTTCTCTGCAATACTTTACTACTTAGGTATTTTGCAACTTATCATCTATGCTTTTGCCAAGGTGATGAGTAAGGTGATGCGACTGTCAGGTGCAGAAAGCTTAGCCGCGGCGGCGAATGTATTTATTGGTCAAACAGAAGCTCCATTGGTCGTCAAACCATTCTTGGAAAAAATGACCAAATCAGAAATCATGTGCCTTATGACTGGAGGCATGGCTACCATAGCAGGTGGTGTTTTTGCATTGTTCGTATCTATTATTGGAGATGAATATGCGATTCACTTTTTAACAGCTTCAATCATATCTGCTCCTGCCGCGATAGTAGCTGCCAAGATCATGTATCCAGAAACTAACCCAGAAAACACCAATAAAGATCTTACGATTCCTAAGGACAAGATCGGTGACAACCTGCTGGATGCCATCGCCATTGGTACCACTGACGGCGTAAAGTTGGCGGTAAACGTCGGTGCTATGCTACTGGTATTTATCTCTTTGGTAGCTTTGGTAAATGGTGCTCTTTATGCCATTGCGGATTTAATAGTATTGGATAATATTTTAGTAGATAATGAAATCACTGCATTCACCTTAAACGATAAAATAAAAGCACTCACTGGAGGTCGATTTGGAGGATTCAATCTTGAATATATTTTGGGACTTATATTTGCGCCTATCGCTTGGCTATTGGGAGTAGACAGTGCCGATATCACTCTAGTAGGACAGTTGCTCGGTAAAAAAACAGTGATCAATGAGGTCATTGGTTATGTAGATTTACAAGCATTGATGGCTGATCCTAATGTGAGCTTGAGTCCTAAATCTGTGATCATCGCTACTTATGCCTTATGTGGATTTTCCAATTTTTCATCTATCGGCATTCAGATTGGGGGAATCAGTTCACTCGCACCGAGCCAGCGTCCTACATTGACACAGTTGGGTGTAAAAGCCTTGATAGGTGGTACTATTGCATGTTTTATTACCGGAGCGATAGCCGGAATTCTAGTCTAAATAAAGTGTGTGTCAGCAATAAATCACACCACGTATTTTACTTCTTTTAATACACGATGCATCTGTTTGCGATGTCTCTTAAAGTGCCTATCAAAAAAGATAAGCATGTTTCTTGGGGTAACTTTTCCCGCTAAGGCATGTTTATAAAGCGCTTTATTTAAAAGCTCATCAGGCATATCCTCTAGGAAGGCTTCTAATTCTGCACGATTGTCTTTCCATTTTTTGAGTACTTCCCAAAATCTAATTTCTTCTGGCATACTCTGTTCACTTACTGCATCAGGGGCTTTCACTTTGATGGGCATCTTGAATATATTCTTCAAGTAGAGTGCTCTCATATATCCTTTGAATCCAGCTTTTGGTATGTCTGTCCCAAAGCTCAATTTCTTTTTGACATATGCAAGTGAAGCTTCTTCTACTAAAACGATATGATATACAACCTGCAATATGGACCAGCCTCCTCTTTCTGGAGTTGAATTTAGCACAGAATCTGGTTGATCTTTGATGTCTTCTAACATCTCGATCATACTCTTTTGTAGTTTGTCAAAAGTCGGTCTAAGCGATGAATGCATATTTTAAAATATATTTTTGCGCGTGATTATTGAGAATATATTTTTGGATTCATTTTATAGATATTTGGATCATGCTGGTTTTCATTCCAATAGTTAAAATCTTCGACCAATCTAATCATGCTTTTAAATCTAAATTGTTTTTTACCAATTGAATTGACCATACTTGTATATCCCTCGAATAAAGCCTTAGATGCTTCTTCAAAATTGTCCAATTCTATTTGGCAAAGCTCTTCACCATTATGCATGATTATATAACGTTTAGTTATTGGATTTTCCAGGTCATTCGCTGTTTCATATTCAAATAAATAAACGGTAAGGTACCCCTCGACTACTTTTTCCAATAACGAGGAGTTGGAACTGATAATTCTTGCAGGACGATCTAGTTCAAACCTTTCAAAATGGCGCCACACTGGGATCGGTTCTTTCATATTATTAAGCACCGTCGACTCATATCCATAGCCTGAAAGGTCTTTAACTTTATAGGTGGGGAATTTCTTGGCCTTTTGCTTAGTGCTGAATTTAACCTTGATTTCATTGTTGATACGTTTCTGTACCTGAATAAACCCCTCCGTCTTAACACCTTCATTATCAACAATATAACCTGGCGCCACATTCCCTTTTTGCGCATTCAAAAAAGTAAACAAGGTTACCTGAAGGAAAAGAATACTCACTACGGTTTTAAAAGTCATTTGATATAGATTTCAGAGCTAACATAAGTAAATATAATCTATAAATATGCTAGAAAAGGATAAGTATTTAAAAACTCTTTTGAAATTCAATTCTCTTTGGTAGTTTTAGGATCTTCTATAATAAGTAAGCTTAAATCAATTATCAATGCATAAACTTATATTAATTACTGTTTTTACATTATGCTTTCTAAGCATTCACAGTCAAGATAAAAAGAAAGCAGAATGGGATGTCTTTAACCCACCCTATGAACATAAGGATATTTCATTTACTACAGACGAGGGCACTTGGATGAACCTAGACGTGAGTCCAAATGGGCAAACTATAGTTTTTGATATGCTTGGTGATATATATACCATGCCGATCACAGGTGGAACCGCAAAGGTGCTCAGAGCAGGACTCCCTTTTGAGGTCCAACCTCGCTTCAGCCCCGATGGCAAGAAAATTTTATTTACATCTGATGCTGGCGGTGGAGACAATATCTGGACCATGGATCCTGATGGAAAAAACGCAAAGCAAATTACGAAAGAAAAATTTCGATTGCTAAACAATGCATACTGGATGCCTGATGGCCAATACTTTGTAGCAAGAAAGCACTTTACTTCTACTCGATCTGCTGGTGCTGGTGAAATTTGGATGTACCATATTTCTGGTGGAGACGGTATCCAACTCACGGAAAGAAAGAACGACCAGCAAGATGTCAATGAACCTGTAGTCTCTGCTGATGGAAATGATGTTTACTATTCTGAAGATATGTATCCTGGTGGCTTCTTCCAATACAACAAAGATCCTAACGACCAGATCTATGTGATCAAAAAATTTGATCGCAGCAAAGGCAGCAACGAAGTTATCATAGGCGGGCCAGGCGGTGCTTGCCGTCCTCAAATCTCAAACAAATCAGACCGCATTGCTTATGTCAGAAGAGTAAGAGATAAATCAGTGCTGTTTGTTCACAATTTGGAAACAGGAGAAGACTTCCCAATATGGAATGGACTGTCCAAAGATCAACAAGAGGCTTGGGCCATTTTTGGAACTTATACTGGATTTGATTGGATGCCGGACGACCAACATATCGTAATATGGAGTCAAGGAAAAATCTGGAAAATAAACAGTACATCAGGAGCAAAAACAGAGATTCCTTTTTCTGTTACTGCTAATCATAAGCTGGCTGAGACTACTTTGTTCAAGCAAAAAGTACATGAAGATAAGTTTAAAGTAAAAGCGGTACGCCAAGCTGTGACCTCTCCAGATGGCTCTACCCTCCTATTCAATGCAGTAGGATATCTGTGGAAGAAAAAATTACCCAATGGCAAACCTGAACGTCTTACTAAAGAGAAGAATAATTTTGAGTATGAACCCAGTTTTTCTCCAGACGGAAAAGAAATCGTATATGTTACATGGAATGATACAGAGTCAGGAACCATACAACGCCGAAGTCTTGCCTCTGGAAAATCTACTAAAATCAGTGAAGGAAAAGGTATTTTCCGTACCCCACGTTTTTCGCCCGATGGTCAGCAAATTGTCTATGTCAAAGAAACAGGAAATGGACATCAAGGATTTACTCATGCTGTGAAGCCCGGTATCTATACAGTCAGTAAGTCTGGAGGCAAACCAAAATTCATCACCAAATTAGGCAGTGACGCTAGGTTTAATGCCGGAGGCGATCGCATCTTTTTCCAAAAAGGTGGCTACCTTTTTGGGAGTCTAAAAAAGTCCTACCTCAGCGTGAATCTTAATGGAGAAGATGAAAGAATTATTTTCAACACCAAGTACGCTAATCAGTTTGTACCCAGTCCTGATAATAAGTGGGTAGCGTTTATAGAGCTCCATAAAGCATATATCGCGCCCATGCCCAACTCTGGTAAGCCTTTTGGTTTATCTGCCGATACCAAGGCCGTTCCTGTTTCTCAGATAGCGCGAGATGCGGGTATCAATTTGCATTGGTCAAAGAATAGCGAAAAAATTCATTGGACTATTGGAGAAGCATATTACACCAACAGCATAGCTGATCGCTTTACTTTTTTAGCCAACAGTCCGGACAGTATCCCGCCACTTGACACCATGGGTATTTCCATCGGACTTGAGTTGGATACCGATGCTCCTGATGGCAGTATTGTGATGACCAATGCTACGATCATCACCATGAATGGAGACGAAGTAATTGAGAATGGCACCATAGTTATCGAGGATCATAAGATCAAATCTATTGGTAAATCAGATGACATCAAAATTCCTAATGGCGCCAAGACTATAGACTGCGCAGGGAAGACGATCATGCCTGGTCTCATAGATGTTCACGCACACCTAGGAGCATTTAGGTTTGGACTAAGTCCGCAAAAGCATTGGCAGTATTATGCAAACCTTGCCTATGGTGTTACTACTACGCATGATCCCTCTTCCAATAGTGAGATGACTTTTTCACAGTCGGAGATGGTCAAAGCAGGTCATATGATAGGTCCTCGCATCTACTCTACTGGGACTATATTGTATGGTGCTGATGGGGACTTCAAAGCAGTGATAAACAATTTGGAAGATGCTCGATCTTCCTTGAGACGTACACAAGCCTATGGTGCTTTTAGCGTCAAGAGCTACAATCAGCCTCGTCGTGATCAACGTCAACAAATCATCAAAGCCGCAAAAGAATTGGGAATTAATGTATACCCAGAGGGTGGATCTCATTTCTTTCACAATATGTCCATGGTGGCAGATGGCCATACCAGCGTCGAGCATAATATACCTGTAGCGCCTTTGTATAATGACGTGATCCAGTTTTGGTCCAACACCAATACTGGCAACACTCCTACCCTCATCGTGAATTATGGTGGTGTCAATGGGGAGTACTATTGGTATCAGAAAACAGATGTTTGGAGCAAGGAGCGTTTACTCAATTTTACGCCACGCCCTATCGTCGACTCTCGTTCTCGTCATCGGACTATGATCCCAGATGAGGAGTATGAAAACGGCCACATCCTTACTTCCAAGTCATGCACCAAACTTCAGAATGCAGGCGTCAATATGCACTTAGGATCACATGGTCAGCTGCAAGGGCTAGGTGCCCACTGGGAGCTCTGGATGCTCCAGCAAGGAGGCATGAGCAATCATCAAGCACTCAAGGCGGCCACTATACAGGGTGCCAATTATATAGGTATGGGTGATGAGATTGGCTCATTGGAAGTAGGTAAACTTGCCGACTTAATAGTTCTAGAACGCAATCCTCTGGACGATATTCAGAATTCAGAGTATGTGGAATATACTATGATAAATGGACGTCTCTATGATGCCGAAACGATGAATGAAGTAGGCAATGAAGACAAGCCAAGGAGTAAGTTCTACTGGGAGCTGGAGGGTTCTGGAAACGCTTATCCCTTCTATCAAAGTACAGGCAGCTTCATGCGTCCTCAGTGTCATTGTAGATTATAAAATAGTAATGTTTTGGGAGTGCCCGCTGTTGCCTAGTATAGCTCTAGTCACCTAGAGCTATACTAGGCAACAGCGGTCGGGCTCTATCAGGGTCCACATTCGTTTCCGTCCTGTTGAAAAAAAACAGGACTGGCTCCAGCTACACACTATGCCACCCACAGGAGCCACCTTTTCGATCCCTCACTCGAAAAAAAGAAATTCTAATTTATAGATATTGTAATGAAAAAGACTACAAATAAAGTTTTCATAGCCACCAGTCTTGATGGATATATTGCAGATCAGAATGGCAGTATTGCATGGCTGGATACTATACCAGAGATCAATACTATTGATACGGGTTACAACTCTTTTACAGAAAGTATCGACGCACTCTTGATGGGAAAATCTACTTTTGAGACCTTGTGCGGTTTCGATATAGAATGGCCATATACAAAGCCTGTATTCGTACTCAGCAATACACTAAAACAAGGCGATTTGAAATTTGGAGACAAGGTAAAAGTTGTTTCTGGCACTATTGCCAAAGTACTTGCTTTGATTCATGCCAAAGGTCATCACCATCTATATATAGACGGTGGACAGGTGATTCAGAGTTTTCTAAAAGAAGACCTTATTGATGAAATGATCATTACGGTAATTCCTATTCTTCTCGGAGGAGGTACTGCCCTCTTTTCAAGTCTTGACAAACCGATGGAGTTTGAATGTACTAAGACGATTCACTTTTTAGAAGCTATAGTACAAAACCACTATAAGCGCAGTAGAAAGAAATAATTTTTTTCCTGTAATTACTTTTTAGTCAAAGCCACTCCACATCGTGCTTTGTATTTCTTTCTTGGAGCAAGGACTACCAAACCATTCTTATTATTGAAAGCATCAATATTGCAAGTCATAGGTTCAAAAGCAATAGACATTCTATCCTCAGGAGTATAGATTTGGAGGTAGTTAAATTTAGAATCTCTAGTTTCTTGATAATAGCGTAATTTATGCTCTTCGTTTTCGAGAATAATAGAGGTGAAATCTGCATCCTTTTCAAAAAGAAAGGCGGAATCAAAAGTCGTATCTTCTATTGGCTTACATTTCGAAAAATCCTTATAAGCACTTTTATTTCCAGTTGGGATCAACTTATCATCTAATACAATAGACTTGCAATTTGGTATACACAAACCACAATCATCTATACTTTGCTGTAAAGTAAAATAAGGATGCCATCCCATACCAAACGGCATTTCATGATCTCCAGTATTTTGCATAATCATACTGACCTCACACTTGAATTTATCAATACTAATATTCACAGTGAATACAAATGGGAATGGATAGTATTCTTGATCTCCTGTATAAGTATATTGCAAGCCAACCGATAATGCACCTGCAGCTATCTCATTAACCAATTCAAAATCTGAATCCAAGATTAAACCATGCAAGGCATTTTGACGATTGGCTTCATTGATCGGAAATTGATAAGCCTGATCCTTAAACTCATATTTCCCATCTTTCAAGCGATTGGGAAACGGAATCAAAAAAGCACTTTTAAATGAAGCGTTATGCTCAAAGTCTTCTTCACTAGTAGGTCCATTCAGAATCGACTTCCCTAGCAATTTAATATCAAGTATTAATCCCCTTTTAGGAAGAATATCCAAAGAGATATTGTCCTCTGCATTATGATACTGATAGATTTCATGACCGAACTGCTCAGTCACCTTCTTTGTGAAACTCGATGCTCCCATTTTCCGACTTTAAGTGTGTGGATTGACTTGCCTTTTCAAAAGGCCATCAATTCTATCACAAATATAAAAAAGGCTTGCAGGAAATCATCCTACAAGCCTTTTCTATCTTACAATATTTATTTTCTTATTGCTTAACTATTCTTAAAGCTTCAAATTGCTCTCCATCGGACTCAAGACTCAAGAAATATGTTCCCTTATTAAAAGTATTACCTAGCTGAACTTGGCTAGCATTCTCTAAGGAGATTGTTTCTATTAATTGACCCAATACGTTAGTAACCTTAATCTCTCCTGTGCGCTCCTTATCTAATGTAAGGTTAATATAATTAGCAAATGGATTAGGTTGCACTTCAAACAAAACATTACTTACCAGATCATTCACAGAAACTGGAGATTCAGAAACTAAGAAATTGTCAAGACCAGCTTCCACTATATGTCCAGGATCAAAATCAGATGCTATTACAGAAAATTGCATAGTAGCCGTAATCTCCAAAAGATCACTTGGCAAAAACGAAAAGGTGGGTCTCCAAATGCCTTCAGAATCTCCAACTGTTAAAATCTCAACATCTACCTCAGTTTCTCCATTGGATATTCTTACTACTACATTATCATTTGGTGTTCCACTACCTCCATTGTTAAAAAACCATAGACTGTATGATATACTTGGATTGGTGTAGGTTGTCAAATCCATAATTGGAGAAGTAAGTGTTACACTACCTCCATCTATATCAAAGTCTCCAACTCCTCCTACTTCATTTCCGGTGACATATGCTTTGTTTCCTATGTCTCCATCTACATCGTTACCTGGATTTGACACTAAATTTCCAGATGTTGTACCTATAGGGATTTCTCTTTCCCAAGCCCCGGTTTCTGCCTGATTATCGACAGTCCAACCTTGGTCAACTATAAAGTCATCCATATAAACTCTATCTAGTAAGATATCAACACTTTCATCTTGAGAAAGGGAAAGTGCACTGCTCACAATAATATTTTCATATCCCCAAGCACCACTATAAATCAAATATTCTCCTTCAAATACATCCTCTAATACAAAATTTCCGCCAGCGTCCGCTGAAACTTCATACTCGAAATTTTCATTTTGAAACAATACTCTTCCATTTTCTATAGCTGAGTTATCAATTTTAGATTTAATTGTACCCGCTATTGCATATGTTTTCATAGGGATCATTTCTACATTCAAGATAGTAAGCTCTCCATTTGTAATATTTGCCGTAGTTGTTAGATCGTTAAATCCTATTTTACTAAATAAGACTTCCACCTCTCCAGCTTCAACAAGACCAGTTTTATATTCTCCTATGTTATTTGTTGTTTTACTATTTAGCTGAGGTCCAGAGATAACGACCGAGACATCTTCAATCAATGAGCCATTATCCGCATTCGTCACGACGCCTTCTAGATACGCTGCCCTTTTGTAGTCTACACCAAAAACGTATAAACCGGTATTAATATCAGAAGCTATTACGATCCCCGAAGGTAAATACGGAGTCACACCCCAAACACCATTAAAGCCAGCGTTAGCTTGTGGATAGGTATCATAAAAGGCAACTTCAACTAAATTATCAGGCTTATTTGCATCAATAATCCTCACGCCATCCGTATACCAACTCGTCACTAAATAGCCATTGTGATAATGCGTATTGTGTGGAATAGTTCCTGTCCCTTTAGAAGCCTCAGGTTGGAAAAAGTCCAATCTCTTTATATCCGTTAAATCCGAAATATCATATGCATCAACATTTGCATTAGGTCTTTCATCAGTAGTAAACAAAAAATTATTGTCTGTAGACACCCATGCATTGTGTGTGAAATTGGATGTAGTTGTCTGAGTAGACAAGGTGATTGGATCTGTTTTATCAGAAACATCAATTACTGAAAATGAACCTGCACTAATATCAGACGAATAAAGTAAATTATTTTGTGTCATGGCATCATGAGAATATCTTGCATCGGTAGCTCCCACAAATTCAGGTTGCCCAGGATTTGTAAACACATCAATAATCAAATTCCCCCCAGAATTCATATTGCAACCGGCTAAATAAGCGTACCCATCTTCGTCGATATATATGTTATGACAAGCTCCTAAGACCGTTTCGTTCCCGTCGATATTTATACTAGGCTGCCAAAATTCACTTGTAATATTATTAGGCGCTCCCTTCATATTTATTACTAAAAGTCCATCAGCGCCAGTATCATTGGTTACATAGACGTACTCCCCAAATGACTTCATATCTCTCCAAATAGAATTTGCACCAGGTATAGAAGCTACTTCTACAGGATTTCTAGGGTCAGCGAGGTCAACTATTGATGTGGTGCCAGCAGTACCAACTATGGCATATTCGTGACCATCAGGTGCAACATAGCCCCATATATCACTGAGATTACTCGGATATGGCAAATTGGAAAGTAATTCCATATTCAAAATATCTTGACCCTTGAGTCCGAAAGCGCACATGAGTGCAAACACTAGAGAATAAAATTTATACATACGTTTTTTTTAATATTATTTATTCAAAGATAACCTTATTCTTAGTTCAAGGTTTTCATTTTATGCTAGTAAGGTAGCAATTGCCTATCGAATGACGAAAATAATTAAAAACAAGTATTTATTCGCCCAAAACAGCCACCGTCAATCGACTGATACAGGTAAGATGACCACTTTCGTCTCTTATTTCAATCTGCCAAACATGAATTTTTCTTCCAACTCTAATTGGAGTAACTCTTCCCGTAACGAATTGACCTTCTTTGACAGATTTGAGATGATTGGCATTGATATCTAGTCCTACGATCTGTTGGTTTTCTGGGGCTGCGATGATATTGGAGGCCACGGACCCTAAAGTTTCTGCCAATGCTACAGAAGCACCTCCATGTAAGATTCTAAACGGTTGCACAGTCTTGTGAGATACTGGCATAGTTGCCTCTAAATAGTCATCTCCAATTTTAGAAAATACAATTTCTAAATGCTCAGCAAGTGTATTTTTGGAAGATTCATTTAGAATGTCTAAACTTGGCTTTATTTTCCAAATCATAAAATTAAAT
>CALJVI010000204.1 GCA_937974575.1 uncultured Saprospiraceae bacterium | reverse complement strand
GCGCCGGTCGTCATCAGGAGCAAGCTCCCATGTTACCCCTCGACTTGCATGTATTAAGCCTTCCGCTAGCGTTCATCCTGAGCCAGGATCAAACTCTCCATATTAAATTCTTTATTATGAACCTCTCCACATAAATGCTTCAAAGCATAACCTAATCTCGCGATTAATTTAATTGCACTCTCCCTCTTTCCTTAAAACTCAAAAAACTCTTGTTATCTCTTCTTTTCTTTATCTCTCCTTATTGTCAATGAACTTTTTATATAGATCAGCAATCCTATGATCGCTGAATATAAATCTTAGTAAATATGGTTATTAAAACCTTTTCCTAAGGGGACGCAAATATAGAACATATATTTCGATTCCACAACCTAAAAATCGAATTAAAATGAAAGAATATTTTCTTTGTTTTTAACACATTGATTGTCAGCCTTAAGAAAGACGAAAATAATAAAAAAAAATCAAAATAGTTTTATCTGACTCTAACGTTCTCTAAACTGGATGTACGGGAGGTAGGCTAATAATGTTTTTCAAACAATCTAAAGTCATTTAAATTTTTGAGTGAAGGATCGGAATGACGGCCCCTTAGGGCTGGTCACTCAGCGAAGGGACGTAGCTGAGGGACGGGAGCGGAGCGGACTCATGCAGAGCCTGACCTGACGAAATGGTGCGTAGCAATATAGGTCCAGTGGACCTATATAATGTAGGAACTACAGCATGGATGCTGTAGCCACGTGGGGGCACTCCCAACTGAGAATTAAACACATTACTATTATATATAGAGGAAAGATCTGAGAGATACTATAGTATGTATCACCTGCGGTCGGCGCACTTGACGCATCGGGTGCTCTCTGGCATAAACATCAAGCGCAAAGATTGGATAGGTCGGCTGCATAATTTGCAATGGCCAAAACCTGGTTCATCAATTTTGGTGAGGGCAAGGCGGAGTTTTTGGATTTTCTTTCTAGAAGAGCGTAATGCAGCTTCGGCTACGCTTTTGTTGTTGATGGCATCCATACGTGAGATGCGCCCAATAGAATTCTCTGGAGAAATGGGTTTGGTGGCATCCTCTAAATGCGCGATTTCCTTTTCCGTTTGCACTATGTTCTCTTTTATTTTAACAATAAGTGCCTCTTTTTCTTTCAATTCCATTATGTAAGAGTATATTTCTATTAATACTTTAAGTTACGTTTTTAAAAATTGAGAGTTTACTGCACTGAGCAGAATCTTCTGTCGACCGCCTGATCATGGGTATGAAGCAATTTCATTGGAACCATATAGACCAAATGGGTAAAATCCATAAGGTGGGGCTGCTGCATGGGGCAAGAACTGGCCATGTGCTCATCCATGTGAATGGTAAGATAACAAGTATTGACTTTAAGGTGCTAGATAGTAAGCAGTACTCTTTCTTTATCAACGAGGAACTGATAGAACTCCAAATCATAAAACACAAGGATCACTATGAATATACCATGGAGATCAATGAAGAGGTCAAAACCCCGTTGAATAAAAAACGGAAGAAGGAACGGAAGAAGATGGGTTTTCAGACGCTTGCTTTTTCAGCAGCTCTGATCTTGGCAATTATAGGCGGCACAGTGTGGATGCTGAATTCGGAATGGTATAAAAACAAAAACAACCCGAGCTATGAGCTACTGGCTACTGAAGGCGTATTTACCAAGGGGAAACTCTTTGAACATGATGAATACAGCTATGCCTATCACTATGTGGCGAATAATAGACCTATCTCTAAGATTGCTCCATCCAACAACTACACTGTGGAGGATGGCGATGAGTATATGGTGCGGTATCTGCCTCAAAACCCAGATGTGAGTGAGGTGCATTTTGTTTTACCCACGGAAAGACAGCTACTGCATGCGATGCAAAAGTCAGTGAATACATGTATGATGAATGATGAGACGATAAGTGAGAAGCTCTGTATCTGTATGGCTGAAACTGCATATGATGTGCGTGGTTATGGTGGCTTGATCACTCTGATAAATCGCAATATACCCGTGGTAGAGAATGGTCAATTTAATAAGGATACTTATGAGCAGCTTGTAAATGGGGCCTTATTTAATAGCAAATTGTCAGCTAACTGTGCGAAGTAAAGCTGATTAATAGTAACTTTGGGTTCTTCCAGAAACCTTTAACGAATGGGCCGCTGAGGCCTCAATAAGATAGAAAAGATGGATTTATTAGCACAGCACGTAGAGAGTTTGGTATTTGTAGCCGAAAAGCCAATCAACTTGACAGATATACAGAATAGTTTGCAAAATGCATTGGAGGCGGAATTTGAGCAAGATCAAATCACAGAAGTACTGCATAGCTTACAAGAAAAATATGCTCAGCCTGATTTTGCTATGGAATTGGTGGAGATCTCTAATGGGTTTCAGTTCTTGACGAAGCCTGCTTTTCACAATACGGTTGGTAACTATCTGAAAATAACTACCAAGAAGCGTCTGAGTAGAGCGGCCATCGAAACGCTGAGTATCATCGCCTATAAACAGCCTGTATCAAAGCCCGAAATGGAGAAGATAAGAGGGGTAAGTGCTGACTATAGTCTACAGAAGCTGCTGGAAAAAGAAATCGTAGAAATCGTAGGACGAAGTGATGGTCCTGGAAAGCCATTGCTTTATGGTACAAATGACAAGTTTATGGATTACTTTGGGCTGAAGTCTATAGGTGATCTACCTAAGCTCAAAGACTTTGCATCTGCTGAAAATGTAATCGGGGAAGCTGCTCCTATAGAGGAGACTACTCCATATCAAAGCACGACCGGAGAACCAGAGCAGGGTGAGGAGCGTTTTGAAATAGAGGCTGCCGACTTGGCAGCTACCATAGATGCTCTACAGAGTACAAATGGTGTTCATCAAGAAGAAGAATAAATACTATACATGACTGACAAACCTTTAATCAATCGAGTAGCTAATAGTGGCCTTGTCACTATCGATTTGGAGACGTACTTTCCAAAACATGAGCTGGCTGGGTTTGACCTGAAGGCTTGGTTATTCATGGAGCAAATCTTGAAGGAAAAGGATTTTAGAGCTGCCTTGAAAGAACATGACTGGTCGCAATATCAAGATAAAGTAGTCACGATATACTGCTCAGTCGATGCAATCATTCCAACCTGGGCATTTATGTTGATCAGCTCTTACTGCAACGGAATAGCCGCTGATATATATCAAGGTGAGCCGGATGCGTACCTAAAGTATTATTATAAAAACCTTTTGGTTGGCTTAGACTATACCGAATATCAAGATAAGCGTGTAGTCATCAAAGGCTGCAGCAATCTACCTGTACCGACTATAGCTTACATGGAAATCACTGAAAAGCTCAAGCCTTTTGCGCAGAGTGTAATGTATGGTGAACCATGCTCTACAGTACCTATCTTCAAAAGACCAAGAAAGGTGTAGTCCATAAATGGATGCAGCATAATGTCTGTACCAATTGGCTATACTACTACGTACTATACTAACATACTAAAGCAGCTATGATGGCTGTTTAATTATCAAATACCTATTCACATGAATTTAAAAATATCTCTTTACGTCCTCTTCTTGGGTGCATTTTTTACGGTGGCTGTATTTTCATCTTATAGTGAGCCAAATGTCGCTACTTCCAATAATGCCAACTTAGCTCATGGCAATCTGCCTCAGGTTATCAAAGCAGTTACCCTAGATGAAAACTTTACTTTCGCTGGAGAAAGGGTGCCTACCGATATTTCAGATGTACGTGAAAGACTTGATCGAGAACTATTGGTCAATAGTTACTGGCACAGTAGCACCGTGACCAATATCAAATTGGCGAATCGCTTTTTTCCAACTATAGAACGCATCTTGAGAGAGCAAGGTGTTCCTGAGGATTTTAAATATTTGGCTGTAGCTGAGAGTAGTCTTAGAAATGCTACTTCGAGTGCAGGTGCTAAAGGTTTTTGGCAATTCTTAAAAGCGACGGGTAAGGAATATGATCTTGAGATCAATGATGAGGTGGATGAGCGGTACCACTTGGAGAAAGCGACTGTTGCGGCTTGTAAATATCTAACTAAGCAAAAAAACAAGCTTGGCTCTTGGACGCTTGCTGCTGCTGCATATAATGCTGGTGCTAGACGTATATCTGAAAACTTGAGTCAGCAGGGTATGAATTCATACTATGATATCAATCTGAATGAAGAAACTTCGCGTTATGTTTTTCGCATCATCGCCATCAAAGAAATTTTATCTAATCCTGATCGTTTTGGTTTTCAAATTGCGGAGGATGAGAAGTACCAGCCTTATACCAATCTTATGAATATAAGCTACAAAGAAGAAGGAATTTTGGATCTTAAAAATGTAGCCTTAAATAATAAGGTTACCTACCGTATGCTGAAGGTGTATAATCCTTGGTTGAGGGATAG
>CALJVI010000203.1 GCA_937974575.1 uncultured Saprospiraceae bacterium | reverse complement strand
CTATGGGTTTGTGTGCAGATTTGACGGGTTCTTTCTTGATAATGACGGGCTTTCTTTCCTTGACAATAGTAGCATAATCAGAGTTAAGATCAAAGTCACCGAATGAGTCCTCAAGGACTTTACGAATCTTGTCTTTTTTGTACTTACTTGTTTTGAAGTGCTTTTGTACAGCGTCCTTATTTCTCTTGACCACATAGTCCTCGACCGTGCCTTTTACTGTGTAGTGCAAATTAGCAACGCCGCCACGCTTATCTTTTTGAGGCCTACGATCTTTGTCGTTTTTAAAGATTCTATTGGCTACTACTTGAACCGCATTTAGTTTTATGTTGTAATTGATTCTATGATCAAAAGTATGTGTACCACTGACGGTGAGGTTTATGGCATTACTCTGGATAAACATGACCGGAATATGAATCTTACCATTTTTAATCTCAAACCAGTTTTCTAATTTGGTGAATTCGATGTTCTCTAAGTCATCCGAATGGATATATGTGGAGAAAGTTTTGAGCATTTCTAGATTATTAAGTTCACCATTGCGGATCTCAAGACCTGCATAGACATGAAGTTTGTCTTCTAGAAAAGCTCCGTTTTCGTCAAAATGCGCATTAATGATCATGTTGGTATTCATCTTTCCTTTAAGATTACGGGCAACTATAGTCTCCTGTCCAAAATTTTGAGCTTGCTTAAAGAATTTATGTACGTCTATTTGTTTTGCCTCTATTTCGCCGATTAGCTTTGGTGTCTTTGTAAGAAATAATTCTCCTTCCAGAGACATGAATCCGTCCATGGTTTCTAGGTCTCCATCTAAGGTAAGGACATCGTCTTCAAAATTGATGCTTCCTTCAAATTCACTGCCTGTCAAGTCATTATAGTGAATGTTTTCTACGTAGGCATCGAATGTACCGTCGAGAAAACCGCTTATCTTGGAATGCCAACCTTTGTTTTCTTCTATCTCATTGCTTGTGCTTTGAAAACCCGAAAAGGCATCTGCTAGTTGATCGAGATCTAGATTTTTAGCATTTAGTTTTGAGCTGAATTGTAGCTCTGCATTTTTTGAGTTTGTAGAATCCGCAAACATCACAGGGATCAAATTTTTGAAGGTTCCGGAGAATCTGGCATCACTATCTGCACCATTGATATACAGACCTTTAACAAGGATTTTGTTATTCTTTAAGAGTAGTGATCCCTTGTCTGCTACAAAAGGGTACTCGTTTATAGTTAGGCTTGCTTTGTCAAACTTGATTTCTCCACTGACATCCACCTTGGATATTCTAGACATGGATCGCATGTCATTTTGTTTTCCTTTCACTTTGAGGTCTTTGACGACCAATGAGCCATTTGCATTGGTCATATTTTCTTGGTGAAAGAATTTGTAGATAGATTTTAATGGTAAAGTGCCGTCTACTTCTAAGTCGATAGTCGGATCTTCGAGGTTGGAAATTTTCAATTCCATTTGACTTAGTTTTTCATTAAAATAACCTTTAAAGTCAGAGATTTTCAAAACACTTGATTTTAGTGTTTTATATTTTCCGTTGTCGAAGTTAGCCGTAAGAGATACATTCTTTAAAGGTGATTCGAAGTGGGGGCTTTTGATTTCTCCTTTTCTTAGTTTGACTTGCGCACGCAATTGAGGACTTTCTTTGTCTGTTTTTTGCCCTTTGTAAGTGAAGTCAAACAGGAATTTTCCAGTACTCGTAATGTCACTAAATGATTCAATATATTCCTCGGGGAGCAATGTGAAAACAGTAGCTAAATTACCTTCTTTAGATTTTACAGTGAGATCGTATATATACCCTTTAGGATCAGCGGTGACATCTCCTATAATATTAAAATGATTGTCGTCAATAGTAAGCTTACCTTGCTGGAAAGTATACATGTTTTGATTCATGTCAATATCAAGAATCAAATCGAAATCTAGTTGATTACCTGGAATAAAGCGTTTGTTTGAGATGTCAAGAAAATGGCTCTCTGCGTTTCCTTTACTTTCCAAAGCATATTTATCTGCACTAAAATTACCGCTGAATGAAGCATTGTCTATTCTTATCCGACTAGTTATGTCAGAGCTTTTATTGATATACATGATATCAATGTTTTCTAGTGTAGCCTGTTCGATATTCAATTGAAAATCATCTGATGAGTCATCAGATTTGGTCATGGGTTTGAGTATTTTATAGTTGGGAACACCTTTACTATTCATGTAGACGCTCAAGGAACCATCCTTAATGTAGACGGACTTAACTTGGACATTTGATTTAAGCAATCCAAATAGTGGAAGGGTAAATGAAAGGTTAGATGCTTCCAGCAATGGTGCGGTATCATTGTTGAAGGTGCCATTTAACATGACTTGAGAAAATTCCGCAGATACATTAGGAAAGCCCTTTAATAAGGATAGGCTGAAGGATTCTACAGTGAGTTCTGTTTTTAGTTGATTGTTGATCTCTTCTACCAGTCTTGCCTTGATCTTATCTTCAAATACATAGGCAATAGTGAAAGAAGCTAATATCGATATCAGAAACATACCTAAGGTCCACTTTGCTATAGTGTTTAGCCAGCTTGAAGTGTTCTTTTCAGAATTTTCAACTATAGGTGTTTGGGGCTTGATATCAGAAATAGGTGATTCCATGTCTACCTTAGGTTCTACGTGTGATTAATACTTTGTTTCAATTCAGAAATAATAGGGAGACAATTGGCAAATAAGAAATTAAATATATAATTAATTTATATAACGCAATGAGTCTATCATATATTTTCTGAAATGGATGGCCTTTATCTCTGTTTTTTGCAAAGGCATAAAAAAAGGCGAAGTATTTCTCTATATGCCTTCTTAGGTGCCTTCTTAAGTGGGTGATGAGAGATTCCCCGCCTGACTGAAGTCATTCGGGCAGGGAACTCCCGACTTTTTCGGTTTTAGGGAAGAATAAAAAGGAATAAAGATGATGAGGTGTATAAAAAAAAGGCCTTCAAAATGAATTTGAAGACCTTCTTAAGTGGGTGATGAGAGATTCGAACTCCCGACCCCCTCGGTGTAAGCGAGGTGCTCTGAACCAGCTGAGCTAATCACCCGTTATTTTTCGAGAACGCAAATATATGTTCAGTTGACGTTGAAAGCAAGTTTTTGAGTGAATTTAAATTCCATAATTATGCCCTCTTTTTGGCTATTGAACCTTAACTGGTGATACATAGTTTGTTAACCATTATATAATTCGCTGTTAATAAGGCTCAAAGCATCCCAAAATTAGGGATTTTCATGCGAAGAATTACGTACATTTGCCTGCTAGCACTGCTAACAATGAACTAATACTCCACTACTACGTAAGAAAATTTTTAAAAACCAATATCAGTTACTGCTATCTATGAATAATTACCATAAAATAGTCAATGCCGCCGGATGGATTGTATTTGCAATAGCATTTACAGTGTACTTCTTTACTGTAGAGCGCACAGGAAGCCTTTGGGATTGTGGTGAGTTTATTACTGGAGCCAATAAGCTAGAGGTAGTGCACCCTCCTGGAGCTGCGCTTTTCCTACTCATCGGAAGAATGTTTGCAATGGTTGCGAATATGGTTTCTGATGATGGAGCCACCATTTCTCATGCTATCAATTTATTGTCAGGGATGAGTGCCGCATTTATGGCCATGTTTGTGTGCTGGGTGACTATCATATTGGGCAGAATGATGTTGAAGGATGGTCGTGAAGAGATGCCTAATTCATCTGAAACTATGGCGCTTGCTTTGGCGGGTATTGTAGCGGGTTTAACGGCTGCCTTTTGTACCAGTATATGGTTCTCAGCAGTGGAAGGTGAAGTATATGCAATGTCTACGTTTTTTACAGCCTTGACACTATGGGCGATGATGAAGTGGTATATCTTGCCAGACACGCCACAAGCAGATCGTTGGTTGGTCTTTGCAGTATATGCAGCTGGGTTATCTACAGGAGTTCACCTATTAAGTTTGTTGACATTCCCTGCCTTAGCCTTATTTTACTACTTCAAGAAATATGAAAATCATAATGTCGGAGGGATGTTTGCCTCTCTCGTTGGTGGGGTCGTTGCACTCGTATTCGTTCAAAAGTTCATTATAGTAGGTGTTCCTACATTATGGGCAGGCTTAGAAGTATTCATGGTGAACTCTTTAGGGATGCCTTTTCATAGTGGAATCTTTCCTTTGTTGGTAATCATTGCTGCTGTCGTGTATTTCGGATTTAAGTATATCAACAATAATAGAAACCAGGTACTTCAGATCATATTCATGAGTATGTGTATGACTTTGATCGCATTCTCTACTATTGGTGTAGTGGTGATTAGAGCCAATGCGGATACCCCGATAAATATGAATGATCCTTCGGATCCACTGAGACTAATCCCATACTTAAATAGAGAGCAATACGGAGAAAGACCATTGCTCAAAGGGCCTACTTTTGATGCGGATAGAACAGGTACAAATTCAGAAGATAGAAAAGGACGAAAAGGAGACAGTTATAAGACGATAGATAGAAAGCTTAGCTATAAGTTTGATAAGCGTAAAGAAATACTTTTTCCACGTATAGGGCATGCCGAAATGGGAAGGCCTAGACAGCATAAAATATGGATGGGCTTGGATCCTGATGCGCCTCTTCCTCCAGGAAGACCAAATCAAATGGATAATCTGAATTTCTTTTTTAATTATCAGATCAAATGGATGTATGGCCGATATTTTATGTGGAATTTTGTCGGACGTCAAAATGCAACGCAAGGATATTTTCCTTCAGATAAGACCAGAGGGCATTGGGCTTCTGGTATCCCATTTATAGATAATAGCAGACTGTTTGACTATAGCAATGCTCCTGATAAACTCAAGGAAGAAAAGGCCTACAACAAATACTACTTCCTTCCCTTCTTGCTAGGATTGTTTGGTATGTTGATACATCTGATCAAACGACCTAAAGACTTTTTAGGACTATTTACGCTGTTCATTATCACAGGTATAGGTATTATTATCTATTCCAATCAGCCTCCAAACGAACCGAGGGAAAGAGATTATGTACTTGCAGGTTCCTTCTTTACCTTTTCCATATGGGTTGGTTTTGGTGTCTTGGCCATGTTCAATGTATTAAGGGATAGGATAGGAGGATCTACTGCGGCTATGGTAGCTGGCTTGTTGGCGATTACTGCACCTACTATCATGTGTGTTCAAAACTGGGATGACCACAGTAGAAGACACCATACAGGTTCAAGTGATTATGCTAGAAACTTCTTGGAATCTTGCGCCCCAAATGCCATTATATTCACCTACGGGGATAATGATACCTATCCACTTTGGTATGCTCAAGAGACAGAAGGAGTTCGTACGGATGTGCGTGTGGTTAATCTTAGTCTCATCGCAGTAGATTGGTACATCAATCAACAGCGAAGAAAAATTAATGATTCTGCGCCGATAAAAATGACTATTTCAGAAGAAGCTATACAAGGATATAAACGAACGTATATTCCTGTAGATGTAAGGAATGAAAGAGAGATGCCACTAAGTAGTGCATTGAAGCATGCTGGAGAAGATCACCCACAACAAAATGGAGCTATTGAAAGTTACTTCCCCGCAACTAAGCTTAGCATTCCTGTGAATCGCTCCAAAGCATTAGCCATGGGAATGATTAGTCCTAGAGATTCAAATGTTGTAGATAAGATTTCATTCTCTATAGGCAAAAAATCTGGCCTGATAAAGGGTGACTTGGCTGTATTAGATATTATATCTTCCAACTTTGCCGATCGACCGATTTACTTTGCAGTTACCTGTAGAGAAGAGTCACTATTGGGCTTAGGAGATTATCTTCAGCTAGAAGGACTAGCACTGCGTTTGGTTCCGAAGAAAAGCAAAGGAGATCCTAGATTGGGCATTATAGGTAAAGGAGCAGTAGCCTCCGATATACTATATGACAATGTGATCAATAAATTTAAGTGGGGCAACTTTGATAAGCATGATCTATTTGTTGATCGCTCTTATCTACCCAGTGTGCAAAGTCATCGTTTATCGATCTTACGTGCATGCGAAGATTTTTTGAAAAAAGGGGATAGGGTTAAAGCAGGAAACTTGGCGAAACAATATTTTGAAGGGTTTCCTCATATGAATTTCTCATTGGATGAGCAATCTATACCTATGTTGAAAGTGTTGGTAAATTCAGATAATTGCGAAGTAGCAAAGCCTTTAATCAGAAGTCTGGCAGTGGATGCTAAACAGTTCCTTGACTTTTTTGAGCCGATGACAGTTTCTGAAATGAGAGAAAATGGATGGATAGATAAGTATGCATACACGATTGGTCGTACCAAGGATGAGGCAGTGCGTCTTGCAGGAGGATGCAATGACAGTGCCTTCCAAACCGAAATATCGGATATGCTCAAATCTTATAAACCCAAAAAGTAAATTTAGATTTTATAACATATTGAAATGAAGAAAACAACTATAGCCATTGGATGCGATCACGCAGGATATGAATACAAAGAAGCAATCATTGCTGCATTAGAAGAAAAAAAAGTCGTGTGCCTGGATAAAGGAACCGACTCAGGAGATTCCGTAGATTACCCAGACTTTGTGCATCCTGTTGCTGATTCTGTAGAAGCAGGATTGGCTGACTTGGGTATCATTGTCTGCGGCAGTGGCAATGGTGCAGCGATGACAGCCAATAAACACCAAGGCATTCGCGCAGCTTTATGTTGGAATAATGAATTGGCTTCACTAGCTCGACTTCATAACAATGCTAATGTGATTTCTATTCCCTCAAGATTTATTTCTGTCGAAGAGGCTACCAGTATGGTAGAGATATTTTTAAGCACAGAATTTGAAGGAGGCAGACACGCACGCCGTGTAAATAAAATTGCTTGTACATAAAACCATCTGACTACTAGCTAATTTTTGACCAATCTTAGGCACTATTTTGTCAGTTTGACAACTTAGATTACCTTTGGTCTTCAACCTATACGTTAACACATAACTATATGAAAGTATATATTTTGAGCGTTTTCATGCTTGTACCGTTTTTGATCTTTGGCCAAACTACCAAGCCAAGTACAAGTCAACCGAGCAGCAAGTCAGCTACACAGCCGACTAGTAGACCAACTACAAAACCTATAAGATCCAATGCAAATATAGTTTCTAAGAGACCTGGCAAAATGAAAACTGGTCCAATGCTAACTTTTACGGACGGTAGTCCATATATCGATTTGAAGCCATTTTTGAATAGCATTACTGCTGAGGATATGCGTAAGCACCTTACTATTTTAGCCTCGGATGAGTTTGAAGGTAGAGAGACGGGTACCAAAGGCAATAAAATGGCTGCTACCTATATTTCTGAATATTTTGCTAGCCTCAATCTTCCTCGTATTGGAGAATCTTATTCTTATTACCAAAAGGTAAGTTTTATCAAAGAGAGTTGGGAAAAACTCAGTGTTGTAGCCAATGACGAGACCCTCAGAAATATGAATGACTTTTTTGCATTTCCTGGGACCAATGCACATATGCCAGAGATCAAAACTGATGAAATAGTATTCCTAGGTTATGGTATCGATGATGCATCTTATAGTGATTATAAAGGCAAAGATGTAAAAGGAAAAGTGCTGCTTATTTATAATGGGGAACCAAAAAACGCACAAGGAACTTACTATGTGTCAAATAATAGTGAAACTTCAAAGTGGTCAAATTTTAGAGAAAAGCTAAAAGCTGCGCATACCAATGGAGCCAAAGCAGTATTGATTATCGATGGCGAATTGCGAAAGACCATTGATCAAAATAGAAATACCTTGCTCTCCTCAAGATTGCAGTTAGGAGAAGGCGAGCAACCAAAAGGAAAGTATGCTAACAATATTTTTATCTCTCCTGGGATGGCTCAAAAACTGATTGGAAAGAAGTTTAATAAAGTTGTCAAAGCTCGTAAAAAAATCGAAGCTAAAGGTAAATCCAAAATGGTTAAACTTCCTACCAAGTTGAATATCACTATGAAGAAGTTAGTAAGCCAACTTAAGGGTGAGAATGTTCTTGGATATATAGAAGGAACCGACCCAAATCTTAAGGATGAATTGTTAGTCGTTTCGGCACATTATGATCACTTAGGTAAGAGAGGAGATGATGTATACAATGGTGCTGATGATAACGGCTCCGGTACAACAACAGCCTTGGAGATAGCAGAAGCATTCTCAAAAGCAAAGCAAGCTGGAGTAGGTCCACGTCGTTCGGTATTGGTCATGTTGGTTACAGGTGAAGAAAAAGGTTTACTTGGATCTCAGTATTACACCGAGTTTCCAACATTCAAATTAGAGAATACCATTGCCAATATAAATGTTGATATGGTAGGTCGAGTTGATAAAAAGTACGAGGACAATCCTAACTATATTTATGTTATTGGCTCAGATAGATTAAGTACTGAGTTGCATGAAATAAATGAGGTGGCTAATAAAAACTTTGCACAACTGACTTTGGATTATACTTACAATGCAGAGAGCGATCCTAATCGTTACTACTACAGATCGGATCACTACAATTTTGCGGTAAAAGGAATTCCAGCTATCTTTTATTTCAATGGTACCCACGACGATTACCATATGATCACCGACACAGTGGAGAAGATCAATTTCGAGAAAATGGAAAAGATCGGAAAACTGGTTTTTGCCACAGCATGGGAATTAGCAAATAGGGACAAACGTATTGAGGTGGATGTGACCGAATGATACGCAGCATAAAGAGGAGGCCGAGGCAAAGCTACCGAGACTTTAAGATCATTTAATTTTTATAGGCCATCCCCAAGCAAGCAGCCCCATGTGAATAATTCACATGGGGCTGCTTGCTTGGGGTCGTGTCATCCGCTTGTATTCAGCAGGCTGTATCCCCATTCAGGATATACCTGACTAGTATTCGCTCGATCGCTCATCCGTCTTCAGGTATTCCTTCATTGGGGATACAGTCTACTTCATATCGCTTCTACCACTTGTCCGTTTTAGTCTTATTTTTTTATTTGGATTTTATTATCAACAACGAGATCTAGAAACCATGAATTGATGTCCAGCGTTCTTTCAGCTAGTTCCTTGCCAAAAGGAGTGAGCATATATTCTACTCTAGGAGGCACTTCCGCAAAAACAGTACGCTCAATTACTTGCCGATTTTCGAGTTTCTTTAAAGTGACAGAAAGCATTCTCGATGAAATACCACGGATGTTGTTTTTAAGTTCAGTAAATCTGAGTATGTCATAGTAGCCCAGGTTGTAAATGATAAATAGACTCCACTTGTCAGTGACGAGTGCCATCACATCTTTTACTATACAGACTTTTGTATTTTTCTTATTCGCAATTGACTTTCTGAAAAATAGGGCTACCTTATTTTTAAGCTTAGGGCCTTGATTATCAACTTTAGTTACTTTCATGTTACTAGGTTATGATGTTGTAACGTATTGGATTACAGTTATTTATTGTATATGTTTACAACAGTAACTAAAAGTAACTATTAATTTTGATAGAAACATTCTAAAATGAATTATTTATGAATACTCCAGCTAAAGAAGAGCTAAGTACTCAGCTAAAATCAATGTTTGCTGAAATTATTTCTTGGTTTGAAGCACAACCTGAGGCCAGTTTCAATACAGTAATAGTGAAAGGAAAGTGGACTATGGCAGGACACCTTTATCATTTAATCAAAAGTACGAAGGGCGTTTCTAGAGGAATACAAATGCCAAAACTAGCATTGCAAGTTGCATTCGGAAAGAGTAATCGGACAGAACGTACCTTTGAGCAACAGCACCAAAGATATATAAAGGCGCTTGGTGATTTCACTACTGCGAATGGTTTTCCACCAACACCATCTTCAGACTTTGTTCCAAGCGAAGGGAGACAATTTGAAAAACAAGCTTTATTAGATCGCTTTATAGAGGAGGGAGAGCATTACTGCCAAGCACTCAAGAAGTGGAAAGAAAAAGATATGAGTGTTTACGTTTTGCCTCACCCAATCATGGGCAAGTTGACCATTAGAGAGTTTACGTACTTTACTATATTTCATGCGCAGCATCATCTCGATATTTTAATTTCAAATTATCAAGAGAAGTAGTTTACAGCTTAGTAGTAAAGATGCCATAGAATAATTTGATGGCATCTTCAAAATGCCCAATTCTTAAATTCTCATTTGGGCTATGTTGGTTGTTGTCAGGATTGACCATCGGGACTATGATTGCTGGAATGTTCAACTCATTGATAAAAGCAGCAATAGGAACAGTACCTCCCATGATCCTTATTTTGATAGGCTCCGTATCAAATGTATTTTGAACTGCTCTTGTTAGCCATTCCCCTGCTGGTGCATCCATATCCGTTCTAAAAGGTAGCGTGTTTCTTGCATGATAAAAGTAAAGGAGATTGGGATACTTTTTTCTTTCCTCATAAGTAGGTTCGTGATCGACAACATGATAGCCTTCACTTTCTGCATGCTCTTTTATTAAGGCGACTAATCTATTTGGTTCTGACTCTGGTACCAGTCGAATGTCAATTGCAACTGTTGCAATATCTGGTACTATAGTTCTAGCTTTTGCGCCAACCCATCCAGCATTAATTCCTCTTGCATTAAGAGAAGGGTATTGTAAGGATTCTTGATAATTAGATCCAACTTTTTCAGGATTTACAATCTGTAAATAGTCTTTTATTTTGTCTTCATCATCGGGTACCTTAGATAGGATCTCTTTGGTTTTTTCATCCAGTGCGATTCCATCATAATATCCATCTATGGCAACAGTGCCGTCTTTGTTTTTCATAGAGCCTAATAAGTGAGCCATTTTAAAAATTGGGTTTGGAGCATAGTTGCCATAGTGTCCACTATGTTGAGGGCGGATTGGCCCATAAGTAGTAAGGTTGATTGTTGTGATTCCTCTACAGCCAAATGTAAGTGTTGGGCTTCCAGAAGTATGTACAGGTCCGTCATTGATGACCAATACATCTGCGGCTAATTTTTCTCTATATTTTATGACTGCTGCGGGGAGTGATTTGGATCCAATTTCTTCTTCAGCATCCAAAATTATTTTGATGTTGAACTGTGGAAGAACTTGCTCATCATTTAACCTGTCTATAGCGTGAAGAAATGCAATGATTGGCCCTTTGTCATCAGAAGCAGATCTGCCGAAAATTCTCCAATCTCTGTCTAGAATACCTTCATCACTCTCAACTTCCTCCCATTCCCCTTGTGTGTTTTTTCTTTTTATAACAGCTGCGAATGGAGAGCCTTGGTCCCATTTTTTGGAATCAACAGCTTGGCCATCCAAATGCATGTAAAATAAAACTGTTGGTAACTTGGAGTCAATTTCTTTATGTGCAAGAAGGAGTGGATTGCCTTCGGTTTGCAATACCTCACATTGCATTCCCCTTTTTTGAAAAGCACTTTCTATCCAGGCGATATTCTTTTCAATATCCTGTTTGTCTAATCCAAAGTTAGGAAGTGCAATAAAGTCTGTAAGTTCTGAGACAGCGTCTTTTATTTTTTTGTCAGCGTTTTGGGCCGATAGGAAATATGGAAATGCGCAGATTAGGGATAACAGTAGGAACTTCATAATACTATACTTGAGGGGCTTAATTGAGATACTCCTCAGAAAGATATAAAAATGAAGACTCTTATTTTACTTCTATGTGTATTATGAGCATTTATCTAGGCGATGCGTAGCTATAGCCCTAGTGGACTAGGGGTGGAAGTGGTTCCGCACTCTTTTGCGGAAGGAACGGACGACCCGACCCGAGATGATGCGTAGGGAAGGTGGGCCAGCCGATCGATGGGTAGGCCCCAAATAGAGAAAGCCCTAAGTCAGGACTTGAGCAATAGATACTTATGGAATTTGAAAAAAGCGTGGTTTCGAAAAATGAGTTATTGGACCTTCGTACCCCCCAATGCGAAGGCCCAACTCATTAATTATAAAATCCAAAAGGATCTTAATTCTTTGGTATTGATTCGTTGTTGTATGTCATATAAAGTCCATACGGACTTCTATTACATGAACTTATGCTTTGAACTAATATGTGGGAGGTATAATGCCTTTTTATAATAAGGCGAAATTTTACTAAAATGGTATGCTTATAGAAGCATGAAAGGGGGGATATAAAAAAGTGAGTGATTGGACCAATTGTACCCCCCAATGCAATTGGCCCAACTCACTATTATAAAACCCGAAGGTTTTAAATCTTTGGTTATTATCTTCGTTTGATTCGAAGGTGGGGGGAGTGTGCTTAGAAAGAGTGAGCGGTAGATCAGTTCTACCCCCCGATGAACTGATCTGACTCACTTTAAATTCATTGCTGAATCTAAATCTTTATTGCAAAAGATGAACTTAATTCCAATGAATTATTAGGGGGTGGTAATTAACTTCAACATTCTACAATATGCAAGATTGATGCCATATGGATTATGCCTAATATGTAACAAGTGTCATGAAATGCTATTGTTGACAAGGCAAAAAGTGCAGATTGGTGCCAATATGACATGGTTTTGCGAATGGTATATATATTGAAGTTCAATCATAAAAAACACATATACTATGGAAAAAGGAAATATATCGGTGCAGACGGAAAACATCTTTCCGATAATCAAGCAGTTTCTTTACTCAGACCAGGAGATATTTTTAAGAGAATTGATCTCTAATGCAGTTGATGCGACTTCCAAAATTCAAACTTTATCTAGAAAAGGAGTCTTTAAGGACGAACTAGGAGATGTAACCATCGAGGTTATTGTGGATAAAGAAGCAAAGACACTGACGATTAGAGATAAAGGTGTTGGTATGAGTGAATCTGAAGTAAACAAGTATCTTAATCAGGTTGCATTTTCGAGCGCACAAGACTTTTTAGAAAAGTACAAAAATGAAAGCTCTATTATTGGGCACTTTGGATTGGGTTTCTACTCTGCATTTATGGTAGCGGACAAGGTAGAGGTGATCACGCAGGGCCATAACCGTAAGGAACGTACTGTAAAGTGGACATGTGAGGGTGATCCTAAGTACACTTTAGAGAAAGTAGAGAAGAGAGAACGTGGTTCTGACATTGTCTTACATATAAGTGATGATGCGACGGAATATTTGGAAGAGTCGAGAATTCAAGAGTTACTAGATAAGTACTGTAAATTTTTGCCTGTCGAAATCAAGTTTGGTACTAAGACAGAAAAGGTATTTAAAGATGAAGAAGATAAAGAGGGAACGGATGTAGTAACCGATAATATCGTCAACAATCCTAATCCTATCTGGAAAAAGGCAGCTAATAAAATAAAGGAGGATGAGTATAAAAGCTTTTATAACGAGCTATACCCATATAGTCAGCCACCGATGTTTTGGATTCATTTGAATATTGACTACCCATTTAACTTAACTGGCGTATTGTACTTTCCTAAGATTAATAACTCTATGGAGGTGCAAAAGAACAAAATCCAGCTCTATAGTAATCAGGTCTATGTAACCGATGAGGTAAAAGAGATTGTACCTGAATTTTTGACACTTTTGCATGGTGTGATTGATTCTCCGGACATTCCTTTGAACGTTTCTAGATCTTACCTGCAAAGCGATGCGAATGTAAAGAAGATCACTAGTTATATCACTAAGAAGGTAGCAGAGAAGCTCAATGGTCTGTTTAAGAAACAAAGAGAATCATACGAAGAGAAGTGGAAGGATTTGAGTGTCTTTGTAAAGTATGGAATGGTCAGCGAAGAGAAGTTTTATGATAAGGCTACCAAGTTTGTATTGTTGGAAAGTACAGATGGCAAATATCATACGATCGAAGAGTACAGAGAGAAAATAAAGGCGACTCAAACAGATAAGTATGAAAAGCAGGTTTTCCTATACTGCAGTAATAAGGAAGAACAGGCAAGTTATATCAAGGCTGCTAGAGACAAAGGCTACGATGTATTAGTGATGGACAATATTATTGACAATCACTTTATGCAGCAATTAGAGCAAAAGTTGGACAAAGTTACTTTTGTGAGAGTGGATTCAGATATAGTGAGCAATCTCGTTCAGAAGGATGAGACTATTGAGTCTGTATTGAGCGAGAAGGAAACGGAAAAGGTGCTGAATATTTTTAAAGAGAAGATTGCTAACGAGTCTAGTAGATTTGAGGTGAAGGCGCTCTCTCCAGATGAGCCACCGGTAATCATTACAAAGCCTGAATTCATGCGTCGTATGTCAGAAATGCAGCGTATGCAGGGAATGGATATGAGTATCATGCCAGAGGCATATAATGTAATCATCAATTCAAATCACGTACTGATTGCGGATAAGCTCAATAAGATGAGAAATGATGACAAGAAAAATGAGTTTGCTCATTACTTATATCAATTAGCATTGCTAAATCAAGGTATGCTAAAGGGAGAAGGCTTAAGTAAGTTTGTTGAAAAGAGTATTGACTTCTTGAAGTAAGATATAAGCTCTTAGATAAGCTTAAAAGAGGTTGCAAATTAATTTTGCAGCCTCTTTTTTATTTCTCGGGCTTTTGAGTTGAAAAAACCATTTTCTAGATTTATAAGTTCCTCAAGATAGCTGATCGCTTCTTGTTTTTGATCAAGTTTTATGTTGAGCATAGCTAGATACCATGTTGCTTCTTCAAAGAAGAGTTCGCTATTTACTCTTACGACGGTAAATTCATTTTCTGCTTTAGCGTACTGACTAGATTCTAGGTGTGCAACGCCCTTATAAAGACGGAGTTGATTGTCTTCACTATTAGTCTCTAGCAGTGGTTCAAAGGCCTCAATAGCAGCTTGATGTTGGCCTTCATTGTATAGTTGTACGGCATCACTGTATGTTGTAGTCTTATCCGAGCCCCTGGTTTGAGTATTCCAACTCGGCTTTTCGTAATACTGGGTAAAAGTTCTATCGGGCTGATTATGAGATTGGTAATTAAAGAATGCTGTTGCACCTAATAGCATAAGTAGGGTAGCTGCAACCAAGTATATTAGCTTTCTCGATTTGTGGAGAACAGATTGATTTTCTAACAAGGCATCTGTATTGTTGACATATCCGTCGATGGCTGCATCGCAAAGCGGGCAATCTAAGAGGTGGTTTTCAACCGAGAATCGCTGAGTTTGAGAAAGAGACTTCTGTATATATGCCTCTATTTCCTGCTTGTTTAAGCATGGTCTATCGCCTAATATGTCGTTTTTATGCCAGCTCAAATTAGGTGTCTAAATTGTTGGTTTACAAATATTCTCATCTTCCTTTTTCCATTTTGTAAATGGCTTTTAACTTGACCTATATCTAAGCCCAATTCTTGACCGATTTCAATGTAAGATAATCGCTTGAAGTAAAAAAGATCCATGCAAATTTTTTGTTGTTCGGACAGGCTTTCGACGGCTTTAGCTAGAGTTTCTTGCAAAGCTTTTTTATCTTCCTCAACAATAAGACGTTGCTCAGAATTAAAATACACATTATCAAATGCAGATAATTGAAATTTTCTGAATTTATCTAAAGCAGAGTTGCTTCTGTTTTTCTTACGTATTTCATCTAGACAATGGTTTTTACAAAAAGTATATAGCCAGTTTTTGAAGCTGTCTACCTGAAGATCTGTAGTTTTGGCCAATAGCTTTACGTAGATTTGGGACTTCAGATCCTTACTCCACTCTACATCTTTGCTATATTTTAAGCACACCCCATATATAAGATGTTCGTATTTCTGAAATAAGCGGGCAAGCCAAATCTGGTCATTTGTTTGGGCAAATTTCTCTAAAAGGCTTTGATCTTCTTGTTGTATGCTATCCAAAATGGCTCGGAGATATTTATTGTATGATCATAGCTAAGTAGGTTCCCGCAAATTTAGACCTAATTTCTATAATAATTACTTAAATTTGTATGAGGCGAAGTATTTAGAGGAGGGAAAGAAATTATATTTTATCAACTTTTATTAAAGATAATATTAAATGGCAATAACTGTAGGAAACAAGGCTCCAGATTTTACACTAGTATCAGATAAAAAGGAAAATGTAAGTCTAGGCGACTTTCAAGGTAAAAACTTGGTTGTACTCTTTTTTCCATTGGCATTTACAGGAGTCTGTACGACTGAGTTGTGCACAATGAGAGATGATATTGCTAATTATAATGATATGAATGCAGAAATCGTTGCAATATCTGTTGACTCTCCTTTTGTTTTAGAGCAATACAAAGAGGCACAAAATTTAAACTTTACTCTTTTGTCTGATTTTAACAAACAGGCAAGTGCCGCTTATGATAGCTTATATGATGAATTTCCTGCATTTGGAATGCGTGGAGTATCAAAGCGTAGCGCCTATGTTATTGATAAAGAAGGGGTTGTTAGGTATCAAGAGATATGCAGTAGCCCTGGTGATTTGCCAAATTTTAGTGCTATCAAAGAAACATTATCAACGTTAAATTAGTTATCTTAACTTAGCTTTACTTTTTATAAAAACGTGTAACAACATGCATACTTCAAGTTTAATAGAAGTCAAATTTAAAAACAACTTTAATACGGCAGTTGAAGAGCTGGAGGAGGTAATCGTAGAGGAGCTGACAGATGTAGGCTCTGTGAACGAACTTGTTGTATATAATGATGATCACAATACCTTTGATTGGGTCATCCAATGTTTTGTAGAAGTGATTGGACATACCTTTGAGCAATCAGAGCAACTATCGCTATTGGTTCACTACAAAGGTAAAGCGGCTGTAAAAACCGCACCTATGAATGTGCTTAAGCCTCTAAAATCAGAATTGGTAAATAGAGGTTTATCTGCAGTGATCGAATCTCGTGATTAATACTAACCCAATTTTACTTCCCGACTAAATTGTACTGGCTTCAAAAAGAGTTGATTTTTCCTCATGCTAGCCTTGGTGATCCCGACGGACTTTTAGCCATAGGAGGGGATTTATCTCCTTCGCGATTATTGTTGGCCTACAAAAGTGGCATATTTCCTTGGTTCAACCCAGGAGAACTATACTTATGGTGGAGCCCAGATCCCAGATTTGTCCTTTTCCCCGCAGATCTGAAAATAAGTAAGTCGATGCGGCCTTACTTCAATCAAGAGAAATTTACAGTTCGATATGATACTTGCTTCAAGGAGGTAATTACCCAATGTAGCCAAGCTTTGAGAAAAGGCCAAAAAGGTACTTGGATCACAGACGAAATGATCGCTTCCTATACCAAGCTACATGAAATGGGATGGGCACACTCTATAGAGGTATTTGAAGAGGATCGATTGGTAGGTGGTCTTTATGGTTTGGCTATGGGCGAGGTGTTTTTTGGAGAGTCCATGTTTTCTAAAGTGAGCAATGCTTCTAAATTTGGGTTTATTAGTTTGGTGCAGAATTTAATAAAACACGGGTATACTCTGATTGATTGCCAACAAGAAACTCAGCACTTAAAAAGCCTTGGGGGACTATGTATCTCTAGAGATGCTTTTCTAGAAAAAATGGAGATCAATAATAAACTACAGCATAAACCAGGAAAGTGGACAAGTCTTTTTGAAAAATAATGCTACTTTGCAAGAGTGATACACTTGCGCTATGATTCGATTATTGTTTATACTACTTTCTTTTTTAACTATCTCCGCTAGCTTATATATAGATCAAAGGCCTAGCAAAACTTATCCACAGGATTATTTTCGATCCCCAGTAGATCATGCCATAAAGTTGAGTGGTACATTTGGAGAGCTACGCCCTAACCACTTCCATGCAGGTATTGACATAAAGTCAAAAACAGGCAAGACAGGTCAAAATATTTATGCAGTTGCCGATGGTGTCGTATCCAGAATTAATATCAAGTCCAGTGGATATGGTAATGCACTATATATAGATCACCCCAACGGATATACAAGTGTATATGCTCATCTTGGTAAGTTTCCCAAAGAGATACAGGAGTATATGAAGCGGCAGCAATACGAAAATCAAACTTCAGAAATAGTTCATTACCCACCCGTAGATACATTTCAGTTTAAGAAAGGAGATATCATTGGTACACTAGGAATGAGTGGCCGGTCTTATGGTCCACACTTGCATTTTGAAATTCGGGAGACGAAAAGCGAGATCCCAATCAATCCACTTTTATTTGGTTTCAGTATAGATGATAAGGTAAGGCCAGATTTACGAGCAATCAAGTTATATGGATTAGATAAGCAAATGAATGAGCTGGAGTCCAAGCAGTATACTTTACGCAAAAATGGAGCTCATTATAGGCCAAGTAAAGATACTATAGAGATGAAGTCTTATGAAGTAGGTGTTGCACTCAAAGCATATGATCAGATGACGGGGGTGTCCAATCTCAATGGAATTTATGCCCTAGAGATGTATGTTGATGATAGCCTACATTTTCAGTTTACTATGGACGAGATATCCTTTGAAGAGACCAGGTATATCAATGCACATATGGATTACCCAGAGCGAGAAGTGAAGAAAAGCTATTTCAATCGTTGTTTTAAATTGCCAGGAAATAAACTGTCTATTTATCAAGAGAATGAATGGCATGGTGTAGTAAGACTATCAGAAAATAAGGCGACTAAGATTAAGTATATCGTAACGGACTTACACAAGAATACTAGTGAGTCAACCTTTTGGTTGAAACGGTCTAAACAGCCTTTAGATTATGAAGGTGCGCCGTATCAGTATATCTTGTTTTATGATCAAGACAATGAGATTGTGCAAGATGATGTACATATATTTTTTCCTAAAGGGGCACTCTATCGCAATTTACAATTGCATTATATGGAGTCCGTAGATAGCTCTCACAATATTTATTCAAATGTATATCATGTGCATGAGTTTACGACACCCTTGCATAAGTACTTTGAGATTGGTATAAAGCCGAATGCCGGATTGGACAGACAAAAGGATAAGGCTTTTGTAGGCTATTGCGGTAAAGATCAGAAGTATATTAACTGTGGAGGAAAATGGAAAGGGGATATGCTACGCACTAAAACCAGTCAACTGGGAAATTTCTGCATCATGTTGGATACAGTACCACCTACGATAACTCCAATTCGATTTAGTCAAAATTTAAAAACTTATAAGTCTATCTCTTTCAAAATCGAAGATAATTTCGAAGTAGGTAAAGGAGGTGAAGATTTGAGCTATGAAGGTCGGATTGACGGACAGTGGGTGCTCATGAAATACAATGGAAAGCTAAAAACCATAACCTACAGATTTGATGATAAATTGACTACAGGAGATCACATCTTTACTTTGATGGTTTCGGATGCTCTGGGCAATACTACTAAGTTTGAAAAACCCATTTCCAGATGAAGATAGAAGATCAGATTTTGAAATCATTACAGTTGGAATTCAAACGTCGCATAAATGAGGAGGGACTTCATCGAATAGCGAAGTGTCTATCTATGCTGACAGAACAAGAAGTCTGGCTAAGGCCTAATGTCAACACGGTTAGTATTGGAAACCTGGTCATGCACTTGAGTGGTAATGTGCGTCAATGGATATGTGCAGGTCTTGGAGGGCAAAAAGATATCAGGACGAGAGATCTTGAGTTTTCAACAGAATCAGGGATCAATAAGGAAGAACTAATGGAGCGCATAGCTCAGACGATCTCTGCAGCCAATAAGGTAGTAGATGAAATGACTGCCGCCGACCTTAATAAAAAGTTTGATGTACAGGTCTACAAAGAAAATGGATTAAGTATTATAGTGCATGTTGTAGAGCACTTCTCTTACCATGTAGGACAGATCACATATGCAGTGAAAAGCTTAAAGAATATAGATACCCAATACTATCCAGAGGATTTGGGCTAAATGGATTTAGATTACCTTGAAAATCTTTACTAATGAAGTAAGTAAAGTAGGTATAGCTAACCAAAACCACTCATTGGCAAAGATCAATAAACCTATGAATGCAATTAATGAAACTATAAACATGATATAGTCTGATGCTGATCTTTCTGAAACTTGCTCGCTCATTTTGATAATTTTGACAAAGCTATAAAACAATGATATAAAAAACCACTTTAAGGCTCAAAAATAGCCTATAGGGGGATCATTTTTCCATTAATAACTGCAAATTTTATACCCGATGTATCCTTTAAGAAAAAGGCACATTTGTTTCCGGGCTTAAGGCTTATAGGAGCCTCTTCTTCGCTATCTATTATAAGTACGGGAATATCATCATAATGGACATCAGAATCCATATTTTTAAGCCTAACAAGTCCTATTCCTTGCGTTAAGAGCGTTTTGAAGTCTATAGTAGATAGTTCCTCTGCTTGAATAATTTGGGGATATATCTTTGCCTCCAAATAGCTCAGACCTTTTGCGTCAAACTCTTCATAGCCAAAGAAAGTGGAAAGATCCCCAAGATCCTCAATTATACCTTGAGCGTAGAAGCTGCCATCAGGCTTATCTATTTCTTCTAGATTTATAGAAATATCAATTTTACTAGCTGTGAGCGGCATATGTACTTGGCGCAGAATTAGATCATTGAGCTTTCTATGGTTTTCAGGTATAGCCCAATATTTTTTGACATCATAGGCGTCTAAACGATTTGTCGCAATGTTATGCAGCAAAGTGATCAAAATGGAAAAGTGAAGTCGACGGATTTCTTGTTTTTCTGGATCATTGCGCAGACCTCCAGCTTCCACTAGGATGGTACTCGTACCCCAACTCTGTATATTATCTCCAAAGGCTCTTGGTTCAAAGTCATCATTGTATCGCCCAGCATGATTGGGCAGCAATTGTTCTAATACTTCATGCATCAGCGCTATGCCTTGCATAGCAGCCTTGCGAGTTGCATTCACATTCTTTTCGTAGTCATAGGCTGGCGCTAGGAAAGAGTGTGTAGCAGTATTTTTGGTATGAGGGACATTATAATATTTACTTTGATCGTGGAGATTAAATCCAAATACAGGTTTGTTTTTTTGATGGGCTTCTTTCAGGATGATAGATTCAGGGCAGGCTAGTGCTAAAGCATCTCGATTGAGGTCTACTTCAGCAGCATTTCTACGTTGGAACCTTTCTACACCGTCAGGATTAAGCATGGGAATAAAGCACAGCTCTAATTCCCTCAGTATAGTATTTCTCAGGCTACTAAATTGCTCGTCCTCCGCTTGCAAGAAACGAATCATATCAAAGATGGCCATAGTAGAGGTAGGCTCATTGCCATGCATCTGAGACCATAGCATGATGTTTTTTTTACCATGACCTAACTTTATTTCATAGACTGCACGCTGCTCAATACTATGCCCTAGCAGACGTGTCTGTGCAGAACTCTGACTTATTGTATCTATTAGGGGGATGATATCTTGGTGTTTAAATCTACGTTGCGATAAGGAGCCTTCCTTATATGTAGCATGCGCATCATAAAGTGCCTTACCAAGAGTTTGATTTGTAGTCATAGTTATATGTGTACGTTAGCAGAGTAGTGTATGGCAAATATAGCAGATTGTTTGGAAGCTATTTGTATCTACTCTATTGCTTAAGGAGTATTGCAGGCAAATGAGATTGCCTTTTATGGATGGCTGACTACTACCTTAAAGGTACCCTGTGTTTCACTATTGGAAAGCGTAAGGTGATAGATGCCTGTAGGGAGTTGATCAACAGGAATGGTGTAGCTGCCAGAAACAAACTGCTTATGCATATTTTCATATACCAGTTGTCCCAGGTTGTTTTGAAGACGAATGTACATGTCGTCATAGTTGCCTTCAACATTTATGTTGAGCAAATAGTCAACAGGATTCGGATACACTGAAACACCTGCTAAAGGTTGTAGCTGATTTGTACCAGTTGGCGTCTCCAGCGTTATACTTCCTTGAAGTATACAATCATTGGCATCTGTAATTTCATAGCTATAATCACCACCGGATAGATTGTCTAATTCAGCACCTTGAGCACCATTGTCCCAGTCTACCATATAAGGTGCAACTCCACCTTCTATAATAAGCTCAATGATACCATCATCATCCACTGTACTTGGATTGGAAATGACATGCTCAGCGATTAGCTCATCAGGCTGCTTTACTTGGAAAGCTCTTTCCTCGTGACAGTTATTGTCATCAAGTACTTCTACTTTGTATATACCAGCACGCAAGCCATCAATTTGATTTTCAATGTTATTGCCACCCCAATGGTACTGGAAGTCTCCTTCCCCCCCTGATACAAGAGCAGTAATTGCACCATCCATTTCTCCAAAGCAAGTCACGTCAGTGATTAATCCTTGGATCACGATAGGATCAGGATCCTGTAAAGAGACAGGAAGCGATAAATAACAATTGTTAGCATCGGTAATTTCGATAGTATAAGTACCAGAAGAAAGGTTTTCAATCCAGTCATTTTCAGACAACTCTATGTTGGTAGAGTTCGTATTTACAACGCTTAAAGAATAAGGGGGCACTCCGCCCGAAGCATTGATTTTTACAGCACCATCGCTTTCTCCGGTGCATGAGATTTTGTATATGATAAAGCCCATATTCAATGCGCTCGGTGAATCAAGACTTACACTTTGCACTCGAGTACATCCACTTTCCGTACTAACGGTCACGTCATAGCTGCCTGCTTCAAGATCATTTCTTTGATGGCCTACAAATTGGTCAGGCCATAAGTAGGTCAATGTAGAACTAGAGCTTTCCGTAGAAAAGCTAATCATACCGTTTGCGTCATTAAAGCATGCAGGACTGATTTGTTCCGTATTTATGGCTGGGAAGGCTGGTGCCTCCTGTATTGTAGCATCAAAAACAGACTGGCATCCAGATCCATCAACTACGCTGACCTCATAATAACCAGCAGATAGATTCATAATGCTTGGTGAGGTAGCACCATTGCTCCAGAAGTATTCATAGCTTCCAGACCCACCTGTGATGGAGATGCTGATATTGCCATCTTGCGCTTCCTCACAAGAGATATCGGATACTTCTATATTGGATAGGGTCAAAGACTGAGGAGTACTTATTTGTTCTTGTATAACAAAGGTACATCCATTTGCATCTTGGATATTAGCGGTGTAGTTTCCAGCTCCAAGATTAAATATGGAAGAAGTATTTTGGCCATTGGTCCAGTTGATACTATAAGGGCTGGTGCCTCCATCAATCTCAAGAGCTATGCTTCCATTATTAGCGTCGTCGCATGCATTATCTATCACTGTGCTTGAGGCTAGGAGTGGACTTGGTTCACTAATAGAAAAAGACTGTTGACCAGAACAGCCATCATTGGTAACATATGTCAGTATGTAGTTTCCAGCTTCCAAAAAGTTTATGCTAGAGTTGCTAGAGCCGGTGCTCCATGAGTACTGAGCTATCTCGTTTGTATTGAGTATGTTGATCGATCCATTTGACTCAGCATAACAGAGGTTGTCTATAACATCAAAGGCCAATTCAAAATCAATACTATTTTGATTTACGTTATACATTTCCTCTTGTACACAACCATTAGCATCCGTAACCGTGACGGCGTAGCTACCTGCAATTAGATTTTGAATGTTATATTCAGTCTCATTATTGCTCCAGATAAGTGAATATGGACTTGCACCACCAGAAACTTCCAATGATATCGCTCCAAGATTGCCATCGCATAGAGCAGATTTGATATTGGATGATATAGATATTGGCGTAGGTTCTGTGAGGATTATTTCCTCACTGCTAGAGCAGTTGTTGCCATCCGTTAAAGTGAGCGCATATTCACCCGCAGCCAGGTCGTTTAAGGTAGAGGTACTGCTGTTGCCTTCATTCCATTGGTATTGCAATGGCGGTATAGCAGAGACCAAGGTCACTGTAACTCTTCCGTCGCTATTATCGGCACAGCTTATTGCATCCGTATTTAGGTTAAAACGGGGTGCACTGTTGACTATGATATCCAGCTGATCCGTTGCAGAATTGCCAGTTTCATCTATTGCTGTTAGGGATAATGAAACATCAGAGTAGGCTGTAATATTTCTTATCGGGCCTGCAAAACCATCTGACCAGATGTATTGGCAATCACAAAAGCTAAGTGTAGCGTCTATTTGCAAAGGTTCGCCAGCACAGATTTCTACAGGTTCGCCAAGATCTATTTGTAGTTGTGGCTTTTCTCCTTCTAGTTTTAAGATCCATGCGTCAATACCACCATTATTTTCAGACAGATCTATATCTGATGAGCTGGTATTTCCTACCAGCCAATAGTGACCAAATTTGTCTTGGGTTGCTGCGTATATTTGATCATCACCTCGACCACCATATCCTTGTGACCACTCTCTGATACCTGAGGAATTTAGCTTTAGAGCAAATGCATCCTTGTTACCCAAGTTGGTATTGACGATCCCATCAAAAGACTCGGTGTGACCTACGATCAACATACCTCCGTCAATAGAAGAAATGATATCGGTAGCAAAATCATTTGCCGCACCTCCAAACATCTTTCGCCAAAGTTCATCTCCTTCAGAAGAAA
>CALJVI010000202.1 GCA_937974575.1 uncultured Saprospiraceae bacterium | reverse complement strand
TCAGGCTTCTTTCTTGCGTAAAGGATCGACAGGGCACCGACCTCTTGGGAGGTGGTCCCGATTTTTTCATCGGGACGGGAGCGGCAGCGCACCCCGAAAGAGCCTGACCACCGCCTGCGATGGCGGAAGGGTAGGCCTAGAAGCGTGGAAGTAGGGAAGAAGAGCGGTGGGTACGCCCAAAATATCAAAACCTAAATCGCTCATAATCAGTCTAATTATCGTCTGTTGAAAACTTTGATGCGAAATAATTACTGATAATCAACAACTTACAAAATGAATGAGCGTAAATACTTGACAAATTGCTTGTTTTATTGTTGAAATGGGCATACTTTTGCCCCGCCTAAAGATATAGGTGCGGCCAAGTGGCCGAAAATTAAGTTAATAAGAACTCAAAATTTTATAAAGTGGACTACTTAAGTTACAAGACTAAATCAGAGCGCAAGGAAGACGTGGTGCGTGACTGGTACGTAGTAGATGCTGAAGGGGAAACAGTTGGAAGACTGGCTTCAAAGATAGCTACTGTACTCAGAGGAAAGCACAAGCCATCGTATACACCTCACGTGGATACTGGTGACAATGTGATCGTACTCAATGCCGACAAGATCAGATTCACAGGTGATAAGATGAAGCAGAAGCAATACGTTTCTTACTCTCTATATCCAGGTGGACAAAAGAAGATCAATCCTGAAGCATTGGCTAAGAAAAAGCCTTATGCGATCATGGAGAGAGCGGTCAAAGGAATGCTTCCTAAGAATAAACTAGGTAGAGCAATGTATAAGAAGCTTTTTGTATACGCTGGTGCTGAGCATCCTCATGGCGCACAGAAGCCGAAAAAATTTGAATTTTAATCATTAAAATTAATCTATAGAATATGGAAATGATAAATGCCATAGGTAGACGTAAAGCTTCAGTTGCTAGAATATATCTCACAAAAGGTGAGGGCAAGATTGTCGTGAACGGCAAAGATCTGAAAGAGTACTTTACACTAGAAAATATACAATCAAACGTTATAGATCCTTTCAAAGTGTTGGATATAGATCATACGATCTATGATATAAACGTGAATGTGAAAGGCGGTGGATTCAAAGGTCAGTCTGAAGCTATCAGATTGGGAATATCTCGTATACTCGTCAAAATCGATGCAGACTTTAAAGCTACATTGAGAGAAAACAACTTCATGACTAGAGATGCTAGAGAAGTAGAACGTAAGAAATACGGTAAGCCGAAAGCAAGAAAGAGCTTCCAGTTCTCTAAGCGTTAATTTTTATTTTTATAATCGATACTTATATATATCTAATTATGGATACACCTAAATATAAAGAATTGTTAGACGCAGGCGTTCACTTTGGACACATGCGTAAAAAGTGGAACCCAAAGATGCAGCCATACATATTTATGGAGCGTAAAGGTATTCACATCATAGATCTGAACCGTACTACAGAGTGCCTTCAGGATGCAGCTAATGCAGCGCGTACGATCGCCAAGTCTGGTAGAAAAATCATGTATGTAGCTACAAAGAAGCAAGCTCGTGAGATCGTAATGAATGCGGCCAAGAGTGTAAACATGCCATTCGTAACCGAAAGATGGTTGGGTGGTATGATGACTAACTTTGCGACTATCAAAAAGTCTGTACGTAAGATGCAAAACATCGAGCGTATGCTCAACGATGGTTCTCTTACTTCTGTAACTAAGAAGGAGAAGCTAATGCTCGAAAGAGAGAAGGCAAAGTTGGATAAAGTAATCGGAGGTTTGTCTCAGTTGAATATGTTGCCTGCAGCACTATTCATCGTAGATATACACCATGAGCACTTGGCACTAGCGGAGTCTCGTAAGCTTGGTATCCGTACCATCGCTATGGTAGATACCAACTCTGATCCTAATCTAGTGGACTTTCCTATCCCAGCAAATGATGATGCGTCTAAATCTATCAAGATTATCACAGACACGATCACGGCTGCTGTAAAAGAAGGATTGGCTGATAGAAAGGCAATGAAAGATCAAAAAGATAAGGAGGCAACTGCAGCGAAGGCTAAGGTTGTAGTAAAAGATGCGGACAAAGCAACTAGCTAATCCTAATCTGTTATTTTAAAAATTTAAGAACATTCAAATATAATTATAGACATGAGTGATGTAAAAATTTCAGCAGCTGACGTCAAAAAATTAAGAGATGCTACTGGATCTGGTATGATGGATTGTAAGAAAGCACTTACAGAATCAGCTGGAGACTTTGATGGCGCTATCGAATACTTGAGACTGAAAGGTCAAAAGATGGCTGGTAAGAGAGCAGACAGAGACGCTAAAGAAGGAGTAGTAATAGCTCAAGTAGCGGACAACGGAGAGAGAGGAATAGTAGTAAGATTGGGTTGTGAGACTGACTTCGTAGCAAAGAACGAGGACTTTATCAAAATGGCAAAGGAGTTTGCTACCATCGCATTGACAAATGCTCCTACTGATTTAGATGGCCTATTGGCTTTGCCTTACAATTCAGATCTATCTATCGCTAAGAAAATAGAAGAGTATACTGGTGTGATCGGTGAAAAGATCGAGATCTCTAAGTATGCAAAGCTTGAAGCTAACGGCGGACAAGTAGTACCATACATCCACATGGGATACCGTGCTGGTGTAATCGTAGCTATGAACCTACCTGATGCGGACTATAGTGAGGCTGGTAAGGATGTAGCTATGCAAATCGCTGCGATGAGACCTGTAGCCTTGGATAAGGATCAAGTGGATCCATCTATCGTAGAGAAAGAAATCGAGATAGGAAAAGAACTTGCTCGTCAAGAAGGTAAGCCTGAGGCAATGATCGAAAAGATCGCTATGGGTAAGCTTAACAAGTTTTACAAAGAGAATACTTTGATGAATCAAGCTTTTGTGAAAGACAACAAAATGTCTGTAGCTGCTTACTTACAAAGTAAAAACAAAGATCTAACGATCACCGACTTCAAAAATATCGAGCTCGGATAATCTGATGATAAAAAAATAAAAAGACGAATTAAGCTATTTAATTCGTCTTTTTTTTGGCTATACCTTTTCTTTGGTTTTGTTACCAATTCAATTGGCAAACCTTTTGCAACACTAAATAAAATACTTCTCTCTATGTCAATGAAATATAAGCGCGTCCTTCTCAAATTAAGTGGTGAATCATTGATGGGTGATAACAAATTCGGTATCGATCCGAAGATGTTGAAGCACTATGCCGAGCAGATCAAGGCCATCAGAGACTTAGGAACAGAGATCGCCATCGTGATCGGAGGGGGTAATATATTTAGAGGCTTGCAAGCTGCCGACTCAGGCATCGAGCGGGTACAGGGTGACTACATGGGTATGTTGGCTACGGTCATCAATGCCATGGCGCTACAGAGCTCGCTAGAGTCCACAGGCGTATATACGCGTCTGATCTCAGCGATCGAGATGCGCCAAATAGCAGAACCATACATCCGTCGCCGAGCGATCCGTCATCTTGAAAAAGGTCGTGTCGTTATTTTTTCAGCAGGTACGGGAAGTCCATATTTTACAACCGACTCTGCAGCCGCGCTTCGTGCCAACGAGATCGAAGCCGACGTGATCCTCAAGGGAACTCGTGTAGACGGTATCTATACCGCCGATCCAGAAAAAGATCCTACTGCCAAGAAGTTTGATAACATTTCTTTTTCACGTGTCATCAGCCTCGGCCTCAGCGTCATGGATATGACGGCATTCACACTCTGCCAAGAGAACGATCGCCCTATCGTAGTATTTGATATCGGCGAACCTGACAACTTAGTGAAGATTATCCAAGGGGAGTCTATTGGTACTTTGGTGGAAGGGTAGTGCGCTGCGCACACCAGCGCTTAGGAACAAGCGGTTAGGAACAAGCGGTTAGGTTTTAGCTGCTAGCAGTTAGCTTTCAAGTTTCATTTATTATTTCATTTCTATTTATTGGAGTGCTTTGACTATGTGTTAATAGGCTTAAGTCTACTTCAGAATGTGCTCTTTATATTTTATTTGGGGCCATGCTGACGGAAGAGCGTCAGCACCGGGCTATGCGTCACTCCATTTCATTTCGGTGCTACGCACTTCCCGACATTCCGCTACGCTACAGTCGGGACTGACTTCTATCCCTCAGAGTGTGAAAATACCTAAGAAAAAGGGGTTTAAAGTGTATTGATTTTCTTATCTTAATGAAACAAAAGAGACTTGAAATATGCCTCAAAAGAAGGGACAAAATCGTAATGCCTTACAGATATTGAATTTA
>CALJVI010000201.1 GCA_937974575.1 uncultured Saprospiraceae bacterium | reverse complement strand
AGGACTCAAATGCTAAGCAAATGTGTAGATTGTTTTTACGTATGAATATTGGATATTTATGAAATAACTAGTAAAAACTGAAGAAAGAGGTTATTTGTTCATTTGGCTTTCCTCCAATTACTAATCCTAGCATTCGTATATCTATGTCCATTCACATAAACATCTAAGTCCCTATATTTTATAAAGTGTTCGTAGAGATGTTAAATAAGAAACACTTTTGAATTTCTAACAGAGACCGAAGATCCTAAAAATTATTCAATTATTTTTGAATAACTACTTAGAGCTTCCTTATTTGTCTTAAACTATTGCTTTATATGGATAATCGATAAAATTGCGAACCTGAATTAGCTCGATTTTAAGCTGTATCTCGTTTAAATGTCTTTTGTATATAGTAATTAGACGCTATTAATTTGTTTAGATTGTGTCTAAATAAGTACTTTTGGACTTCATCCTAAATCAATTATGCATTCCAATATATTAGAAAAGAAGGAAGGTGTTTTGTCTCACTTCACTGATGATTTTGTGGCTCAGCGAATGATGTCCATGGGAATTCTTCCAGGGTCAAATGTTAAATTAGTGAGATCCATGCCCAGCGTTGGCGCCTATTATATCCGAGCAAACAATAGACATATTGCTATGCGAGAAGAAGAGGCTAAATCTCTGATTATTCTATGAGTACAAATACGAACCAAATGACCAAACTAGCGCTTTGTGGCAATCCCAATAGTGGTAAGTCATCTTTGTTTAATAAAATAACAGGACAGAAGCAAAAGGTTGCCAATTATCCTGGGGTTACAGTTGATATCAAATACGGTAAACTAAAACTTGCTCAACAGGAGATTCAACTAATAGATTTACCAGGCACGTATAGCTTTTATCCCAGTTCTAGGGATGAGTTGGTAGTTTCTGAAATACTAGCTAATCCAAATAGTGAAAATTATCCCCATGGTATTGTTTATGTCTTGGACAGTATACAGCTAGACAAACAACTACTACTATTGACTCAAATAGTCGCACTAAATATTCCGTGTATTTTAGCTTTGAATATGAGTGACCTACTAGATGAAGGTTCTATTCGTCTAGATGAAACCATATTGGCCAAGAAGTTGGATCTCCAAGTAGTAAAGATCAGTAGTAAAACTGGTTTGGGGATAGACCAGCTAAAAATGAAGATGAATGCCATGTGTTTGAATCCAGAGCAATTCATTTCCAAGGTTAATTTTTTTAATCCGCCAAGAGCTTTAAAAGCGGCTGCGGATATCGTAAAATCAAAAACTGGATTTGATAATCCTTACCAAAATATATTAGTAGCACATCATCATATCCATTACCCATTCGTTAGCAATGAGGATAAAGCCCAAATCGAACAACAATTAGAAGAGCAAAAATTTGTCTCTCTTGATCATCAAATCAAAGAGACAATGGAAAGGTATGATCAGCTTCAGCCGATAGTGAGTGCATCCTTGAAAAGGGAGGCAGTTGACTCAAGCGTTACCTCAAAGATGGATCGTGTACTGACCCATCCAATCTTAGGGATAGGTATTTTCTTTATGATTATGTTGTTTATTTTTCAAGCTATTTTTTCTTGGTCTTCGATACCTATGGATTGGATTGAAGGTGCATTTTCGAGTATAGCCTCATTTGCCGAGCAGCGTTTGCCAGAAAGTTGGCTGACGTCCCTATTGACAGAGGGTATAATTGCTGGCCTTGGAGGGGTATTGATTTTTATACCTCAAATAGCAGTCTTGTTTTTCCTTATCTCACTACTGGAGCAATCAGGATATATGGCAAGAGTCGTATATCTTTTTGATAGATTCATGCAAAGATTTGGATTAAATGGGAAGAGCTTAGTGGCTATGGTATCCAGTACTGCTTGTGCTATTCCTGCTGTGATGTCGGCTCGTACCATCCCAAATTGGAAAGAGCGTATGATTACCATTATGGTTTCTCCTTTGATTAGTTGTAGTGCCCGTATACCTGTGTATGTGATTTTGATAGCCTTGGTAGTGCCAGCTACTAAAGTATTAGGAGTGTTTAATTTGCAGGGTCTAGTATTTTTTGGGCTATATGGCTTGGGTATTGCTGCAGCGCTCTTGTCGGCTTTGGTGTTTAAGTATATTCTGAAAAGTGACGATCGTAGTTTCTTGATGTTGGAATTGCCGGATTACAAAACGCCTTCACTTGTGAATGTCCTGAATGTAGTCAAAGATAAAGTATGGACTTTTGTCTGGGAAGCAGGTCGCATCATAATGGTTATCTCTATAGTTCTTTGGTTTTTGAGTAGTTATGGACCTAGCAATAAGATGCAAGCAGCACATACATTTACTCAAGAAAAGATTAGTGCAGAGAATCTTTCTGAAGCGGAAGGTGCAGATCTATTAGCCTCTAAAAAATTAGAAGCTTCCTATGCTGGACACTTAGGAAAATCTATAGAGCCTATCATACGACCATTAGGTTTTGATTGGAAGATAGGTATAGCCCTGATTACTTCATTTGCAGCAAGAGAAGTTTTTGTCGGGACCATGGCGACCATATATAATGTAGGTAGTACAGAGAATGACTTTGACATACGCAAGCAGATGGCTGCCGAGATAAATCCTTATACTGGACAAAAGACCTTCACCTTTGCAGTGGCCATGAGTCTGCTGGTCTTTTACGTATTTGCTATGCAGTGTATGAGTACGCTGGCTGTAGTGAAGAAGGAAACGGGCAGTTGGAAATGGCCCATGATTCAATTTGTCTTCATGACTGCGATGGCTTACTTTGGAAGTTTATTCACATATCAAATGCTGTCCTAGCGTATCTTAAGCAGCATAATTTTAGTTTGAGCTGGCAAGTAAGCAGCCTGAGTACCAAACGTAAGCCATGCTGATGAATGCTACACAATTGGAAAGTAGACCAAAAAGCTTCATTTGATTTAAGGTGTAACGATTGGTTTTAAAGATGAGAAATAGATCCAAAATCAACCAAATCAGACCTATTCCAAGCATACCAGCAAAAAGGTATTCGTTAAAGTAAACCAAAAGAAGGCTGACTTCAGCGATCACGATTCCAATGATCAAAAGCTTGGTGTTTTTCATACCCCATATCGTAGCAGTTGTCTTACGACCAGCAGCACGATCAGGCTCGATATCCATCACTTCACCTATGAGATGAGATTGCATAGCAAATAAGAAAAGGTATACATAAGTTAAGATAGGAAGAGGTTCTAACTGATTGACTAAAATGCTAAAAGGTGCAATAAGAAGATAGCCTATCTGGCATAGTAACTCTAAAGGTGGGCGTGATCTGAGTCCATTTTCAGGTAAGTTGTAAAGCCCATTAATGAGGACCAGTCCTGCAAATAGGAGCGCCATATGTACGCCACCAATCCATATAAAATAGGGCATAGATAATAGCTGTACAAAAAGTATCGCCTTCCATAACTCTTTGAGTTGAGAAGCACTTCCTTTAGCTCCAAACCAGTAGTTGCCTTTTCGGGGATTAGCGGCATCTGTTTTTTGATCCACCATGTCATTCCAGCCATAGACTAAAAAGTTGAGTGGAAATGTGATGTATATAAAGCCTAGCCAAAAATTGCTATCCTGCCAAATATCCATTTGGCTGGTAGGGAGGATATATAGCCATATTGTTGCAAACCAAAGGCCTGGTCGTGAAATCTTTAACCAGAAAAGTAATCTATCAAACATCTCTGTATTTTGTGGATAGCAATTTATTTATTCGGAAGTAAGATAAGTTTATTTGACGTGTTTTAGTATGATTTTTTGCGTGCCGAAAGGCTAAGCAAGTCAAGGACGAGGGGTAGAAGTGGTATCGCGTTTGACGCGGTAGTAACGGATGACCCGGTCACGCCTAAACGTAGGCTCTAGCCCTAGTTTTGGTCGTGACGGCCCCAAATAAGAGAAACTATTACACACTAAGAATTACTAAACCCAGATTTCTGATTATGTTTGTAGATAAGAATTTTATTTTTTCAGATACTCAATTAATGCTTTCATGGAAGTTAAATTAAAAAAGGAATCTAAAGATTATCACTTTACAGCAAGCAACGGTCAAGTCGATGTCGCAGTTTGTGGATCAGAAAAATTAGTAAATGACCCTGTCGGATTTAGGCCTACAGAGCTGGTATTGGCAGGATTGGGTGGCTGTATGTCTATCGACGTATTGAGTATCCTTGAAAAGTCAAAACAGAAGGTCGAAGATTTTGATGTGAATGTTTCCGCAACCAGACGAGAAGAAGTGCCAGGTTTATTTAAGGAAATAGTAATGACTATCACAGTCACTGGTGATGTAAAAAAGAATAAGCTAGAGCAAGCCATTAAGTTGTCAGAGGAGAGATATTGCACGGTATTCAAGATAGTAGAAAAGACTGCGAAGATAAAAACGATGTACATCCTCAATGGAGTAGCAGGAGAGTAGACTTAGATGATAGCTCTTTTGTTTTGCGCACATCAAATATCCTTATACCTTTGAATTATGAGAAGCAGATTTAAATTTATCTTTTTTATTACTTTGATACTATCTACCTTAGTAGGGGTGCAAACCAGTTCTGCTCAGTTGAGCAAAAATCCTAGCGCACGCATAAATAATCCTTTAGGAGTAGGACCGCTTTATTTACATCTCGGACGGGGTGCTATGTACCTCAGTGCATTGACCGGTGTAGCGTATTATCTTAATCGCAAGAATAAAGAAGTAGAAGATAAGCGCTTGTCATTCTATTTAGAGAACGGGACGATGTGGGGATATAAATACCCGCTCACTGTGATCCCAGAAACGAACCTTGGGGTAAACTTTAAAGTGACCAAGTGGCTTAGTTACGGGGCAGATATGGGTGTCTATTTTCCAAAAGATGAATACAATCAATCTTCTGGATTTAGCATGTTGCGAGTTTTTAATCGATTTTATTTTAGAGATAAAGACAAGTTTAGGCTTTGGTTTGAGTCGGGAGTAGGTCTTGTGTACTTCACAAAAATATTTCCAGCAGCCAATGATCGCACGGACAGTTTTGGGACCTACTGGAATGGTGTAGTGAAATACGGATTAGCCTCTGAGTTCAATATCAATCCATCCTTATCCGTGCTTTTTGGAGTGCGACATTTACATTTTTCCAACGCAGATATTAAAGGTAGAGTGCGTAATCCTTCCTCAGATAGTCACGGTATATTTGTAGGCGTCTCTTATCAACCTAGTAAACTACCATCCACACAATAGGCAAGATGAAATTTAAAGCTATTCTAGAAAAATTTGACAGCAACCTCTGGGGCCAACATGTCAAAGTTCCTGAAAAAATAAGCCAAAAATTTTTGGCAGAAGGAAGCAAAAGAGTTGTGGTCAAAGTGAATAAGGAACTTTCGTTTCAAGGCGCTTTGATGCCTTCCAAAAAAGGATATTACTTCATTAATTTCAATAAGCAAAATTCTAAAAAGCTAGGTCTTGAAATAGGCCAATCTATGGAAATTGAATTGTCCAAAGATGAAAGCAAATATGGTTTACCCATGCCTGAAGAATTTCAAGAGCTGCTTTGGCAAGATGAAGAAGGTAATGACTTGTTTCATGCCTTAACCCCAGGTAGACAGCGAAATTTATTGCATATCATAGGTTCTGTCAAAAGCCCAGACATCCGAATCCGTAAAGGATTGATAGCGCTCAATCACTTAAAATCAAATGGCGGTAAATTGGATAACCGAAAACTCAATGAAGACTTTAAGAATTATAAAGATCACGACTTCGGTTTTTAAATTTAAAAAGGGGTGTTCAGAAGTAAGGAACTAGAAATAGATCAAGATTTCACAATTTGAGAATATACAATCTAAAAGTGGGCAAAGATTTATAATAAGGAATAAATTTCGGCCTTTATAGATTTAGTGTCGTAAGCGTCAGAAAAGTCGTGAGCAAGCTTTATGGTCGAGCAAACGAATGCCAAGGAAAATGAATCAATGTTCAACGTAGGGGGTGATTATGTCTTGAAAAACTGCATTAGGGCGAGTTTTAAGCTTGTAGACTTTTTAGCTTACGTAAGCGTTAAGAATCTATACAGCCAGGAGCTTTTTGTTACTTTTTTGCGGGAAAAAAGTAAGAGTAAGAGAAGCAAGAAAAATGTTATTGTAGATCAATAGTTTTCAGCTTGAGAGATGATCTTCAAGTTTTTCAAAATTAGATTACCCCGTATTGAGTCTTATGTGATCAAAAAAGAAATAGAGTGATTGAAGAAAAAGAGGCAGAATACTATATGTTAAAGGACTAATTCTACTTCTGAATATGCCTAAACACCCTAAACTAAAAAAGGCAGAAAATCGATCACCGATTTTCTGCCTTTTTAGTTTTAGATGTACCTAGGATTACTTGCTGTATTTAGCAATCTCCTCAATGCTAGCTCTATTGGAGTAATCCATAGAATAATGCATGTAAGAAACATTCCCATTTTGATCTATTATATAAGTTGCGGGTATCGGAAGATACGCATCCTTTGAATCATTGAATTTTTGCAAAGTGCTTTTAGTATAGCTTGCTACTCGTTTTTGGTATCCAAGAGTTGCCTCATAGAGTACCTTGTAGTCTCTTGCAATTTTATTGTCAGTGTCAGAGATAACACTAAAAGTAAGATTGTTTTTCTCAATAGTCTTATTAGCAAATTCATTGCTCTCAGTAGTGACAGCTATAACAGTAGCACCATTGTCGGTAATAGAGGAAAGCTTTGCCTCCAATTCTGCAAGATGTTTATTGCAGATACCACACCAGTAACCTCTGTAGAAGATAACGACTACCTTACCTTTTTTGATGAGCTCCTTGAGCTCTAGTTTGTTTCCATGTTGGTCAACTCCAGAAAAATCAGGAGCTACTTGACCAGGAGTAAGTCCTCCCATGTCATTTTTTTCTGAATCAGCAATACCATACTTTTCCATCAATTCTGCTTCGGATACCATAGTTTCGGGTTCTACTTTTTCGGGAACATATGCTTTTTCAGGCATTCTTTCTGTAACAGGTTTTTTTGCCTCTTTCTTTTTTGGAATATAAAGTTTCTTAGGACCAGTTGCAGCTTTGTTGCTTTCTTCTACTGCAGGTTTTGGTGTAGTAGGTTGAGTAGTTTGTGCCATCAGCTGACCAGCGAATAGACTAATTATCAGTATTACGTATTTCATGTTCTTTGTTTTAGTAAAAAAATAAAACGCATCTCACTGGAATATAGTTTGCCTAAGTACTAAAATAATAAGACCAAAGCTCCATAAAACTTCCCGTAATATATAAGTAGTTGACAAGGGTTATATTATGTACCCGATGAATGCTAATGTATAGCTGTTTAAAAGAGCTATTTAGATTAGAAATAACCCGTTTTCGTAGATAAGCGTATCATCCGCAAAGATCTGGCCCCCGTTTTTCATTTCTGTGATCATATCCCAGTGCACAGGCGACTCATTCTTGCCACCACATTGCAGATAGGACTGTCCAATAGCCATATGTACAGTACCTCCAATTTTTTCATCAAATAGAATATTATTGGTCATTTGCTGGATGTTGTAGTTGGTCCCGATGGCTGCTTCTCCAAAGCGTCTGGTTCCTTCCATGGAGAATATCTCGTCAAGAAAATCTTTACCTCTATGGGCATCCCACTTTTCTATATAGCCATCTTTTACCCAAAGCGTAACACCTTCGACCTCCTTACCATAATAAGCACCAGGATAAGAAAAGTGTATTTGCCCTTGCACGGAGTCTTCCACGGGAGAGGTGTATACCTCACCAGAGGGCATATTGGTTTGTCCATCGGAGTTGATCCATGTTCGCCCAGAAGTATTAAACCTTATATCGATGGCATCTCCTTTATACTGTATGTTTTCACAAGCATTCAAATGATCCACTATTTTTTGTTGACTCTTACTTAGCTTTTTCCATTCTGCACTAGGATCGTCTTCATACAATTTGCAAGCATTAAAGACAAATTGGCTATACTCATCGAGTGACATTCCAGCAGCTTGGGCAGAGGCCTCCGTAGGATATTGGCACAGACTTCTTTTTAGTTCTCTAGTAGCTGTTCTTCTAAAGTAGGTATTGCTTATTTCTTTAGTAGCAGCAGAATGTATCTTTACCTTTTCTGGATCATTATTTTGATCTTCTCTCAAGTTGAATGGAGCACGGATATACAAATAGGCATCAAAGGTCTCCATTGCATGTTTGTGCAGAAATGGTTCTTGACGCAACTGCGCATCATTTGCATGTTCAAAGAATATTTTTCCTTTGCTACTAAATGCCATATCGACCTCTATTTGATGCGCACCTGCTTTTAGCGCTTCTTCATATAAAGCTTTCACTAGGGGCTCTGCTAGGGTAGTAGTGCGTATATAGAATTTATCCCCTTCTTGGATCTCTAGACAATAGTTGACCAATAGGTGTGCGTATTTTTGAAGTATTGACATGAAGTATAGTAGGTTTAGTTCGTTCGTAAACTTAGTTAATTATTCTAAGAAGAACAATGCATTTTAGATTAGAGATGAGGCAGTAAAAAATATACAATTACTTCTTACGCTCTGTAACGTACATCACCAGTTCCTCGAGTGAATTTTTGGAAGGGCTGTCTGGAAAGGTATTCAACAACTCAAAAGCACGGTCCCTGTATTCGTACATCGCTTTGGTGGCATACTCAATACCGCCACTGGCCTTCACAAACTCGATCACCTCTTGTACCTTTTTATTATTGGTGTTGTGGTTCTTTATGATGTTGATGATACGACGCTTTTGAGTCCAGCTCGTGTGTTCTAGTGCATAGATCAAGGGTAGCGTCATTTTCTTTTCTTTGATGTCTATACCCAAAGGCTTTCCAATATCGTCATCACCAAAGTCAAATAGATCATCCTTGATCTGAAAGGAAATACCAATGTACTCCCCAAAAGTTTTGATCTTCTCTATCTCTTCTACATTTTTGGTGGTAGAGGCTGCGCCAGCAGCACAGGCTGCAGAAATAAGTGAAGCAGTTTTGCCTTTGATGATATCGTAGTATACCTCTTCTTTTATATCAAGGCGTCTCGCTTTTTCTATCTGGAGCAGCTCCCCTTCGCTCATAGCCTTTACTGCGCTAGACACGATACGGAGTAGTTCAAATTCTTCATTATCGATCGCCAATAGCAATCCCTTGGATAAAAGATAATCTCCACAAAGGACAGCTATCTTGTTTTTCCACAATGCATTGATAGAAAAGAAGCCACGACGCTTGTTCGCATCATCCACTACATCATCATGGACTAGGGTAGCGGTATGCAATATTTCGACAAGCGAGGCAGCATGATAAGTAGACTCATTGACCTCACCACACAGCTTTGCGCAGAGAAACACAAACATAGGGCGTACTTGCTTACCTTTGCGTTTAACAATATAATAGGTGATTTTTTCTAACAGGGGTACTGGAGAACTCATAGCCGTTTTGAACTTGCCTTGGAAAGCGTTCAATTCTTCTACGATAGGTTTTTTGATAGTGTCCAAGGATTGAACCATATTCAGTACTTTTGCTATTGAGTTATTCACTGGCAAGATAACCAGATTTAACTATTAATATATGAACATCAAGAAGAATCATATTGTTGAGCCAGATCATGGTAAAAAGTTTTTACTTGACTTTAGGTTCACTAAAGGACAAAAAGACCTCCCTTTAGTCATATTTGTGCACGGTATCAAAGGATTCAAAGCCTGGGGTACATGGAATCTCATTGGCGAACAACTCGCTAATGAGGGCAATATATTCGTGAAATTCAATTTTTCGCACAATGGCACCACACTAGCCAATCCAGACGAATTTGCAGATTTAGAGGCTTTTGGCCACAATAACTATATGCTAGAGCTGGCAGATCTCAAGGCAGTCATAGATCACTGCACCAGCCATCCAGATATTGCAGACGCCTGGGATCAAAAAAACATCGCATTGATTGGACACAGCAGAGGCGGACCTGTTTGCTTGACTATGGCAGCACACGATACCCGCATCACCCAATTGGTCACTTGGGCAGCAGTCTCTCGCTTTGACTATGCTTGGCAAAATCCCAAAGCCATAGAAGACTGGAAACGCAATGGGGTCATGTATCGCATCAATTCTCGAACCAAGTTGGCCATGCCCTTATATTATCAGTTCTACAGCAATTACCTACAAAATAAGGCGTATTTAGATACACAGGCCGCAGCTGCAAAGCTCCAGATACCCTGGCTCATTTTGCATGGGACAGCGGATGAGGCAGTCACGGATGCTGATGCAAAAGAACTCATGAGCTGGTCGCAGACGGCAGTTATGGACCTGATAGAGGGAGCAGATCATACCTTCGGTGGCCGCCATCCATATGCCGATTTGCAATTACCTGAGCACACGATAGCACTTATCCAGAAAACTGTCTTATTTTTGAAGCAGCGTAAAACAAAGTGATGCTATATACGCTATACTATAATAGACGAATTTTATCGTCTGCTAAATATTGATATGGGTAACGAGTGGACATTAGGAGAAAAGCAAAATAGTCTCAAAAAGGAGAAAGAATTTGCAGTCATAGTTGGGCTGATTGTGCCTGGAGTCACTGCAGAGCAAAATGCAGAGTTTCTAGACGAGTTGGAGTTTCTAGCATTGACCGCAGGCGCAGTAGCGAAAAAAAGATTTATTCAAAAACTCTCCCATCCAGATAAAAAGTACTTTGTCGGAAAGGGTAAGATGGAAGAGATCCGCGAGTATGTAGAGCACAACGAAGAGATCAATATGGTCATCTTTGATGATGACCTTACCGGCAAGCAAGTCAGTATTTTAGAGGAAGAGATGAAGGTCAAGATCATAGATCGCTCCTCACTAATCCTAGATATCTTTGCCAATCGTGCCCAAACTGCACAGTCCAAAACACAGGTGGAGCTTGCCCAAATGCAATATATGTTGCCTAGACTGAGAGGTCTGTGGACGCACTTGGAGCGACAAAAAGGGGGTATTGGTATGCGTGGTCCTGGTGAAAAAGAAATAGAGACCGATAGACGTATCATCAACGACAAGATCACCTTGCTCAAGGAAAGACTCAAAAAAATAGATGTCCAAAATACGACTAGAAGGAAGAATAGGGGAGAGCTGATCAGAGTCGCCTTGGTGGGGTATACCAATGTTGGTAAGTCGACCTTGATGAACATATTGGCAAAGTCAGATGTATTTGCGGAGAATAAATTATTTGCCACTCTGGATACTACAGTGCGCAAAGTCGTCTTGGGCCGCATGCCTTTATTGCTGTCCGACACCGTAGGATTTATTCGTAAGCTGCCGCACCATTTGATCGAAAGTTTCAAGTCTACCTTGGATGAGGTTCGTGAGGCGGATGTCATTTTGCATGTCGTCGATATTGCACACCCGCAGTATGAGGACCACATCGCTGCCGTCAATCGCACCTTGAAAGACCTCGACGCACTCACAAAACCTACCCTGATGGTCTACAATAAAATAGACCTCTACCGCGAGCGCTATTTTGATGCCTATCTCGAGGAGCAAACCAAAACCGAGATCCTAACCGAGCTGCTAGAAAACCTGGTCAACAACTACGAGCACGACGGCATTTTTATTTCTGCCATCAAAAAGGAAAAGATCAACGACCTCCGCGAAAAAATGAAAGTACTCGTACAGAAAAAATACGAAGAGCGCTACCCATACATGGCAAAGACCTGGTAGTGAATGTACACTGATTTGGGGCTCCCACCACGCCATGAAAAAATGGCGGGTGTCGGGTCATCCGCTATATCTGGACATTCCGCTGCGCTTCAGTCCAGATGCCGCTACTACCCCTGAGCTCTAACGCGCTCCGCCCCGACGTTCCGTTTCACTTCAGTCGGGACAAGCTTTGTCGAGCTCCACCTCCCGGTTCCGCGATTAACATGATGAAAAATGTAGAAATCATCAAGTGTTTTTTCTTAGGTAAGAGACTCAACAGGAGAAAATTCAAGAACACTGGAAGTGTGAATTATTTTAGCCTTAGCCAAAGAATCACCACAAAGAAACAAAGACCACAAAGTTAGAATTCCCCCTTATATGGCTTTTGCTCTTCTTTATGAACTTTGTGTTTCTCCGAAAGAGCCTTAGCCAAATATTCACCACAAAGAAACAAAGACCACAAAGCGAGAATCACTCCTTATGTTGCTTTTGCTCCCTTTGTGAACTTTGTGTTTCCTCTGATCAATAAGAAGAAAATGTAGAAACCATCAAGTGTTTTTTTCTTAGGAAATAGACTCAAAAGGAGAAAATTCAAGAACACTGGAAGTGTGACCTTATTGTAGCCCAGCGCGAAGCGCTGGGTAAAAAATGGATCAAGAACGAATTTGGCGTGATTTTTCTTTAAAAATCATGACAAATTCAGAAAAGGAGAATAGCCCAATTATGATGTATTTTTGATTGGGTTTTTATGATTGTCAATCTATATGTTGAATGTCACCCCTGCCGGGGTTTAATGCTACTTTGCTTCGGATTTTCAACAATCCTATCACCCCTACCGGGGTTTTGTATAGCAGAAATTAGTCAATAATTTTCCGAGAACTCTGCTGAAGCATAGTCAAAGATTCACCACAAAGACACAAAGACCACAAAGCTAGAATGCCCTTATGTGGCTTTTACTCTCCTTGTAATGCCCTGTTTTCAATGCTTTTTGACAAATCTCAAAAAAAATATCATTCTCTTGTCGAATAATTCACTCCATTAATCGAAATACTGTCCATTGGAAGGTACTATGTATTGCATAATACTATGTTTAGGGCTAACTTGTGGTAGCATCTAAATATGAAGATGCCGCACTAGATTTTGAATAGAACTTTTCAAGGTCAATACAAAAAACGCATAGATGGAGAGATTCTGTCAAAATATACGCGTCATTTTAAAATTTAAATGCTATCAGATGAATATGAATAAAAGAAAAAATCCAATGAGTACAGTAAAAGCCCAGATGCGAAAGGGGGTACTAGAAATGTGCATTTTATCCATCATAGCAAAAGAAGAGATCTATACCTCTGACATCTTAAAAAAATTGAAAGAATCGGAATTGATCGTAGTAGAAGGTACCTTATATCCTCTGCTCACTCGGCTTAAAAATGGAGGCTTGTTGCACTACAATTGGAAAGAATCCACAAGTGGGCCACCTCGCAAGTATTACGAGATCACCGAGGAAGGCACAAGCTTTTTGCAAGATCTCAAAGACTCTTGGAAACAATTGCATAAGTCCGTAACAAAGGCCATGAAGTAAAGCGTACCAAAAACCAATATTGAAATCACCTTAATACCCTAAATATAAAATCTCATTATTATGAATGATATAAAAAATATAAATCTTGGCGGTTATCCTTTTGCAATCGATATGCAAGCGCACCATGCTTTGGAGGATTACTTGGATACGATAGAAGATCACTTTTCTAGATCGCAAGGCAATCAAGAAATTGTCTCTGACATAGAATCGAGAATAGCAGAAATATTTAAAGACAGACAAAAGCCGCTAGAGGTAGTAAGTCTCAAAGATGTTCATGAGGCCATTGCTATCATGGGTACACCAGAAGAGTTTGGCGCATCTTCCTACGATGCAGAAGACTACGATGACATTCCAAAATCAGAATGGGTATTTGGCAAGAAACTAATGCGTGAGCCAGAGGATAAAGTATTGGGAGGAGTTTGTTCAGGACTATCCGCTTACTTCGGAGTAGAAGATCCAATCTGGGTAAGATTGATTATGGCTGGCTTGATCTTCGGCATGGGTGTAGGATTTGGACTGTACATCATCCTTTGGATTGCGATGCCAGAAGCACAGACAGCTTCTGATAGATTAGCCATGAGAGGAGAGGATATAAATATCGAAAACATCGGTAAAGAGATGGAATCTGGGATTGAAACATTCACAGAATCTATGCACCGATTTGGAGAAAAGATGACAGAGTTCGGAGACAAAATGTCTAGAAAATAATAGCGTTTAAGCAAGTAGCTTAAAAGAATAATTCTATATACTAATTCAATTTTTAAAATGTTTTGCTCTTGTTATAGAGTGAAGCATTTTTTATTTAGGAGGAACCTAAATTATGATTTGTGATTAAAACCTCAGCTCTTTTCTCTTGCTCAAGACACCTCAGCTCCTCTTAAGTATGCGGTAGCTTTGATCAGGTCCTTCTTCGGAGGAGTACTATTTTATCAATTCTGAATTAGGTATATTTACCCATCTAATAGACTAGACTATGAATAAATTATTTCTCGGCATAAGCGTACTTTTTTTGATCGGATCATTTGTCCTTAATCTGCAGCTTTCGCAATCGGGTCATCGTATGAAATTGCAAAAAGAAAAATATGCTGACGTACTCAACTTTAAAGCCCGTTTTTTAGATCCGGGGGAATGGACAGGCGATCAGGCCGAGAAAGATAAATTGGCCAAAGCTCAGGTATATGCCCAGAAAGCAGATAAATATAAAAAGCAGAGCCGCAATTTTATGTGGATTGCGCTGGCGTCCTATGGCCTATTCTTTTTGTTGACTGTTGTCTTTTCTAGGAAAGAGGGTGGTGCTAATATATTGCCCTTAGGTATTACGGTGATAGCGCTGGCTTGTCTACACATCGGCTTGACTTACCCCATGCTAGAAATCACGGCCCTAGAACAAGACCTTGATATAGGTGCCCTTCCGATCAAAACCAAAGTGATGGGCTTTAGTGTAGACCTCAATATAGAGCAAGTATTTAACGGAGATATGGTTTTCTATTATCAGAGTAAATCTGTGCTTGAGTTGGTGCAGACTTTGTTTGTACAAAAGAATTGGGTAGTAGCTATTTCAATATTTAGCTTCAGTATTCTCTTTCCATTGATTAAGTTGTTAAGCACTGGTTTATTGCTCTTTGGGCCAGGATTTTCGAATAATGGATTGGTGCAGTTCTTTGTTAAGCATGTGGGTAAGTGGTCTATGGCGGACGTCTTTGTAGTAGCTGTATTTTTAGCTTATTTGGCTTTTAGCAATATGCAAGTAGGGATCACTACCGAGAGTAATGTACTCATGGGCTTATATTTCTTTTTAGCGTATTGTCTCTTATCGATATTAAGTAGCCAATTGATATTGAGAAAGCATAAATTTGCTTAGATTTATCGCAGGAAGGATATTTGCCGTAGTGTGTGTCTAGTTTTCATTGACTCGGCGAAGGCAAATAGAGGTCTTCAAATAAATTAGATTACTAAGGTGCTACATGGATAAGTTATTATTCCTCATATTTTGCTGTTTACTCGGGTCCTGCGCTTTGCTACAGAAAAAAGTAGCGACAGATCTCGATTGCAAGAAGGAAACTCTGAAAGAACTAAAAAAGTTGAAGAAGTACTTGAGCCCTCCAGGTGATGGTGGAGTGTATACTTATTTATATGAAGAGGTTACAGTGCCAAATAGCTTTGAGACCATCTTTTGGGAACGTAAGATTGGTCGAGACTATGGGGTGACTGTGCAGCTGTATGATACTACTGCGATGCAATTTCTGCAGTTGGTTATTTCGCTACAAGACATAGTTTATAGCGATTGTGAACTGCCGATCTTGAAAAGTGAACTGGAAGACAACTTTGGTCCCCCAAGCTATGTGTCTAAGTCTATGCTCCCACATGCAAAGCAGACGTATAATTATAGCTTCAATCATCCCCGCGAAAAGGACTGCTATCATGGGGAATATATGGGTGATGTTGCTTATCAAGAATGTCTATATATCAGTATGGAGATTGACAACAAAGGACAGGTGGTAGAGCTCAATACTACAGCATTTGAAGTCTCAGAAGAATAATTCCATTCAGTGATCAAGATCATGCGAGAAGGATAGGAGTGATGCCGCCTTTTTGCGGCAGTCCGTGCAAAGCAAGGCGGGCAGTCAAAGGACCGAAGCGATAGCGCAGTCACGCATAGCCTGACGCATCTCGTCACCTGTAGTCAATAGCATTGACCACAGGTGACGAGATGGGGCTCGCCCAAATTATTTTCTAAAGTATGATGCTTAATAGGGTACTTGGTGGAAAAGACCATTCTCAATATTGATGGTCTTGGAGTCATCTGTGTCCAATACAATCGTGCCACTAAAGGAGCCACTAATGGTTTGGTTTTCAATGTCTCGCTCGAGGATGGAAATAGTCCCTGAGGCGCCTGCTTTTTGACTAGAAGTGTAAACTACAAGACTTATGCTGCCTTGGTCGGACATGACGTTACTGTATTCCATAGCATTACTATTTTCTAAGCCACCGACGAGATAATCCCCTTCAGCATGGTCAGCAAGAATAAATGAAATCCCAGCAGTGACGGCAGATGCATTTATTTTAATAAATTCTGTTTCAAATCTTGATGCGGTAACGCTAGAGGATGCAAAAGAGTCCTCGCCGACAGTGGCTTCCATGGAATTGATGGCTATACTTTTGTAGGCTGGCTCTGGTGGTGCCTCGTCTTTGCAGGAATAAATCAATAGCGCACACAGGGATGCGAGTACAATAAATTGTAAATATTTCATAATTGTTTTTTAGGGTACTAGTGGGCATCTATATCAATGCAAAAATCTTTCCTAAATGGTGTTTATAAATGTTAAAAGAAATATGTTTCCACCCTTGCATTAATTTCTATCTTCACATTATGAAATTTCATTTTATAGCCGTTGGTGGCAGTATTATGCATCAGTTGGCACTGCAATTGGCATCACAAGGACATGAGGTAAGCGGATCTGATGATACGATATTTGATCCTGCACTTACTAATCTAAAGCAAGCAGGGATTGCCCCTGAGCAATTTGGTTGGTATCCAGATAAACTTGACGATAGTTTAGACATGGTGGTGTTGGGAAAGCATGCTCATGCGGATAATGCGGAACTTGCAAAAGCGAAAGAACTAGGACTGAAAGTGGTTACTTTTCCGGAGTTGATCTATAATGACTCTAAGGATAAAACACGGATAGTAGTCGGTGGCTCACATGGTAAGACAACGACCACCTCTATGATCATTCATACCATCTTAAAGAATGGCCTGGACTGTGATTATATGGTCGGTGCTAAAATAGAAGGCATCAAAGGATCGGTGAAATTAAGTAATGACGCACCGTATATAGTGATCGAGGGGGATGAATATCCTACCTCAGCTGAAGATCCTAGACCTAAGTTGGTACACTATAAACCAACCATTGCCATACTTACTGGGGTAGCTTGGGATCATATGAATGTGTTCCCTACTTTGGATATTTATCGGAAAGTATTTGCGGATTATATTTTCTCCTTGGATACGGAAACGGATTTGATATACTTTGCAGGAGATGAAGAATTGTCTGCCTTGGTAAAAGAATATGCAAAGTGTAGATGTCATCCGTACCATGAAATAAATTCCGTCTCTGAAAATGATGATTGGTACTTGGTAGATGATCAAGGTCAGCGTTATCCAACGACCATATATGGTAAGCACAATATGCAAAATTTGGCGGCTGCACAAAAAGTGTGGGAGCTGATGGGTAAAAAGTCAGAAGACTATTTTAAAGCTGCATCTACATTCAAAGGAGCAGCAAAAAGATTGGAATACTTGGCTGATACAGATGCTTACACCGTGATCAAGGATTATGCACATTCTCCCTCCAAGGTAAAAGCTGCAGTAGCTGCAGTAAGAGATAGATATCCGGATAGAAAGTTTGTAGCTATTTGCGAATTGCATACCTACAGTAGTCTGAATAAAGATTTTATACCTCAGTATAAGGATAGTTTGAATCCTGCGGATGCAGCGGCAGTGCATTACGATCCTCATGCTATGCGTATCAAAAGAATGCCTGACCTACCTGCAGATTTGGTTAAAAACGCTTTTGGGGATAATGACCTAGTGATCAGTAATGATTCTGAAACGCTACAGTCCTTCTTGGATACACAGCCAAAATCGAATGTAGTAATACTCATGATGTCTTCGGGTAATTATGGAGGCTTAGATCTGGAGCAATTTGCAAACCATTCACAAAAGGAAGACATACATGGCAGCTAAGATCAAGCCAGCTAAAGGAGTGCAGCTCTTTGATCATTTGAGGGAGAAGTATCCGGAGTTTGTGTACCAATCCTTCGAATGGGAAGTACAGAAGAACGGCATTGCGATGGCGTTTAATTTTGCCTGTTCAGAAATTACGCTTAGACCTACTTCGACTATATTATTTCCAAAGTCGATCGAGGTGTCTAAAATGGTGCGCTCTAGAAAGAAGTTTATCGACAATATAGTTTTCAATATTGGTCTTATAGAACTGGTAAGTTACTGGAAGGCGACGTGTAGTCCAGTGATCCAAATCGAATGTGGATCTATTACCAAAGCGCAAGAGAAATGGTGGAAGCATTTGTATTACCATGGTCTTGGAGAGTTTTTTTATTTGAATAATATATCTACAGATGAGGATTCATTTGTAAGTATGCAAAGTGCTAAACAGCCAAAATTTGAATGCAATCAAAGGTTTAAACCAGCAGAAAATAAATTGCTGGTTCCAATCGGAGGCGGTAAAGATTCGTTGGCTTCAGTGCATATTTTGTCGGAGACCAAGGATGAGAAGTATTACCTGTTGAAGAATCCTACTCAGGCAGCGAAGGACTCTGCAAAGTCATCTGGTAAGGATCATGCGCGTAAAACAATTTTTATAAAGAGAGTGATCGATAGAAAACTCCTTGCGCTAAATGCTCAAGGATATTTGAATGGACATACGCCATTCTCAGCTATGTTGGCATTTTATACGACACTGACATCTGTGTTTTGTAATACTAA
>CALJVI010000200.1 GCA_937974575.1 uncultured Saprospiraceae bacterium | reverse complement strand
GAGCCTAGATGGTCTCAAAGGGAATATTCTACATCCATAAACTTAAAAACTTACCTCTCAACATTACAATCTCCCCTCTACCTAAAATGCTTCAACAATACCACTTCCTTATGCGAAAGATTTCTAAACCAGCCACGCGGTAAATCCTTCTTTGTCAATTTTGCAAAGTTCATGCAGTCCAGTTTCTCGATCTTATAATCGAGCGAATCAAAAAGAGAACGCAGTTGCGTTAAGGTACCCCTGACCAATTCTATACCTATTTCTGTTTTGTATTCCTCATCGAGAAAATTGATATTTTCTATTTCGAAAGGGGTAGCTAGTAGGGTATCTGTTTCTTTGATGATATTCAGATCGCTGGCAAATAAAGGTCGATCTAAGGTAAGGTGATAAATGCGTATAAACGCTGCACTCGCTACGCTAAACTTCCGAATCACTTCATCATCATTGGTCAGAAGCAATAGACCCAGCTCCATCGAATCCAGTGCGCCTATAGGCGTAAGCTTTTCTGCATATTTTGGTTGGACGATATCGAGTACAGATTTGCGGACTGCTTCATCCTTTCGGATACTCACATTCTTTGGCTTGTTCATCAGCACGTATCGCTTAGGCTCTTGCCTGCTGACGAGCTCCCCTTTGTAGGAGACTTTATCTTCGGGCTGCACTATGGTAGCAGGATTGGTATTGACCTCTCCATTGACTTTCACCAAGCCATCCTTGATCAGCTCTACAGCTTGACGGCGATTACAAATACCACAATGGGCAATGTACTTATTAAGTCGCATGGCTGTCTGAATCTCTTTCTCCTCCAATGTGGATTTTATTTTTCTTAAAACGGAACGTTATCGTCTTCGTTGAGCTTCGACGATCTGGTGATAATATTATCGTAAGCATTATCTAAGCCTGAGCCCAGACTATCTGTAGCCATAGCATCAAAGAATCCCTCATCCGAAAGATCCTCAAACTTGGCAAACTTATCTATAAATTTGAGCTTCACCGTTTCGAGGGCACCGTTTCTGTGCTTGGCAACTATAATTTCAGCAATTCCTTTCAAGCTACGTCCCTCTTCATCCTCTGTGATTTTATAATACTCTGGTCTGTATATAAAAGAAACGATATCTGCATCCTGCTCAATCGATCCTGATTCTCTCAAATCCGACAACAGCGGCTTCTTAGATCCCCCTCTAGTCTCCACCGATCTATTGAGCTGCGACAATGCGATTACTGGCACACTCAATTCCTTTGCAAGCCCTTTGAGCGATCTCGATATCATACTTACCTCCTGCTCTCTGTTGCCATCACCAGAACCTTGCATCAGTTGCAAGTAATCGATGATTACCATCTGGATATCACTCTGCATTTTCATTCTACGACACTTGGCGCGCAGTTCATATATATTCAGACCAGGCGTATCATCTATGATGATGGGTGCTGAACCGATTTTCTCAGCCGCACTCATTAGCCGCTTCCATTCGCTATCCTCTAGCTGGCCGTTTCTCAGTTTACTACCCTCTATCCCGGCCTCTGCAGATATAAAACGCATGGTCAATTGTACAGAGGACATTTCCAGTGAAAATAGGGCTACTGCTTTTCCAAAATCCAAAGCTGCATTACGCGCTAGAGACAATACAAAACTGGTCTTACCCATACCTGGTCTTGCAGCCAAGATGATCAAATCCGAAGGCTGCCAACCACTCGTCAATCTATCCAACTCTGTAAATCCAGTCGGTATACCCGTCAGTCCTTCTTCTTTTTTGGACACCTCCTCTAGCTGCTTCATAGCACGGGCTACGAGTGTAGATATGGGTTCAAAACTTTTGGTCAGGTTCTTTTCTGTGATCTTAAAGAGTGCCTTCTCTGCACTGTCCAGCAAGTCAAATACATCTGTACTATCTTCATACGCATCATTGATGATAGACGTCGAAGCCGAAATCAGAGCACGCTGTATACTTTTCTGAGCGATGATCCTGGCGTGAAATTCGATATTGGCAGACGAGGCTACCCTATTCGTCAAATCCGCTAGGTAGTAGGCGCCACCGATCTTTTCCAGATCCCCTTGCTTTTTCAAGGTCTCCGTCACGGTGAGCAAATCTACAGGTTGAGACTCTTTAAAGAGGGTCTTTATACTTTTATATATTGCAGAGTGTGCTTCCAGATAAAAACTATCCTCATCCAAGATATCTATCACAATCGCAATTGCATCCTTATCCAGCATGATGGCACCCAACACCACCTCCTCTAGAGGTATTGCCTGTGGCTGCACCTTACCATAGATCATGCTAGAGTACTGATCGCCTTTACGAACAGACTTCTTCTCGGAGATTCTAAAACTTTTCTTTTGCTCTTCCACTGCTGTGTGTAAATAATATGAATAAAGACCTTCGCTCTAATAAGATAATCAAAAGTAAGCTATATTTCATGTAAATGATAAAAGAACAACAACAAATGGGTACAACCTACTGTGGATATCTCCTATAAGTCTGTGGATAATTATCGGTACATCGAGTTCCATCTCCACATTCCACTTATAAAACCCATATAAGACGCTACACTTTGACCAAAAGCGCAGTAAAATCGACTATTCACACCAAGTACCAATATGTGGATAAATCATTGCTGTCTTATGTATGGTATACTTTGGGTGAGTGCTTTTGATGCTGAAAAAGCATCAAAAGCACCGGGCTATGCAGGGGTACACTTCGTTTCCGTGCTACGCCTGTCAAAAAAGGACAGGCTACGCACCTGCTCGAAAAGCGAGCAGCCCTTACTATCCCTCTCACAAAAAATTCAAATTCAGATGGGGTACTCCAAAGTCAAATAAATGCCTAATTTGTTAATCAAAACCTCTACTAATCCGTATACTTTAAAAAATCGATTATGCTAACTCGCGATCAAAAAAGAGAATACAGAGCAGACTTATTTCGTCACCTAGATGGCCTAGTCATGGCACCTACTGCTTATATCCTGTATGAACATAAAGTCCTAGACTACATATTACAAAAAGGACGGGTTTCGCTTGGCGAGCTTAGCACAACATTCAAAGCCAATGAAGGCTACCTCAATGTAGCTTTACGGATGCTATGCTCCCAGTCTTGGTTGGAGGCGGAGGTAGATAATCAGTCTGACATGGTCACCTATATTACAAACGGGAATAGTAAAACTGCATTTGATTTATGCCATTTATACAAAGACGTAGTAGACCTACTTATCTTATCTGGCAATTACCATCCACGACTATTCCAAAAAGAACCTTTCCAAAAACTGGAACAAATATTTAAAGACTTCCAAAATAATTATGGATTAGTATTTTCTGATAACGATCAAGAGCTATCTATCCAAAAGCAAATACTGAAGCATATCGAAGGGGCTATCTCTGCTCCCTCGACTGTTGCACTTGGCATGAATGGTATGTTTCACAAGTACTTTATGGAAGCCTCTTTTAGAGCAGATGAGTTTCACAAAGATGTAGATAGCTTTTCCGCTATGTTGGATTTTTTCACCTTCTTAGGTTGGTTCGACAAAAACCAGGAGACCTATAAGTTTACCGACAAAGGACTCTTTTTTGCAAAACGTGCAAGTGCTTACGGCGTAACAGTTTCTTACCAAAACACTTTTAGGCATCTCAAAGAATTGATTTTTGGAGATCCTCATATGTTGTGGAATACCGCAAAAGACGAAGACGAAAAGCATGTAGATCGTACCATGAATGTTTGGGGTTCTGGAGGCGCACATGGAGCCTACTTCAAACAAGTGGACGAAATCATTATCTCTATTTTCAACAAACCGATCCAGGAGCAACCAAAAGGTATAGTAGATATGGGTTGCGGTAATGGTGCCTACTTGCAGCATTTGTATGAGGTGATTGAGCAGCGTACATTACGAGGGACTATGCTAGAGGATCATCCTTTGTTTTTAGTTGGAGCAGACTATAATAATGCAGCCCTAAAAGTAACTCGTGCCAATCTCATCAGCGCAGATATTTGGGCTAAAGTAATATGGGGAGATATAGGTCGACCAGATTTACTGTCTGATGATCTACAAAACAACTACGGTATAGACCTCCGGGATTTACTCAATGTAAGAACCTTTCTTGACCATAATAGAATCTGGGAGCAACCTAGCTCTATTGACGTAAACAGAAACAGTACTTCTACCGGAAGCTTTGGATTTCGTGGTGAGCGTATCAACAATAATGTTGTTGAGGATAATCTATTGCAACATCTCCAAAAATGGTCTCCATATGTGCAAAAGTTTGGACTACTTATCATAGAGCTACACTCGGTATCTCCTAAGTTGGTCGCTCAAAATCTTGGACGTACTGCGGCTACTGCTTATGATGCTACACATGGATTTTCTGATCAATACATTGTAGAGTTGGATGTGTTTTTAAAGGTAGCGAAAGAAGCCGGTTTATTTCCTGATGATAAGTATGCTGCTAAGTTTCCAAATTCTGATTTAGCAACAGTATCTATCAATCTACTTAAAGGAAAATAAATTAGAAAAGAACAAACCTTTTCATACATCTATATCAGAGATAAAAGTACCTGATATGCGCAAAACACTAATCGAGTAAGGGATCGAAAAGGCGACCCATTTTCGGGTCGGTCGCACAGTGGAGGTACGGAACTGTGGGACGGGAGCGTATGCGGACCCTGATAGAGCCCGGCCCATGACAAAGCCCTTAGTGCGATAGCAACTAAGGGCTTTGTCATGGGATACTCCCAAAAAAAACATTTAAAGAGGAGACTAGTTATTAAGGTTTGCTAATTTCTTCTTTACCACTTCGATTGTCTCACCTTGAGATTCGATATTAAGGTTGAGGCGTTCTTGCTCGACGAGGTTATTTTCGATGTTGGCTTCAGCATCGATGATTCTTTTTTTATAATCCTCAATAGATTTTTCATAGCTCTCTTTTTCTTTGACCAAGCGCTTGAGATCACTGTCCATTTTCTTCAAGGTCTTCTCCTCACTTTCCAACTCCATCAAGGTATACTCTTTGGCTACTTCTAATCCAAAATTGAGAAGCAGCTTTTGTGCTTCGTCAAATTCGTCAGGAAAATTGTATGAATTGAGGTATTGATCTCTGAGCTCAAACCAAGAGTAAAATTCAACACTTTCGCCATTTTGTTCAAAACGTACTACAATATTTTGCAGTCCTGCTTCTGAGAATCCTGCGAGTGACGGAGATTCCGTCAACAGCTCGTCAGACTTTTTGATTTTCTTCACCCTTGCATCAAAGCCTTTGGCAAAGCTTTTCCACACTTTTTCTACTATCTTCTTGTCGCTATCTGGTATCTCTAGGACCAAGGCAGTATTGACGCCCGTATTCATAGCTTTTTCAGTTTCAACAATTTGCGCCTGAATAGAGCAGCTAATAATGGTAAAAAGTAATAAAGTTAAAATCTTTTGCATAGTATTGATATTTAGTAACATAACACAGCGTTTATAAAATGAGTTTCATTCAAGAGGCCTTTCGTGCAAAAGGGCAATACTTTGCATGATTTTTGCTTATGGTATGAAGTTAATAACAAGTTTTCGCTCATTAAAATAGCTATGGTATTTTTAAAATCAACGTTTTGTTGCTTGCTGATTATTGTCTGTTCTGGGATGTTAACAAATATTTATGCTCAAGATAATAATAAGTTAGTGAAAGCAAATGCCCTTTTTAAAGCGAAAAGGTTTGCCGATGCTATTCCGATCTATGAAGAATTGCTGGAGCGGGATTTCAACAAAAACATTTTGCTCAAACTGGCACAAAGTCATCGGATGGTAAATCATCTCGAAGAGGCGCTTGAAAAGTATGAGCTGCTCATGCAGTTGCCAGAAGTAAAACCTGAACGTCATCTAGAATATGTAGAATTGCTCATCATGAATGGCGACTACAAACAGGCCAAGCAATCGCTATCTAAAGTCGTCTCTGCGAATACAACTATAGAGGATATCATGAAGCTGACCTCGATGATCAATAACAATTACAATATCGACTCGATGTTTCAAGAGGTCACGCTGGAAGCTTTTGCACACAATAAACCAATGAGTGACGAAAACTCACCCTACTTCTTAAAAGACAAGCTGATATATACTTCTGATCAATCGACACTAAGCAAGCTTAAAAATAAAAGCGGGTGGACAGGAAGAGCTTTTTACAAAGTCTGGGAATCTAAAATAGAAAATGAGCTCTACACAAGTCCAAAAGCATTTAGCAAAGCTGTAAATGCTACTAATAAGAATACGGCAAACGCAGTATTTGACATGGAAAATCAAGAAGTCTTTTTCACCAAGAATGACAACACTAAGGACCGAAAGGACTTTTATAATATGCAGCTTTATTCGTGCTCCATAAAGAAAGGGAAACTTGGTAAAGCTACCAAGCTTGCTGTCAATTCTACCGAATACAACTATATGCATCCTTGTATATCCGTGGATGGAAAAAAACTACTCTACGTTTCTGATAGACCTGGTGAAGGAGGAACAGACATTTTCATGTCTCACAGAACTAAGGATGGATGGTCACGGGGCAAAAACATTGGAAATATTATCAATACAAAAGACAATGAAGGATACCCTTTTTTAGACGCCGAGGGAAATTTATACTTCTGCTCTAAAGGTCACTCTGGCCTAGGGGGTTATGATATATTCCTTGCTAAAATGAATAAAGAAGGGTCTTGGGATCCACCGATTAATCTTGGTCGACCGTTTAATAGCCAGCATGATGACATCTCCATTTTCTTTAAAGAGAACGGTAAAGATGGCGCATTCACTTCTTCTCGTGGTGGATCGGATGACATTTTTCTATTCACTATAGGAGGCGAGTAAGGCCTCCAAAGCGGGTACTACATATACATTATGTAATATTTGTTGGCATATCTCCCCAAGCAATACTAAATTGGCTATCTTCACCTCTGTTGCTCATCACAGAAATAAGTATAAAATGGAGGTAGTATTATCCTTAAAAGATGTCAAAAAATCATACGAAAATCATATTGCCGTAAATGGTGTAAGTTTTGACGTTCCGAAGGGGTGCATATTTGGCTTATTGGGCCCGAATGGTGCTGGAAAAACTTCTCTTATCAGAATCGTAACCACGATCACGAGAGCAGACAGTGGTCAAATCTTTCTGAACGGAGAAGCACTCAACAGTTCGCATCCTTCGCAGATCGGGTATATGCCCGAAGAGCGTGGCCTCTATAAAAAAATGAAGGTAGGTGATCACCTCATCTATCTAGCAAGGCTCAAAGGCATGACCGCTGCGGAAGCAAAAGAATCTATTCACAACTGGATGGTGAAATTTGAAATCGAAAACTGGTGGGACAAGAGAATAGAGGAACTATCAAAAGGTATGCAACAGAAGATACAGTTCATTGCTACCGTATGTCACAATCCACCTTTGCTGATACTAGATGAACCATTTTCTGGACTAGATCCTATCAACACCAATCTGATCAAGGAGGAAATTGAAAATTTGAAAAATCAAGGTACTAGTATCATCTTCTCGACACATCGTATGGAACAAGTAGAAGAGATATGTGAAAGAATAGTTTTGATCAATGCTGGTCAAAAAGTACTGGAAGGTCCTGTGGACGAAGTAAAAAATCAGTTCAAAGACCACAAATATGAAATTGAGTTTAATGGTGGCATCCCAACAAATGTGCTCAATGAATATGAAATATTAAATCAGAAGGATCATTCCTTTGTAGTACAACTCAAAGAGGAAAGAGATTCAAACTTCTTGCTTAAAAAATTAATAGATTCAGGAACACACGTAAAGTCCTTTAGAGAAATATTGCCTACTCTAAATGAAATCTTTATCAAAAAGGTAGGGATCAATCCTGACCATCACGTATAAAAGTATCCAATGAACATAACTTCAAAGACAACCTATATAGGTGGGCTTCGCACTGAAGCTATACACATAAAAAGTAATACTCAGATCGTCACTGATGCTCCTACTGATAATCAGGGAAAGGGAGAGTCCTTTAGCCCTACGGATTTAGTTGCAACTGGTCTTGGTGCATGTATGCTCACTATCATGGGCATCAAGGCAAGAGACAAAGGAATAGATATGGAGGGCACCACAGTAGATACAATTAAGACCATGGCTTCCAAGCCCCGGCGTATATCTAAGATCGAGGTCAATATGACTATGCCAAAGAAAGAATACTCGGATGAAGACAAAAAAGTACTAGAAATGGCTGCTAAAGCATGTCCAGTAGGTAGAAGTCTACATCCTGATCTAGAGATCACTGTACAAATGATCTGGAGCTAAATGAGATATACACTAGACTATAAAGGCGGGGGTTCAGGCAGTAAGATCACACTCAATGGATCAAAAAGTATCAGTAATAGAATATTGATCATACAAGCATTATGCGCAGATACCTTCTCGATAGATAAGCTATCCACGGCAAAAGATACCAGTACCTTGCAAGAACTCATCGGCCAGATTAGCGATGGTGCTATCTTGGATACTGGAGCAGCAGGCACTACGTACAGGTTTCTAACAGCTCACTTAGCTTTCCAAAAAGGGACTCAAACTTTGACGGGATCTGATCGCATGAAGAAAAGACCGATCAAGGTACTAGTCAATGCTTTAAGGCAGCTCGGAGCAAACATAGAGTATCTAGGAAAGAATGGATATCCTCCGCTAAAGATAATGCCTGCAAGAAAGCAAAAAACAAATGAAATAAGTTTGCTAGCGAATGTAAGCAGTCAATATATATCGGCTTTGATGCTGGTGGCTCCTTACTTGCCGAATGGCTTACGCCTAAAGCTAGACGGAAACATTGTTTCCCTACCTTACCTTTTGATGACACAGAAGCTCATGAAGCACTTCGGAGCTAGTGTGGACTTCGATGGCACTTGCTTTGACATCGCTCCTGGCAAATATACCGGACGTCCTTTTCTAGTAGAAGGAGACTGGTCGGCGGCTTCCTATTACTATGCCATTGTCGCATTTGAAAAACCCGGCTATACGCTAGAGATTGAGGGGATAGACGATGGTAGCATACAGGGTGATAGTGTGATAGCCGAAATAGGGCAGCATTTTGGCGTACGTTCTTCTTTTGGAAATAAAATTACCACGCTGACAAAGACAGATGCCCCTATCAAACCCATTTTTGATTTTGACTTTGTCCTTTGTCCGGATCTTGCTCAAACGATATCTGTCATGATGGCTGGGCTCAATATAGGTGGAACACTTACAGGTTTGAAAACATTAAGAATCAAAGAAACAGATCGCATCCATGCTTTACAGACCGAGCTCTTTAAGACTAGCGTCGAGATAGATGATCAAGGTAAGAAGGATATGTTTGTTCAGTCGGGGCATGCAGATTTGGATACTGCTCCGGTTTTTGACACCTACGAAGACCACAGGATGGCTATGGCACTGGCTAGTCTAGCCATATTCGATAATGTAGGAATCAATGAACCTCATGTGGTGAATAAATCTTACCCAGCTTTTTGGGAAGATCTGAAATCCATCGGTTTTGCTATAAAGCAAGAGGACTAACTATTGATATCAATAATTTTTATCTCTACTCGTTGATTTCGTTTTCGACCATAAGCACTATTATTGGATGCAACAGGCTGTGATCGACCGTATCCTTTTGATCGAAGTTGATTCACACTAACACCGTTCTTTACAAGAAAGTCCATCACCGCTTTAGCTCTTTGTTCCGAAATTTTATCGCAAACTACATCTGCACATCGATTATTCGTGTGCCCTCCTACTTCGATAATCACATCATTATTAGCGATTAGAAATTTGGCAATTTTATTTAGAGAAGCTTCGTAGATCTCTTCGACATTCGTACTATCTGCTTGAAAAGAAATGTTCTTGATCTCCAATTTTAGATCTTTTTTCAAGTCAGATCTATTGACTCCTTCGAGAACATTTTCTTCGTTCTGATTATTTGTAATTATTGGAGTCTCTGTTTTAGGTGGAGTCACAACGGTTACTACCTCTTGTTCCTGAATTTT
>CALJVI010000199.1 GCA_937974575.1 uncultured Saprospiraceae bacterium | reverse complement strand
ATTAGGGCGACTGCCAGAGGCACCGGGCTATGCATGGGTCCGCTTCGCTCCCGTCCCACAGCTCCGTACCTCCGCCGTGCGACTGACCTCTGCCTACTCCACGCAGCTCTGCACTAGAGGCCACCATTTCTATCCCTGTCGCAGAAGGGTGACAGCAAGAGAAAGAACAGCAAGAGGTCAGAGCAAGAGGTTTGAGCAAGAGGTTTGAGCTTGGAGCAAGAGGTTGACAGCAAGTGGTGACAGCAAGAGGTTTGAGCAACCCTGGAAGGGTGACATGACTGTAGAAAAAATTGCATGACCAATAATTATCAACCCTGGAAGGGTGACATGATTGTAGGGTGACATGATTGTAGCAAAAAATACACGACCGATAATTATCAACCCTGGAAAGCCTGCCCCGTGCTTTCTTCGGGGGGTGACATGATTGTAGGGTAATATGATTGTAGCAAAAATTGCACAGCCGATGGTTTGCAACCCTGGAAAGCCTGCCCCGTGCTTTCTTCGGGGGGTGACATAATTGTAGAAAAAAATACAAATCCAATAATTATCAACTTTCTTCGGGGGTGACATAATTTCACCACCCGATATACGGATATTCGGTAAAATTAATTCTATGAACTAGCGCTGTGCAGTAGGGACACCAGCGGGTCTGGGAGGAGGAGCAGCGGTGTCAGTCCCGTGCGCTGGGAAGGCAAGGATAGCCAAAGGACCGAGCTGACTAGCGAGCTGCGGAACATAGCGACCCTGACAAAAAAATGGAGCCACTCAGCTTCAGCTGAAAGGCTCCATTTTTTTTGTCAGGGTAGTTCCCAAAAATATATCTTCATAAAAAGCGGTATTCTAACCTTTGATGAAATCTATCTAACGTTTCTTTTTTCGGCGGACTTTGTACTTCTTTTCGTTCGGAATCGGCTCATCAGAAAAACTGCGGTACTTGCTGTCCCACTCCATGCCATAAGCGTCCGTGAGGTTAATAGACAGCGATATACCTGCAATGAAGTAACCATCCGCATTGTCAGGATTGCCTCTTGTACGTCCCTTCGCATTTGCAAAATTGAGCGAATCATCATACTCACCGCCACGAAATGACAAGGTAGCAGCCAAAGGGTCCCTCTCCGCCAATAAGTCCAAGTTGGGATATTTGCCGGAGACATCATCTAGATAATCAGTCGAAGTGATGCGTAAACCAAACTCAGCTCCGAGATTAATAAGGGGATTTATATTCCACTTGAGACCAAAACCAAAGGGCACGGCAAAGGCAATAGCACTATAAGGTTTTGAGCCCGAGACGACGTTCCCTTGACCCTCTGTCCCTAATGGACGGAGGTCGTATAGGTTGCCTTTGAAATCGGCTTGCGGATTGAAGTAAAACCCTGAGACGCCTACAAAAATATAGGGCAATGCATTCTTATTTTCTCTAGGACTATAGGGAGTAATACTAAATTCATTGATAAAACCCAGCTCGATAATGTTGGTCTTGAAGTTTAGATTACGCTGTCTCAGACCGCTGGTAACTTTGTTATTAGCATCCGACCCTGTGATTTCTGCCTTGTTTAAGTAGGCTTTGAAGGAGATGAATTTTGACATTTGATATCTGCCAAATATGCCGAAGGCAGCATTGTATTCATTGGGTGCGATGTGCCCTTCTACCAAATCGCCCATGTAGTTGGATGCGCCAACCATAAGGCCAGTCTCTAGCCACTGTGCAGATAGGTTTGGAGCAGCATTGAACATCCAAAAAACGAGTACGAAAATAAAGGCTGATCGATTCATTTGTAGTAATTTATGCACTGTCAGTAGTACTGTCCATCGTCGAACCGCACTACTTATAGCATGTGATCAGTCTACCAATCACATATGTACAAAAATTACTATGCAAATAAGATTCCAAGTTTAGCCTCAGAACCACATAAAGTCATTAAAAGGTTGGGCAACCTGTCTTTCTCTTTGACTTTCTTCTACCGCCTACAAGACCATTATCTGCAAAATTGTAAGAGATGAATATCCCTGAGATAATAAAACTATCGTCTTTTTCAGCGTTTCCTCGCTGACTTGTAGCAGTACGAACAACTGGCTCATTGGATACCTCTCCTGCTCTATCGTTGAGTGCTGCAGCTACGTCTCCATATGCAGCAGCGATAGCCGCCTTGTCTCCATAAAGACCACTGACATCATCAATATAGTCTGTAAATGTCTTTCTAAGTCCTACTTCCAATCCGACATTCCACTGGTCATTGAGTGCATACTTCACACCTATACCCACAGGGATGGCTATTTCAAACAGCTTGTACTGATCTGGATTGCCGTCGAGGCCTTGTCCTTCTGTACCGAGAGGTTGCAGAGCTACCCACTCGTTGTCATAGAATGCTTCTGGCTTGAAATTGAAAAATGATACTCCTGCAAAAATATAAGGAGAAAAAGTACGCTCGTAGTTGTATGGCTGATATCCTAGGATATTGAACTCAGCAGTAAGAGCTCCTTCAAAAACATTGGATCTAAAACTCAAATTCCTCATTTGCTGGGACTCCGAAGCCGAATTGGCATCAGCAGCAGATAATTTTCCATAATTGAGGCTCAACTTGGCGGCTACAAAATTGTTTACATTATATCGACCGAATACACCACCTGAAAAATGCAGCTGACTGAAACTCCCGCTTATAGAATTGGGGGCTAAGTCTCCTTGATAAGTGGACAATCCAACTGAAATACCTGCTTCAAGCTGGGCTTGGACAGTAGACTGAAGAAATAGTATATGGATAATAACCAATACAGCTAAAAGTACTTTTTTCATGATCTCTTTACTTTGTGAAAATAGGTTTTCAGTGGGTTTAACGCAAAATTAATGCTAATTCATGCGTTTTGTACTATATATTTAAGAATTTATTAAATTGTATACGACACTAGCTATTGAATAGAAATACCTATTTTTATGCAAATATTTTATCATATAAAACTTTAATCATGAATTTAAGATCAATATTGATCATATGCATTGCTATAGCGATGCAATCTCTTCAGGCACAGGCACCACAAGATTGGTTTCACTTAGACAGTAAAGCAGATGGCTATAATGGTGTGAGCTCAGATAAAGCATACAAAGAGTTGCTTTCAGAAATGAAGTCTACTACTGTGATAGTAGCAGTTATTGATTCAGGTGTAGATACTGAACATGAAGATCTTGCACCTGTCATGTGGGTGAATAAAGACGAAGTACCAGGTAACGGAATAGACGATGACAACAATGGCTATATCGATGATATCCATGGTTGGAACTTCATAGGTGGCAAGAATGGCAATGTCAATAAAGACACCTACGAAGCGACTAGAGTATACAAGAAATTGAAAGCAGTATACGGTGATATGGATGGCTCAAAACTGAAAGGTAAAAAGAAAGCCAAGTACGACTTCTACTTGAAAGTAAAAGAAGAGGTGGAATCTAAAAGAGAAAATGCTTCTACTCAACTGGCTTCTCTAAGTGCTACTGAGACTATGATCTATGGTGCTCTAGAAGCATTGGGTACAGCGCTTGGTGATAAGCCATTGACTAAAGAAAACGTTGAAGCTTTGGATGGCAGTAGCAATGAGCAAGTAGCTATCGCACAAAATATCCTAGGCAGACTATATGCTGAGGGCGAAGAAGTAGGTACAATCAAGGACATTAAAGAAGAGGTAGCCACTCAAATCGGTGAAGGAGGGGATTACTACAAAGCTCAAGTGGACTTTGCTTATAACCCTGATTTTAATCCTAGAACCATTATTGGTGACGATTACAGCAATTCTTATGAGAAAGGTTATGGCAACAATGACTATGAAGGTCCGGACGCTTTTCACGGTACGCACGTATCTGGGATTATCGCTGCTGCTAGAAACAACAATATAGGAATGAATGGTGTCGCTAACAATGTTCAAATCATGACATTGAGAGCTGTGCCAGACGGTGATGAAAGAGACAAAGATGTTGCAAATGCGATCATCTATGCTGTTGATAATGGTGCTTCTATCATTAACATGAGTTTTGGTAAAGGCTATAGCTGGGATAAAGTAGCGGTGGATAAAGCTGTAAAATATGCTTGCAAGAAAGATGTTCTTCTTGTACATGCTGCTGGTAATGCCGCTCAAAACAATGATACGGCAGAAAACTACCCTAGGGATGAATACTTCAAAAAGAATGGTAAGCCTAAAGGTAAGTATGCGTCTAACTGGATGGAGATAGGTGCGCTTTCATGGAAAGATGGTGCTGATCTTCCTGCTACTTTTAGTAACTATGGCAAGAAGAATGTAGATGTTTTCGCACCTGGTGTTGCGATCTACTCTACTATTCCAGACAACGAATACAGAAACGCTCAAGGTACTTCAATGGCTGCTCCTGTAGTAGCTGGTGTAGCTGCTATGTTGCGTTCTTACTTCCCAGCATTGTCTGCTGAACAAACTAAATCTATATTGATGTCTTCTTCTGTTAAAACTATGGACAAAGTAAATGTTCCTGGTGAAGATGACATGAAGCCTTTCTCTTCTCTTTCAGTAAGTGGAGGAATCGTAAATGCATACACTGCTGTACTTAAAGCTAAATCAGTAAAGGGTACTAAGAAGATGAAATAATACTTCTACCCCAATCATAAAATAAGCCCAATTGAGGATTACTCAATTGGGCTTTTTTTATGATCGTATGATTAGGGCTTATGTTTTGTAGTCCTTTATTTTGCGAGTGTACGTACATCCACTACCTAAACACAATTCCCTTAATATACTCCTCTTCCAAGGAATCATTCAACAGAACCTTTATTTTATCTCTGTCGAGATGCAACTCATGCTTAACTGTGGCTGAGCTTATATTTACATAAAGAATTCTGTTCTTAAAAACGATCTCTGTGGTATATCTATTGACCATAGGGCTCATCTCCTCCTTCCAGAAAGTCCGAATCTTAAATTCTACATATTTGGGTCTTAGATTGAACGCATCTATAAAACTAGACACTAAATCCTTGATATCCTTATCGTTGTGTCTATTCATATTCTTTTACTATCCCTTTATCCACCAAGAACTCTTGGTGAGGCTTGTTAACTTGAGCAATGATTTTTTGTATCCGTTCACCGTCTGTATCTGTGATAAATACCTGTCCAAATGTCTCCTCTTGTAGTAGTGATACTACCCTAGTCACTCTCTCTGCATCAAGTTTATCAAAGATGTCATCTAGCAATAAGATAGGCTTTATTTCTTTACGTCTCCGCAGGAATTCATATTGCGCCAATTTGAGACAAATTAAGAAAGATTTTCGCTGCCCTTGAGAAGCAAATTTTTTCAATGCTTTCTCACTAAAGGAAAACACCAAATCGTCTCTATGAACACCTGTAGAAGTATGCTCTAGATAATAATCTTTTTCAAAGTTTGCATGCAACAGATCTAAATATTGCTGACCATGAAGCTGACTTTTGTAGGTAATATCTACTGGCTCGGTTCCATCAGAAATCACCATATAGAAGCCTTTGAAAACAGGTAAAAAAGCTTCCAAAAATGCAGCTCGCTTTTCGTAAATATAATGACTGGGTTCCACCAACTGGCTATCGTAAATATTAATAAGGGTGCGATCTGGTTGATTAGCCTTCCGCAACTTTTTTAGTGCAGCATTCCGCTGTTTGAGCAGTTGGTTAAAACTGATTAAATGATTCAAATAGATGGGGTCATCTTGACATAGTACATTGTCCAAAAACTTCCTTCTAGTTTCTCCACTTTCCAAGATCAGTTTGATATCATCCGGCGCAATCATGACTATAGGTAAAGCCCCAATATGGTCGGCCATCTTTTCATAGGCTACCTTATTCTTCTCTACTATCTTTTTTTGACCGGACTGATATTTAGCTACAATAGCCAGTTCCTTATCCTTTATCTGAATCTTGGAATCGACCCTAAAGAACTTTTCTTCGTTTTTGATCAATTGTCTATCTGTCAAACTAAAATAGGATTTGGTCATGCAAATCAAATAGATTGCATCCAGCAGATTGGTTTTTCCGCTGCCATTGAGTCCAATAAAACTATTGACTCCCTCTGACAAAATCAGCTTGCTATTTGCGTAGTTTTTGAAATTAGTAAGGCTTATCTCCTTGAGATACAATGGACTATGATTTTAGATGATGATTTAAGAGCAAAGAATGCGGAAAATAACCAGAAACGCGACATAATTACTAGATTTATATCACCTTTTATCCAAATTCATACGTTATGTATCCTATAGCGTGATACAGAATGTATTAAGCAAGAATATCTAGTCTTAAACCCATTTCATGAAACAATAAAATTAAATGGGCTTTGCAGGAATGATATTATGCGCTATCTTGCATAAAAAGATCAAATATGGCTACAGTGGCGACAAACAAGAATACAAAAACGGCTAAAAAGTCCACCATTTCGAAGGAAACTCACCTACAATGGTACACTTTGATGTACAGAATTAGAAAGTTTGAGGAGAGAGCATTGATGATGTATGGTCAGCAAAAAATAAGAGGTTTTTGCCATGTTTATATTGGTCAGGAAGCTGTTGCTGCTGGTATTGAATCTGCAATCACTAAAGACGACTCTATTGTAACTGCTTATCGACAACACGGTATCGCTCTAGGCAGAGGAATTACCCCTAAAGGTGCAATGGCAGAATTATACGGAAAAGAAACAGGCGTAAATAAAGGAAAAGGAGGCTCAATGCACTTTTTCTCCAAGAAGGACAATTACTTCGGTGGTAATGGTATCGTTGGTGCTCAGATTCCAATTGGAGCAGGTATCGCTTTCTCTGAAAAGTATCGTGAAACAAAGAATTTGTGTGTGACGATGTTTGGAGATGGTGCTGCTAGACAAGGTGCTTTGCATGAAGCATTCAATATGTCTATGTCTTGGAAGTTACCCGTACTATATATTTGCGAGAACAATGGATATGCGATGGGTACTTCTGTATCTAGAACGACCAATGTTTTAGATATATACAAATTGGGACTCGGATATGAGATGCCAAGCGAAGCTGTAGACGGAATGGATCCAGAAGCTGTGCACAATGCCATTAGCAAAGCTGCTGAGCATATTAGAGCAGGTAAAGGGCCTTACTTCTTAGAAATTAAGACCTATAGATACAAGGGACACTCTGTTTCTGATCCTGCTAAGTACAGAACCAAAGATGAAGTCAAAGAATATAAAGACCGAGATCCGATCAATGTTTTAGAAGCAAAAATGATCAAAGAAAAGATTGCTACTGAAGATGCAATTAAGAAAATAAAGGCAGATATAAAAGCAGAGATCGATGAGGCTGTTGAATTCGCTGAAAACTCTTCTTACCCAGATGCAAGTGAATTGTATACAGACAATTACCAACAAGATGACTACCCTTTCCTTACTTAGGAAATCATAGGCATATTCAGAAGTAGAGCGATATTAAATAATCTAGTTCATAAATAGATATTTAAAAATTTAGAGTTTGGGTGTAAGATTGAGAATCGAGAATAAATTTCGGCATTTATAGATTTAGTGTCGTAAGCGTTAAGAAAAGTCGTAAGCAAGCTTTATGGTCGAGCAAACGAAAGTAAAATCAAAGAGACTGCGTAAAACGTAGGGGACTAGATAAATTGAAAATCTACGCTTAGGCGAGTTTTAAGCTTGTAGACTTTTTAGCTTGCGTAAGCGTTAAGAATCTATACAAGCCGAGAGGTTTTTGTTACTTTTTTACGGAAAAAAAGTAAGAGTAAGAGAAGCCATTATGATTTGTTTTGCCATCTCAAATTTTCATTTGAAAGCATAATCTTTAAGATTGCTTTAATTAATGTACCCCGTTTTTTGCATACAATTGCAAAATCGGAGGTAATTTTAGAGAAACAAGAATGAAAAATCCGTTGAAAATTAAGGGTTTGCCTTATTTCTGAACATCCCTTCATAATTCTAGATAAAAAAAAAGTCTAGCTTCTTACGAAGCTAGACTTTTTTTATGCCTGATACCCATTAGTTGTATTAAGGGGTATAATTTTCAATAGCCAACTTAGCTTGCTGACGTACTTTGTCAATATTAATGTCCTTTAGATCAACCTTAGCACTCTCAAGCACCTCTTTAATCCTCTTAGGTGCAGAGCTTGCAAGTTTTGAAAAAGAATTAATACCCGCTCTATTTAGCGCCTGCTGAGCAGTAGAAGTAATACCACTAATGCTCAATAAAGAATCTACTGGTTCATAATCCATGAAAAGCTTCCACTTTTGCAATTTTCCAACTTTGGTGTTTCCATCAAAATCTTGAACAGAGAGTTTCCAAGTACCATTAGTCGTTTCTCCAACAAATCCTTTGGTCTCCTGGACACTATAGGTTTTTGCGATAAATCTACCGTCACCTTCTTTATTGTGTAAAGTAACCGACTTCCCTGATGGCGAAGAGAGCTTCACCACTAGGTCTTTCTTATTGGGATGGTCAATATCTACTAAAACCTTCAGTGCACTAACAGTGCCGTTAAAACGGCACTGCTGGTTGCTTATTAGTGTTTCTGTACTTTTATTTTTAGTATACACTTCATTTGAACTATTCGCTCCTAGTTTACAATCCAAATTAATCGTCCAACTATTCAGAACAGATACATTCTTATTAGAATGATTCTTAGCAATTAGTTTCCATCGCCCTTTTGAAGAAGACCCTTGAAATGAATCTAAGGTAGTCCCAGAAAAAGATTTATGAAATGGAATCGCATTCCCCACCGAATTAGCTTCGCCTTTATTCTGCAAGGCAATTCGTTTACCATTCGGCCCTACCAGCTCCAACTGAATGTCACTTGGATTGGCATTCTTGATATCTACATTCACCGAGATGTGGTTAACACTTCCATCTTTCATGACTTCAAGTGTAGTTTCCAACCCGTTGTGATCAGCAGGAATGCGCGTATTTACCTTCGCTTGCTTTTGTAATCTAAACATTTATTTAGCTTGCTTTTAAAGTTTTCTAAAATAATTATCTACCTCCTTGCAATTTATCTTGGAGCTTCTTGAGCTTATCCCAATCATTCTTTGCAGCAAGGTTTGACTGCTTAGGCCATGATCCTGGATCGTGCATTCTATATCTAGAACCTGCATCCTCTAAGATCTTTCTAAGTCGAGTTACTTTAGCTTCAGCCAACTGCTTGAAAGTTTTTATACCGTCATTATGCAACAGTTGCTCAATCTTTGGTCCAATACCTTCAATCTTCTTCAGATCATCTTTTTTGCCCCCTTTTGCGGCAGCCACTTTAGATTTTCCTTTAGAAGCAGAAGCCTTAGTCTTGCTTGAAGATTTTGCTTTAGAAGCAGATGCTTTCGCAGTTGTTTTCTTAGTAGTCTTACGACTACCCGTCTTTATTTCATTGCGCTCTACTACTTTTCCAGTCTTCGCAGTTCTTGTTTCACCAATTACTTGCTTAGAAATTTCGACCGTATTCATATTCATCATCATGTTCTTTAAAGAATCAAAATCGATTCCTTTGACCACTTCGACCTCTTTGACGATTTCGATAGGCACTTCTTTGATGACTTCAATTTCACGTATGATCTCTATTTCTTTTGGCTTCTTAGCCAATTCCTTTTCAAGTCGCTTGTTCTCCTTAGTGATATTGGCAGATTTAGCATTCAAGTCACTGTACTTAGCTTTCCACTTATCAAGTTCCTTGTTGTTTACGACCTCCTTAGTGACGATCTTTTCAACTTCTACTTTTATTGGAACTTCCTTGATCACTTCTACTTCTTTCGGCTTCTTAGCCAATTCCTTATGAAGGTTTTTAATCTCCCCTTCCAAGGTCTTACTAGCGTCAGACAAGGTCTTTATTCTAGTGTCTGCAGTAGCTACTTTGTCTTCAAGCTTGTTATACTTGTCTTTCCACTTATTGAGTTCTTTATCGTTGATCACTTCTTTGATCACTTCGACCTCTTTTGGTTTCTTAGCTAAAGCCACATTGAGTTTACCGATTTCACCTTCT
>CALJVI010000198.1 GCA_937974575.1 uncultured Saprospiraceae bacterium | reverse complement strand
TCGCAGAATATTCGAACAGGGCTGGAGACAGGCGCTTATCCTGTATACATTAGAGATGATAGAGGCTGTACTTGGGATTCACTTATACAAATAGGAACCGTGCCCGAGTTTGATTTATTTGCAGGAGAGGATCAGTTTATTTCCATTGGAGATAGTGCTAGTTTGGACGTAGTTATGTTTAATGCAGTTGGTACTCCTGAAATTGTTTGGTCAAGTATTACCGATTTTGACTTGACTTGTACAGAGTGCAATACCACGACTGTTTCACCAATCTTTACGGCTACCTATGAAGCCTACGGAATAGATGACAATGGCTGTGAAGCCAATGATTTCGTAACCGTGTTTGTAGAGAAGATAGCTCAAGTAATGGTGCCTACAGGATTTACTCCCAATGGAGATTCCAATAATGATTTACTCGTAGTACACGGAAAATCAAAGAACATAGTTCAGATTGATAATTTTAAAGTATATGACCGTTGGGGAGAAACGGTTTATGAAAGATCAGATTTTAATATCAATGATGTTACTATAGGATGGGATGGAACCTTCCGAGGTGAAGAGATGGAAACTGGAGTTTATATCTGGACTTTACAAGTTTCATTTGAAGATGGTTCGACTGATAATTTCCAAGGATCTACTACATTGATTAGATAATGAATACCATGAGAAAATTACATTTACATATCAGTTTTGTTTTTCTTTTTATTGCTAGCATAGCATGGGCTCAAGCACCAGATGCTAGATTCTCGCAATTCTATGCAGCTCCTTTGCAATTAAACCCTGCTATGAATGGGGTCTACGATGGCAGTTGGAGAACAGTGATTAACTATAGAGATCAGTGGTCAAGTGTATTGGATAAAAATTCTTTCCGGACAGTAGCAGCCAGTTTTGATTACAGGCATAATATTGTTGGTGATGATTATCTTGCTATGGGTTTTGACTTTATGAGAGACCAGGCTGGCGAAGCTAGATTGAATCAAACACTTGGACATTTGAATATTTCTTATCTCAAAAAATTGAGTGGAACAGGATATTCATCTCAAGGTCAATACCTCATTGCAGGAGGCCAAGTTGGGGTAGGGCAGAGAAAATTCGATTACGGAGATCTATGGTTTACTTCCCAATTTGATGACTTCAAAGAAGAAATTGATATTACAGCTGCAAATAATGAATCCTTATCTGGAAATACCAATGCTTACTTGAATGTAAATGCTGGATTAATGTGGTACGGCATCATTGATAAAAATTTTAGTGTATACGCGGGTGGTGCAGTCAATCATGTGAATAGCCCTATGGTTTCTTTCCTCGGTGATCAAGGGCGTGTTTCGGATAAAAGATGGGTGATACATGCTGGTGCTCAAATTCCTTTTGGTGATCAGATGAGTATCCTACCAGCGATGGTCGCACAAATCCAAGGGCCATCACGATCTTATACTTTCGGATCCAATATTCGTTATAGCAACGATGATTGGAGGGAGATTGCTATACGTGCAGGATTCTGGGGCCACATTGCCAATGAGCTAGAAAGTAGTGTTCAGACAGATGCGATTATCTTTAATCTTACCTTAGAGTACGATGTAATGCAGATTGGGATAAGCTATGATATAAATACTTCATCACTTGTCACGGCTACCAATTCTCGTGGTGCCTACGAATTGTCACTTATGTATACTGCACCTAGCAGAGAGAGACGCGGCAAAGTGGTTTGTCCTAACTTCTAAATATAATATATTGGGCGATCCCCAAAGACAAAAGGCTCAGCTGGAATAAAAATTCCGCTGGGCCTTTTGTCTTTGGGGCGGGCCATCCACAGCTCGCTACTCGCTCGGTCCTTGCCTTTCCCACCAGCCTACGCACGGACTACCCAGCAAAGCTGTGCCCTGTTACTACCCCTATCGCATTCTTCTCTGACAACCATTTTGCATTGATATTGTATCATCGTCAATTCTCAAAGTCTTATGAAATAATTAACATCACCTACTTAGGAGTTTACTTTATTTAAAGATATGTTTGCAGTCAATAGTTCTTTATTTTATTCACTTATCAAGAAAGGTGGAGGGAAATGGCCCTTTGATACCTTAGCAACCAGCCTCTTTGGCAATGGTGCTAATTCCATCTCTAGCAATAGAGATAGATGAGTAGTCGCAGTTTTTATTCAATAGACTGTTTCTGATCTTCCGTTTTTGATATTATTATTCTAAAAATGGAAAATTCTGATTATCAATTTGAAACACTAGCGATACGCACCCAGTGTCCCTCCTCACAATACCGAGAGCATTCTACCCCCTTATATCTAAGTTCAAGTTTCACCTTTGATTCTGCTGAGCAAGGATCAGCCATCTTCAAAGGTCAAGAAGAAGGAAATTTGTATTCCCGTTTTTCTAATCCAAATACAACCGAGTTTATTGACAAACTTTGTGCTTTAGAACATTGCGAGTCTGGCATTGCTACTGCTTCTGGTATGGCAGCTGTGTATACTAGTTTTGCAGCAATCTTAGTACAAGGAGATCACATCTTAGCGTCTAAAGATATCTTTGGAAATGCCCAATATATCATAACCCAGATCTTACCCAAGATGGGAGTGGAGTATACACTTGTTGATGTGGATGACAACACAGCTTGGGCGCAAGGGGTAAAGAAAAATACAAAGCTTATATATCTAGAGACTCCCTCCAATCCTACGTTAAAAATAGCAGACCTTAGATTTATAGCAAATATTGCCAAGTCGAATAATATTGTTTCCATTGTTGACAATTGTTTTGCTACACCATACTTACAGAATCCCAGCGATTTTGGTATTGATCTAGTGCTACATTCTGCTACCAAATATATAGATGGTCAAGGACGTGTATTAGGCGGTGCCATTCTTGGCGAAGAGGCACTTGTAAAAAAATGCTACGAATTTATTAGAAGGACTGGCGCCTGCCTTTCCCCATTTAATGCATGGATACTTTCTAAAAGTATAGAGACACTTTCACTACGTATGGATAGACATTGTCAAAATGCAAAGGCACTTACGGAATGGCTACAAGGACACAAAAAGATGGAGCGAATCTATTATCCATTTTTGTCAACAAGTCCTCAACAGGCACTCGCTAAAGCCCAAATGAAGTTTGGTGGTGGTTTGTTGGGCTTCGAACTAAAGGGCTCTGTGCAGCAAAGTATGGAGTTTTTAAATCAATTGAAGATACACAGTTTAACAGCCAATCTCGGAGATAGTCGATCTATTGCGACTCACCCCGCTTCTACAACACATTCAAAGTTAGACCCTATACAACAATTGGAAATGGGGATTTCACCCAGTTACATTCGATTATCCGTGGGCCTCGAGAATGTCAATGACCTCATTCAAGACATAGATCAAGCATTATACAAAATCAAATAGACCATGAAAAAATATACACATCACCAATCATTAATATTAGAATCAAAAGCCCATATTGAGAATTTAGTTATCGCCTATGATACCTTTGGTGTTCTTAATAAAAAGAGAGATAATGTCATTTGGGTTTTTCACGCCATCTCAGGACATTCAGATGTCATGTCTTGGTGGACAGGAATATTTGGTTCCCAAAAAATCTATGATCCTGCGAAGTACTTTATAGTTTGCGCCAACAGCATCGGCTCTCCTTATGGGAGTTCAAAACCAAATAATACGGAGTTTCCATACTTTACGATAAGAGATGTTGCAAAAGCACATCTTATTTTAGCGGACCATTTAGGTATTGATAAGATTCATACACTTATAGGAGGCTCATTTGGCGGCTACCAAGCTTTGGAGTTTGCATACAGTTTTAGGGGTACTGTAGATCATCAGATCCTCTTGGCGTCCAGTAGTAGGGAATCTGCATGGGGTATCGCCATCCATGAATCTCAACGAATGGCACTTCAAGCAGATGCCTCTTTTGGTAAGCAAGATTCAGGGGTAGAGGGTATGAAAGCTGCACGTGCTATAGCTATGCTTACCTATAGAACCAGCGATGATTTGATACAGACCCAGACAGATCATGAAGGTGCAATTGATAATTTTAAGGCCTCCTCATACATGAACTATCAAGGAAATAAATTTAGTAAATCTTTTGATGCACTATGTTTTTACTATCTCACCAAATGTATAGATTCGCATAATATAGGCAGAGGCAGAGGTGGAGAAATTGCCGCCTTGAGGAGCATCAAAATTCCTACTCTCGTCATTGGGTTTACTACAGATACTCTAGTACCCATTCGCTTTCAAAAGTTTATGGCTGAGCATATACCAAATGCGATATTTAACGAAATTGATTCCGACTATGGACATGATGGTTTTTTGAAAGAATCAGATAAAATTAGTTCTTGTATTGATTCTTTTTATAGACAAAGTAGTTCAAAGATATCTTCAAAACGAGTAGTGATGAAGTTTGGAGGCAGTTCCTTATATGGAAGGGAACAGTTGGAAAGAGTATTGTCTATCGTTAAAAATGAAAACCAAAGAGGTGTTATAGCTCTAGTGGTCTCGGCAAGAGGGAAGACTACCGATAAATTAATTAAATTGTTTGATCTCGCTAAGAAGGGTCTTGATTTCGATAAAGGTTATCAGTCTTTGATTGAATATCTGACCAAAGATGAATTAGGGGAGGGGATAAGTAAGGATTTAGAGAATCTAGAAGCAGTGCTGAAAGCAGTTAAACTTTTAAGAGATGACAGCGAATTTGCTTATGACAGGGTCATTGCTTTTGGTGAAATTTTGAGTGCTAAAAGTATTACACTTTGGCTTACTAAAAATGGGCTAAAGGCTAAGTATTTAGATGCGCGTAATTTGATCTATACAGATAGTCTTCTGGGAGAATATGAAGTCAATATAGAGAAAAGTCGATCAGCTACACAAGCGGTTTTCTCCGCTCTAGGAGAAGATATTATTCCAGTAGTTACTGGCTTCATCGCAAGTAGTGAGGAAAACAAGACAGTAACCTTAGGCCGAAATGGAAGTAATTACACAGCATCTCTTTTGGCCAATTTTATACAAGCTAAAGAGGTTCAGAATTGGACAGATATTGATGGTGTATATAGCTCCAATCCACATGCAGTGAGCAATAGCATCAAGATTGATGCTATGACTTATAAAGAGGCTAATGAAATGGCTAATTTCGGTATGAATCTTCTTCATCCTAAGACTATTTTACCTTTGATACAATCTAAGATTCCCTTGATCATAAAGTGCAGTCGCCAACCCACTGCATTAGGAACAAGAATAGACCAAGCAGGTGGGCCGAGCGGAATAAAAGCAGTGACGACCATCGAGGAGGTCTCCCTCGTTATTATTGAAGGGGACGATCTCTCTCAAAAAATTGGAATTGATGCTAGATTGTTTACCTGTTTAAGCAAAGCTAAAATTAATATCAAGATGATTTCACAAGCCTCTTCGGAAAGGGGTATTGGATTTGTGATACATAATGATGATGCAACATATGCAGAACTTTTACTTAATGAAGAGTTTAAAGATGAACTTAGATTACAGCAGATTTCGAGTATCCGTATCAATAACCAAGTAGGTATTGTCGCCATTATTGGAAGGCACAACTTCGCCCTAGAAAAAGCCATCTCTACTTTGCGCAAAAATGGTATTTGGATGCACCTCATTAGCAATAGCATTAGTGGCGAGCATATTTCATTAGTAGTCAGTTCTCAGCATTTAGATAAAGCTGTAAATCTTGTACACAATGAGGTTTTCGGTGTTATCAAAACCATACCTATTTTTGCTTTTGGAAAAGGAAAGGTAGGCGCTGAACTTATTAGACAGATTCACGAAACCTCTGTTGAGATTATTCAAGCTAGAGGCGTTGACGTTAAAGTTATTGGAATAGCAGATTCAAAAAGATGTTTTATTGATGCCAATGGTTTGAGTAGTAATTGGAAAGAACAACTCAGCGCTTCTGAAAAGTCTTACACTATTCATAAACTTATTACTGAATTAAAGTCATTGTATTTGAATGACATCGTGATCGTAGACAATACTTCTTCGCAAGAGATTACGGATCATTATGAGTTATTCGTCGAAAATAATTTCAATATCGTAGCTTCTAATAAAAAATTTAATTCTGGAGACTTCCAAGCATATCATACATTAAGAAACAGACTGTTGCACAAAACAAAAAGCTTCTATTATGAAGCTAATGTAGGAGCAGGTTTACCCATTATAAATCTTCTAAGTAGTCTTCGCAGCTCTTCAGACGTAGTGACCAAAATCAGAGGAGTGTTTAGCGGATCTTTGAGTTACATATTTAATAATTATTCTGTCAAGGATGTGGCTTTTACAAGCGTACTCAGTGAAGCTATGCAAGCAGGTTTGACAGAACCAGATCCTAGAGAAGATATGAATGGTTTGGATGTTGCTAGGAAGTTGGTGATCCTTGCGAGAGAGATCAATTACCAAAGCGATATATCGAATGTACAGGTAGAGAATTTGATTCCTGCAGAATTGCAATCCATCAAGGAAGTCTCTGAATTTTTAGAAAGGCAAACTCAGATCAATGAATATTATCAAAGCATAAAAAATCAGCTCAAAAAGGATGAAGTCCTTAGATACGTAGCTGAATTAGATGTAAAAAGTGCTTCAATGAGTGTTTCATTGAAACCTGTTTCAAATAAGACACCTTTAGGTCAGATCAAGAATGCAGACACCTTATTTGAGGTATACACCGAGAGCTATAAGGATCAACCTATCATTATACAAGGCGCAGGTGCCGGGCCTACAGTAACAGCTAGAGCAGTATATTCTGACATTTTAAAAATAAAAGGGTAGAGAGGGAATTTAAAAGTACAATTTTGATCTTGTATAGTCTATGATTATGGTTTCTTGCATGAGTTGTGAAAGACTAAGAATGCCGTCCAAGGTAAATGGAGTAGATGCATTCACAGTTTCAAAAGAATAGGGTATACAGGTTTGATTTTCAAAAGTTATACTACCTAAGGAAAGGCTATTGATCGTCTTTTTTTGAATACTTGTATTAGTGTTTGCGAGACATTTCAAAGTGCTATTTTCGGAAGTATTAGTTACGTTAGATAGTTTACTTAATAGTTTAGCATCCATAAAATGAATAGAAGATCCGCTATCTAAGGCAAATTGGTACCATTTGTTCTCAATTTTTACTTTTACAACAGGGATGTCATTGATGAGCTGAATATTTATCTTGTTTGTGAAACCAGTTTTTTCACTTTTACTGAGCTTGTCTGAAAGCGTAATTTGAGATGCTACAAAATCAAAAGTCATGACTCGTGGTCTAAAAATATGACCTCCAATAATTCCCTTCAAGTCAATCCCTAAGTGTTCCTCAATTGGAGAAAGACTAATGATTTGTGCATCAAGCTTATATTGACGGAATGATCCTACTTTCAATTCTTCGAGCACAGTATTTGAAATAGTAGAAATGCCTCCTAAGCTGACTATGTTATGCTGATGGGCCTCTTCCAAGTCCCCATCAATAAAAATACCATCAGAGCCCGTATCCAAAAGGAAGTTGCCTTGGATACCGTCGATTTCAGCTTGGATTATGGTCAATCCATTTATGAGGTGAAAAGGTACTTTAACATCACTGTTAGCGGAAGCATGGGCATTAATAAGCAGTGACATCATTAAGATGGCAACCAGCAGCAACTTATATAGAGATGTCATTTTTGTATTCATAAATAATGGCAAGAACCACGTTTAATGAATACAAGATATTGGATTATTTACATATAAGAAACCTTTAGTTTACATTAAGTTAACATTGGGCGATATGTGTCTGATATTCAGCATGTTAAATTATGTTTAATTTCGATACACTAACCATTTTTAAGGTTTTAGGTCCCTTTTCCACTATTTATCGACAAAAATTTAGCTGTTAAGGAACCATATAAACAAAAAAAGGCCCAGCACTTTCACTTTGCTGGACCTTAATTATGATAATCAAACTTTACTTAATTACTCTTTTATAAGTTTATAGCTGAGACTTAAGCTATAGTTTACGCCTGGGCTATACTTTTGGATAGCGTAATCATTGCCCTTGAATGTGGCGATTTCAGCTATATCAGCATTCAATACATTAGTAGCCCCTACGGTAAGATTAAATAATTTATTAATCTTTTGACTTACTCTTAAGTTTAGAGATGGTCTTGCTTTTTGATAATAGTTTGGTGTTGCTCCTCTGGTCACTACAGATATAGCATCTCCAATGATATTAAATGAAGCACTTGCCTTTGTACCACGTGTGGATTTGTAAGAAAGCATTGCATTAAACACGTAAGGCGCTTGACCAAACATCTGTCTCTTATCCTTTGCCTCAGGCTGCGATGCTCTTATTTGAGCAAGCTCTTCAGCATCGATATCTGTCTGTGAATAGATATACGTCAAGTTGGTATTGAAATCAAAACCCTTCAATGCAGGAATGATAGAAGATAGTTTTTTGCGAAATTCTAATTCAGCTCCAACTAATCGAGCATTGTCAACATTTCTGTAAGTAAGCTCAGCATTTTGTGCTTCAGGATTGAAGGTGCGCTCAATGGGGTTATTGAAGTTTTTAGCAAATGCTCCAAGTGATAAACTTTCTCCAGAATTAGGAAATAGTTCCCAACGTAAGTCTATATTATCTATGGTAGTTCTTTGCAATTCAGGATTTCCAATAAATACAAAACCGCCGTCCAAGGCAAAAGATGCAAAAGGAGCCAACTCTCTAAACGTAGGTCTAGCAACCGTGCGAGAGTAGGAGAATCTTACTTTCTGCTTTTCATTGACGCTATAGTTGACCGTTGCACTTGGCAGCAAATCAATATTGTTCAATAGGTTACTCTTGCCATCCAAGTTAGGATATCTATCTAGTGTAGATTCTTTGTCAAAGGTTTCTAAGCCTACAAAAGTACGCTCAGCTCTGACGCCAAAGACAGTTTGGATTCTATCGTTGAGGGGCAGGGTAGCCATGGCAAATCCCGCCACTGTACTTGCACTTGCGTGATAGTTATTTCTTGCATCAAAGTTATCCGTTACAAAAACACCTTCTCCATTATTTTCGTAGCCAGAAGCATTTGCCGATACTAAATTATCATCAGCAAAATAAAAACTCATATCTATGAATGGAGACCCAGTGATATCTGCCTGATTTGGCAATGCGATAGCTGGATTATTGTTATTGAAGTTGTACCTCGTTTCTCTAAATGTCCTGTCTTTGTAGTTCAATGCACCACCAAACTTCAAGGTACTTTCCTGTTCATTCCAATTCAAAAATGGAATTTCCAAGGATACTCTAGAGTCAGAATTGTTTTGCACCATATCTCTGTAGAAACGTGTCGGCACATTATCACTAGAGGGCTTCAAGAAAGGATTGTTATTGATCGTATTGATACGGTTAGTGAAAAAACGCAAATCAGGATCATCCTGTTTCGAGATAGAGAAGGAGCTTATCCAAGCTAGCTTTATATTTTTATCAGCACCCAATTTATGGTCTCCGTTTGCTTGAAAAGTTGATAAGCTTCTCTCTAAATATCTCCAAGATCTAGTTTGAAATATATCGTTAGGATCATCTGAATTTTTAGTCCCTACCGCATACTTAGATATGCTTTCACCAGATTGATTATGCATACCCATCAATTTTATCGTATTGAATTCATTTACTTTCATTGATGCAGCAAGCAAGGATCCCCATGTTGTCTGTTCTCTTCCCTCATTATCACTTAAGCTGATCTGCGGATTTAGAAAGCTAGTAGATGCATAGTCCCCGCTTAGTTGGTAGATACCCGTTGCGCCATTATAGTAAGCTGAGTAGTTTCTGTTGTAAGTTGCAGAAGCTATCAGTCCAAGTGATTTACCTAGAAAGTTAAGCTCATTGCCAATATTGAAAGATACTCCATGATCTAATGGTCTTGCTGCTTGCTCCATCGTCCAGGTATTATCAAAAGCTCTAGTAAAATCGGCCACTTCCTGTGCTTTTGCACCATTTCCGATACCTTGAGTATAGTCAGTCAGCGTACCGTCGTGTCCAGCAATGATGCTGGGTATAGCTCTAGAGCCATTGTCAAAGCCCAAGGCGTCTGATCCACTGTTGTCGTAAGTAAGAAAATCACCATTCAAGTTACTGTTCTGATTGTAACCAGTAGACAATGATGCAGAAACAGAATATGTTTCTGGAAAATCCTTTGTGCTTATATTTACAAGTCCGCCCGTCCAGTCACCTGGTAGATCTGGAGAAAAGGTTTTGTATACTACGATATTATCTACCAATGAGGTAGGGAAAAGATCCATTTGAACAGTATTTCTATTTGGATCCAAACCTGGAATCTCTGCACCGTTCAAGGTAGTTTTACTATACCTGTCACCTAGGCCTCTAACGTATACATACTTTCCGCCTTCAAGGCTTACTCCTGGTACACGTTTTACTGCCTGTGCTACATCACTATCTCCACTTTTTTTGAATTGTGAAGCAGAAATACCATCCAATACAAGAGCAGATGTTTGACGAAGTGCTAGTACAGAGGCTTCTGTATTTTTATATGCTTTAGCTGTAACGACAACGCCTTCAAGATCCACAGACTCATCTTCAAGCTGCACATCTAGGGTAGTAGTTGCGTCAGCAGTAATCACTACATTTTCTGCAATAAAGTTTTGAAAGCCGATATAGGAAAATTCTATATTGTATGTACCAGGCTCTAATTCTAGTATATAAGATCCATCATAGTCGGTAATGGTTCCAGTAGCAGTACCTGCTATGACTACATTGCCACCGATTACTTCAAGCTCTGAAGTTTTTTCAAGGACGATACCACTAAGTGTTCCATTTTGCGCACACAAGCTGAAGGTGAGAATGGTAAGGAGTATCGTTAATTGTGAAAGTTTAAAAATCATTTTGTGAAAGTGTGAAAGTTTAAATAAAGTTAATCCCCCTTTGGCCTTACCAAAAGGGGGATCAATGATTGTCATATTAGTTTGAAATAGTAAAGAGTTCAGCACCTGTTGTACCAGCACCTATGTTCCAAAATACATTACACTCAAGCTTCAAGTTGAAATCTTGAAACTGCTTGAATGAATCTTGATCTTGACCGATGATATTCTCTACATCGATTCCTTTTCCATAGTTGATAAAAATTGAGTTGTAGTATTCTCCCCCGGCATTATCTCTAAATGTTATAGCACGACTACCTGAATTTCCAATAGAGGTTACATTGGTGAATATAGGCGTTGCATATGGAGTCGCTTCTTCAGGGTTAGTTCCGCCATCATGCTCACCACCTCGGTCAGCTGCTGAGTCCGCGGGATCTTGGTGTACTATGATATATTGATTTACTCCTCTATATCCTTCATCGTAGTCAAGACCATCATCTCCACAGTAGATAGACAGAATGTGCTTCGTGTTTACAGTACCGCCAAACCATTCGATACCATCATCTTTATTGCCGATTACTTCGATGAAGTCAACTACTGTTCCTGATCCTACGCCACCAAAAGTGATTCCGTTGATCTCATTGTCAGCTCCAATATTGGTACCTCCATGTCTCACAGAGATGTACTTTAGGATTCCTGAATTATCTCCTTCATCATTACCCCCATACAGACCTCTTGCTTCATTGGTATCTATACCTTCAATAGCAGATTCGCCAGGATTACTATTTAGACTAGATGCACCTAGTACGATTAGGCCTCCCCATCTGCCTCTTTCTGTGGGAGCTGTCAATCCTGTATCTCCTTCAAAAGTGAATACGATAGGTTGCGCAGCTGTACCCTCAGCAATAATTTTTGCACCTCTCGCAATGATCAAAGCCGAAGCATTAGCTCCTTCTCCTGGCTTGCCTTGTATCACTGTGCCAGCTTGTATGTTAAGCGTTTGACCAGCATTTACAAAGACCAAACCATCCAGTACATAAGTATTGTCATTAGTCCAGTTGATTTCACTTCCAGCTGAAGTCATATCAGCATCTGAGATATTAACGATGTTACCAGTAGAGAAGCTCTTTGTTCCACTACCATTGAGTATGTTCTCGTATGATGACCAACCACTATACCATGGTGTTCCGTTGGGCATTATAGCACCTTTGTAGTCAGCATCATCTGTATCTGCACCTGTAGCACAAGTAGAACCCAAGTCGCTCATCGGCATGAACTGAGAGGTAAAAGATGGATCAGCATACACATTAGAACCACTATCAAAATAATCTCTAAACAATGTAGCTGCTTCTTGATCTATAGCTCCACCCGAAACATCACCTCCATTTCCACCAATAGTATCGTCATCACCACAAGACGTAAATAAGCCTAAGCATACAAGGGTGAAGAAAAGAAAATTAACATTTGTAAAGATTTTCATTATTGTTTTTTTTGTTTTATTAATGTTGTTTTATTTATACTGCAAAGATGCAGACCCTCTATTAATGACATATTATGCCTATGTTAATTATAGATTAAATGATATCTCCTAAATTAAGCCTGTGTTAAGTGCCCGTTTTTGGGCGATTTTTAAAGCATTTCTCATGCTTTAAACTTTCCTTACATTAATAGTGTTTTTGTATTAATTTTGCATACACAAATTCAGTATTCATGAGTAAGCACGGTAGAGTATTAGTAGCGATGAGTGGAGGTATTGACAGCACTGTCACCGCCATGATGCTGCACGAGCAAGGATATGAAGTAGTAGGCGTTACCATGAAGACTTGGGACTACGCCAGCAGCGGAGGCTCATCCAAGGAGACGGGCTGCTGTAGCCTGGATTCCATCAATGACGCCCGCCAAGTAGCTGTGGATATGAACTTCCACCATTTTATAGTAGATATACGGGCAGATTTTGGGGATTATGTGATCGATAACTTTGTTGATGAGTACATTGCAGGCCGCACACCCAATCCATGTGTGCTATGCAATACTCATATCAAATGGTCTTCATTGCTCAAAAGGGCAGATGCATTGGATTGCGAGTTTATAGCTACAGGTCATTATGCCAAGATCAAGAGTCAGGAGGATAGACTTTTTGTCTCCAAGGCAGAAGATTTACACAAGGATCAGTCCTATGTGCTATGGGGCCTGAGCCAAGAGTGCTTGCAACGAAGTAAGTTTCCTCTAGGTCCACACCAAAAGTCAGAGGTTCGCCAGATGGCTGCAGATTGGGGATATACCGATTTGAGCAAAAAAGCGGAGAGCTATGAGATCTGCTTCGTCCCAGATAATGACTATCGTGGATTTCTAAAGCGTCGTGTAGAAGGCCTAGAAGAGCGTGTAGCTGGAGGTTCTTTCCTTAGTACCAAGGGTGAACCAATTGGTAAGCATGAAGGATACCCATTTTATACTATAGGTCAACGTAAGGGGCTTGGTATTGCGTTTGGTGAACCTATGTATGTTACCGAAATAAGACCCACAACCAATGAAGTTGTCCTTGGTCGAGTAGAGGATCTTATCAGAAATGGTATGAAAGTCAATCAGGTGAATTCCATGAAATATCCTACCATCCCAGATGGAGATTGGCTTACTCAGATTAGATACAATAGCCCAGGTAGTTTGGCCAAATTACAAACTGCTTCTGATGGCAAAATTGATGTCGAATTTTTGTCCAATGTGACCGGTGTTGCCCCTGGCCAATCCGCTGTGTTTTACGAAGGGGATGACGTCATTGGTGGAGGTATTATCTGGGGCAGCCACTAATATATTATTCATTAATTATAGAAAGTATTTGGGATCATCACGATCCATAGGGAGTATAGACAGGCAGAGCCTTGTCTATACGCCCTATGGACGTGACCTGGCTCTCCGCTTTACTCGTACCTCGTACACTTCCGATCCCTTGCTCTGACGCTCTCCGAGCTCTGTGTTTACCACCTTCGGTGCCCACTTTTCAGATCTAAATAAAAATTGTACATTGTTGTTTGTCAATTTAATAGACAGATACTCAAACTACAGCATGGACTTTTTTTACACCAGTCAACATAGGTTTACGGCCTTTTCCTTAGAGCATTTAGGAGTGCTTTTTTTCTATGTGATTATATCCATTTTGTTCTATTCTGTCGCCAATAGATATCTTAAAGAATCTGGGCAACGAACACTAGGAATGGTTCTAGCTTGTATCCCTTTGCTGGGATTACTATCGAGAATGTTTGTAGAACATAGGATGGGAGAATTTACTTATCTGGAAGATCTTCCCTTATTTATTTGTCGTTTAGTATGTTTTATATTACCCATCCTTTTCTGGTCGGGAAACAAACGCCTATTTGGGACTATGTATTTTTGGGTGATGGCTGGGACTACCAATGCTCTGATTACCCCAGATATTAAATTCGGCTTGCCGCATTATGAATCAATTTTCTCTTGGATTATACATGCGGGTTTAGTGATGTCCATTTTATATGGGGTCTTCGTATTCAAGTGGAAGCCTGAGAAGCAGGATATTTGGCGAGCTTTCTGGTGGGCCAATCTGTTTCTTGTATTTGTCCATGGTATCAATTGCCTGCTAGAGGCCAATTATTCGTACACTATGCATAAGCCACCAAATGGTAGCTTGCTGGACTTCTTTGGCCCGTGGCCTATTTATTTAATGACAGGTCAATTTATTGCTCTAGTACTCTTTGCCTTATTTTATTTGCCTTTCTTTTTCAAGCAAGAAAAGCAGAAGGATGACTCGTTTTTGAATCAGAAAATCTGAAATTTAGCTTGGTTTACTATATCATTCCTTTGAAAACCACTATTTTAGATCAAAATCTACAGAGTTACGTATACAAATATGATTATAAGTATAACCATTGTAAGTATCTTGTTATATATAACCGATTTATACATTATTAAAAATATTATTCGTAATGAAAAAGAAGGAATTAGAAAAGTACATTCAAAAATATCTGAATAGTTGGACAGGCAATAATCCCCAAAAGGTGATGAAATTCTTTGGTAAGAATGCCACTTTTATAGACCC